>JAOUFM010000001.1 GCA_029858205.1 Deltaproteobacteria bacterium | reverse complement strand
TCAGGCGGCGGCGGTGGAAACGGCGGAAACGGCGGAAATGCCGTTGCAGGGGCAGGGGGTGGAGGAGCGGCAGGAACGGCAGGAGCAGCTTCTCCGGCGGGTGCTGCCGGGGGTGCCGGCGTAAGCGGAGCGGTTGTTGGTAATGCCGGTGTGGCTCCAGGCGGCGGCGGCAGCGGTTCCGGTGAAGGTGCAGGCCGTGCAGCAGGCGCAGGCGCTGTCGGGCAGATTACTGTTACCTGGCAGGACCTTACCACTCTCGCTACAGGCACAGACCCGGGGGCCGTTACTATAGCGCCGGGAGCAGCAGCAACAGACGTAGATGCTTTTACATTGCAGACAAATTCCGGCACCGAAACAATCAGTTCGGTAACGGTTAATCTTTCGACAAACAGCGGCATTGGAACTCTTGCCATAACCAACAGCGCTGGCGGCACTGTTTATGGTTCTACGACATCGCCGGTAACGGGCTCCAATACCATAACGGTTACGGGAATGAGCGCTACGACAACGCTTACCACCTTTAAGGTGCGCGTAACACCCATGACGCACGCTCTCATGCCTGTGCCTCCCGGAGCTTCTTATTCCATCACCGCGCCTGTAACTGCATGGGTCGGCGGAGGAACGCACTCCCATACCGGAAGCGATACCAATGCAACGGCGCTTACGATAGACAACCTTTCCCCCAACGGCGCTACCGCTGTAAGCGGCTCTGCCTCGGGAAATAACAAGAACACTATTAACTGGACCACATCCAATAGCGCGGACTTTAACGCGACAAGCGGCTCGGTGGTCTTAAGATGGGCTGCAGCCGGCGCAGGCTCCGATGTTCCTGTAGAGGGAACAACCTATGCGGCAGGCAATGCCATAGGCACGGCAACTGTAGCCTGCGTTATATCGAGCACGGCCTCTGCTGCGCAAAGTAAAATAGACGGTACAGGCGGAAGCGCGGGATGCACGGCAGTAGCCCTCACGACCGGCCAGCCATATACCTATAAGGTATTTCAAAAGGACACAAACGGCAATTATGATGCCGGTGTGACCATAGGCACCTTCACGCCAACACAGCTCACGGTCGGTGACGGAGTAGCCCCGGCAAATAAGTCGGTAAAGGCGTCTTCCGTAGACCCGGTTGCGGTAAGCACGTTTACCCTTAAGGTTGATTCCGGTACAGACACGGCAGTGACCATAGCGGTTACGAGAAGTGGCACCAGCGCGGATACAGATGTTGCCACAAGTGGCGTGCAGATATACCAGGATAACGGCACAACGGCAAACGAATGGGACGCTTCCGATACGCTAAAGGCCAGCGCCACCCTTGCAACCAGCGTTGCCACCTTTACGAGCATTAATCTGCCTGTAACCACAACTCAGACGCAGTACCTTATTACCATAAAGACCTCCGGCACGACCGCAACCGGCGATACGTTCCTTGCGGCAGTAACGAGCGTTACGGGCATGGCCCAGGCGCTTGTAAATAGCGACAATACCGACGCTACAGTTACCACCGACGCGACACTTCCCGTGGATGGAACCCTTACGCCCACGGCAGTTGTCGGGGCGTGTAACCTTACGTGGGCAACCTTCTCGGATGCCAACAGCGGCCTCCATACAACTGATGCGTATAAGCTAATGTGGTCGACCGCTGCCTCTCCTGCGGCAAACTGCACAAGCGGCACAGAGGATACTAATGTGGTAACTGCTACGGCTACGCCGTATGCCTTTGCCGGGTCGAGCGTGTTGCACTACTTTAGAATCTGCGCGATAGATAATGCCGGCAACGTATCCGCAGGCGCTACGGCGTCGTGCACGCCGCAGGTAAACGCCGCGCCTGTGACAAGTGCGGCCCCGGTGCAGTATAAGACCGACGGCACGACTGTCATAACCAATAACACATGGACTACAGAGAACCAGATAATAGCAAAGGGCACTGCAACCGATGCAAACGGGCATCAGTATAAACTCGAGGTCGAGATAATAGCCAGCGCCAGCGCTTATACGAATACGGCGAATTGCTCCTCAGGCCTTGTCAACAGCGGCACACAGGCCTCTACCGGCGTATGTACAGCTGCCGGGCTTGCTAATGGAAATTATAAGTGGCAGTACAGGTGGGTGGACTCGCTCGGCGCGGCCTCAACCTGGACCGCGTATAACGCGACCACCCCGAACGTCAAGATAGACACGGTGGCGCCTTCTACAACCGACAACGCGAGCGCAACGTGGACTGCGACGAGTCCTGTTACGGTAACGCTTACGCCAACAGACGCAACAAGCGGTGTTGCGTCAACGAAATCGTGTCTCGACGCCGCCACCCCCGGCACATGCACGCCTACGACAGTCGGCACGGCCGTTAGCGTTACCTGCGCAGCCGGAAGCACATGTACCAATTATGTGAGGTACTTCTCAACAGACAACGCCGGAAATAACGAAACCACAAAGACCAGCGCCAATGCCGTAAGGCAGGATAAAGAAGGCCCCAAGGTGGCAAGCGTCGATTCCATGGTGTACGATTCTGTCACAGTCACCTTTACCGAAACAGGAAGCGGGCTTAAGACAGGGGGCGGAGTAAACGCTGCCGATAATGTCAGCAGTTACGAGCTCCG
The DNA here is from genome assembly GCA_029858205.1 of Deltaproteobacteria bacterium. Classification (NCBI taxonomy): domain Bacteria; kingdom Pseudomonadati; phylum Myxococcota; class Myxococcia; species Deltaproteobacteria bacterium. The sequence continues at coordinate 301,212 of JAOUFM010000001.1, read as the reverse complement.
TGATGGAAGTTGCACCGGTACTCTAATACCGCTGAAAGCTCCTGTAAGCCTCGTTGGCAATGTTGCTACCCTTACCTGCAACAGCTCGCCAACCGCGTGCCTTACAGTTGGCAATACGTACTGCGTAATCGCTAAAACACCGATTCAGGATAATGTGGCTAACGCCATTCAGACAAGCCCGAATGACAGAGGAAGCTTTGCCTTCAACCCTGTAGATTATCCGCCGTCTCTTAGTGTGACGACTCCTGGGGCCGGTGGAGCAACCGTTGCGCACGGCGCAAGCTACAATATCACTTATACGCTTACCGATTTGACCGATGTGGTTACCGTGGCCTTCTATTACGGCACCATTAGCGGCACTTACAGCGGCACTGCGATAACCGGCGCCTGCGCCACTGCAGCAGAGGGCACGGGCGTTACCTGCTCGTTCAATACAACCGGAGTTTCGCCCGGAACTTACTATATCTACGGCGTGACCTCGGGCGATGCGAGCAATCCCACGCAGTACGTCTATGCCCCGGGCACGCTTACCATAACCGACAACATGGCGCCTGTGGCAGTTAACGGAGCTAGCTTCTCTGTGCTGTCTTCTTCTCCGCGCTCGCTTGTGCTTAAGTGGGTTGCGCCTGAGGAGGATACCGGGTACACCGGAAGAAGCGCTGTGGCTTCCTACGACGTGCAGTTTAAGGACGCCTATGATTATGCGGCGAACCTGACCACGGCCTGGTTTACTACGAATTGGGGCACATTGACGCTTCCTGCTGCATTTGAGCCGCCATCTCCGGCAACACCAGGAGCTGACGAGACATTCACTCTTAGCTGTAAGGATAACGGCGCAGGGGCCTGCGTAGCCACGGAAGAGGGCAGGATGCTCTGGCCAAACACCATCTACTACGCAAGTGTCAAGAGTACCGACGACGCTGCAAACACATCGGCTGTTGCCGGAGGCGTTGCAACCGGTAAGACCGCATTAAGGAGCGGTTGGAACGTGGTGAGCCTGCCGTATACGTACGGTGCGGCGACCTTTGCCCAGGCATTCGGCACCGACCTGAACGCTACGGTGAATGTATATACGCTGACCGATACCGGCTTAGCAGATCCCGGCACGTTGAATGTTGTAACGTCGACCAATGCCTTTAGCACGATACTTCCAGGCGAGGGTTTCTATATTCTTTCTTACAACTGGGTTAGCGTTCTCGATTCCGACGGAGCAACCCTTACCGAGAACACGGCAAACTGGACCAAGGTCGATATGCGTAACGACGTAGCCGAGTCCGAGAGCCTTGTTGGCAACCCGTATCTTAGGAACATAGACTGGTCCAAGGTATATGTCTGCAGGGGTGGAACCTTCACTGCGACAACGGCGCTTGGTTCGAACCCGTGTACGGTCGGCGAGCTCTGGACCGCTGCCGTTACTGCTAACAGGATGTCTGGAACGATAAAGTACTGGGCCAATGACAAGACGACGACAAACGAGACCTGTACTGCCGTAAGTTGTGTCAATGTGTTCATGAGGCCGTGGTGGGGTTACTGGGTAACCCGCGGCACGGATGCGACCGTTGCGGATTATTATCTCGCGGTGCCTAAACAGTAAACGACGCTTAAGAGGGTGAAAACACTATGATAAGGAAAATATTAGCTGCTCTGGTACTCGCTGCCGTAATGCTCTCTGCCTCTCCAAAGGTCTCCGATGCCAAGGCCATATGGCTCTCGGACATATGGGTAAGGTATAATAACGATTCGGCGCGGTTGATGCTTGGCTCGGCCATACACGCAACCGACGGTTTCGACGGCGGCGGATACGATCTTTACACCACTTTTATGCAGGGCAGCCCCGTGATGGCGTACTTCGACCACACGTCCTGGGGGCTAGATAAGACGTATTACTGGGTGGATATAAAGGACACGAACCTTCCCAAGCAGTGGGAGTTCTCGGTAGTGGCGACAAATGTTGCCCCTCATACCATCAACTGGATAGTGAACTCGGTTCCCGGTACCGTAACCCTTACGCTTACGGACACGGCTACGGGGCAGAGCGTGGATATGAGGGCAGTTGATTCTTATACATACGACAATACGTCTAGCGCTCCGAGGGTGTTTACGGTAGCGGCCGGCGGAAGCGTTGTGCTCCCGAACATGGTGGCGCCGGATACGAACGTTACCTTTGCGCCCGGTGCCTATAGCGGCGCGAATGTGAACATATCATTTTCAGGAACGGACGACGACACACCGGTGGCGTCGCTTTCGTATTCCGTAAGCATAGATGGAGACGCATGGAGCGCTCCGTCGCAGTCAACCGGGGTCGCGTTAAACGGCCTTTCCGAGGGCCTGCACACGGTCCTTATAAAGGCAATAGATGCTTCCGGTAACGAGGATTTAACGCCTGTGTCCGTGTCGTTTACGGTGGATACCGTATCTCCGGTGCTCGCGGTAGGCACTGCAGTGTCCGATAATCCCTACAGTGCGTCGGCAAACGTAGCCGAGAAGAACAAGAACTATGTAATCGTGTCGGGTTCTTCTGCCGATGCGGCATTGTCAAAGGTCGAGTATACGCTCGAGGACGAGTACGGGCAATATACGTCCTCCGGGGTGTTGACGCTCTCTGGAGACGGAACGTTCTCGCTGCCGCTTAGGCTGCGCTTCAAGGCCAACAAGAAGGACGCGGACGGAGTGCGCACGTATACGCTAACGGTCAAATCGTCTGACAAGGCCGGCAACGTAAATATCTATAAGGCAGATATCAAGTAGCGGTCTGTGCGCCCCAAATGGCGCGCATAACTATGGTCAACAGATTCAGGAGTGCCAGTGTCCTGTTATCTTTACGGAAGGCTGTTTTGCTGTAGTCGTGCGAGTATTAAAAAAAATCGAGTAGCCTCACCATAGCACTTGACTATTTTTGTGATATTTGTCATAATTTAATCTAACGATTAAGAATAATTAATCCTATTATGCTAGGTCACAATAAAAAAACCTTTGGATTCCTAATAGGCATAGCGCTATGTATTATTGTCGGCGTTGTGGCGTATTTTTATTTTGCTTCTAGCGCCGAGGCAACAGGCGGCGCATACCCGAATACCAAACACGGCGGCAGCACTGCCGTTGACGCTGGAGTATGGTGCCCTGCGGCCCCTTGCGGTGTTGACAGGACGTTTGGCGGCGAGTACGGCTATTATAGCGATGCTGCCGATGGCGGTAAATATCAAGCAGGTGAGTGTAGCCATTGTCATGATTTGCACATGTCCTTTGGCGGTTCGGAGCAGAAACCAACCAATGCCAGCGCCCCTACTACCGATACAACGACAACGCCTGACATGTATTCCCTTTTTGCGCCAGGTACCAGGGAATATTGCTATTATTGCCATGAGACCATGAGCCTTGGCATGCCGCCGGATCCCGCAAAGACAGGCTGGGGGTACTGGCGTGTATATCAGGGCAAGACAAAGTATGACGCGTCCGCGCACGTAACAAGCGGCAATATGAAGTGGCCCGGCGCCAATGCCGCGTTAAGCGGCAATATAACCACATTCCCGAGGAACTTTAACCGCAATGCCCTTGGCTTAAATGCCGGGGATTGCGTAAACTGTCATACTCCTCATGGCATGCAGGGCGACGGTGTGGCTGCGACGACATACGATACAACCACTATCGCTTCGGCGAACCAGACGGTTGCCGCTGCCCGCCCGGATATAACAACGAATTATTTGATACCGAGGATGCTTGTTGCGTGGGAAGAGGCCCTTTGTCTTAACTGCCACAGGTCCGCTGGAACAGGCGGCACCACGGCTACCCCTGATATCGCAACGCAGCTTCCAAAGCTCAGCGGACATCCAATAGATGATCTCACCCTGGTTGGCAGACACCGTACGAGCGAATATAATGATGTTACAACTACCGGGCAGATAGCCGGTGTGCAGTGGAACAGTATTGCCGCAGGAACGAGGCATTCCGAGTGCGTTGACTGTCATAACCCGCACGTTGCGCAGGCAATAACCGTTACTTCGCCGGCTGGCATTAATGCCGATAGGACTAATTATACGAAAGCCCAGCGCAGTGCCGAAATGATAAGGATAAGGGGGCCGCTGCTTGGCTCTTGGGGCGCAAAGCCGGCCACTCATGTCGGTGTTTACGCGAGCCTCGGCGCCGGGTTCTTCGCCGCAAACTGGCCTGCACCTGCGGCTGCCGGGTATCCTTATCCGACAACCGGGTGGGTCACGAGCTATTCAAAGGTTTCTTTCGACAGTGTGAGCGGCACTGACATGTATGAGGCGTATCTCTGTCTCAAGTGCCATTCGTACTTTGCGTTTGGCGCTGCTGGCCCGGCGGCCACTGTTACTACCGGAAGCGGTACTTATCCGCAGACCGAGGTAACAAGGGACTTTAATCCGAGAAACTTAGGCTACCATCCGGTGTTCAATCGTGGCCAGAACAGGCCCGGGGCTCTAAATGCCACATTCGATACAGCGTTCAATAACGCGCGTGGAATATATCTGGATAGTTATATAACGTGCACTGATTGTCATGCAAGCGATGTGCAGACTGATCCGAGAGGGCCGCACGGTTCCGCGAACGCGTATCTTCTAAGAGGTAATGAAGCAGGAGGTGTTTCAACATGGCTCTGTTATAATTGCCATTTGCAGGCTGTTTACGGTTCCACTGGTGGAGCGGGCCCAGGGTTGCCAAGTCACGTCATACATCCGCCGGATAATACTCGGCTTGATGTATATGCTGCTGCCAAGCTGCCTACTGCCCCGATGCCTGCAATAGGATGCATGAATTGCCACGGCGGCGGCAGGTTTGGCGGCATACACGGCAGCAACGAGCCGGTTGCTTTTGGCGTATCATCGCGTGGAAGTAGATTGATTAATGGGGCAGCATGGACTGGCTGGAACGGGACGGCTGCGGCACCGGCTTGCTGGACAATCGCCAATACAGGTGTCATAGCCGGTTATACGAACTATACCTTGTGCACTCAAAACCATGGTGCTGCTGCAAACAACAATGGCTATACATATACTTACACGCCTGTTAATTACGATCCGTAAGATAATGCGAGTATCTAAGTATTCTTTCATAGTCGTTCTTTTTTTCTGTGTTTTTCTACCTCTCGACGTAATATCTTCCGAAGCTATAGGCATAATATATATGGAATTATCGGGCTATGGACAGTCCGACCTTTACTATGTCGATGTCAACGCCACAGGCCGTAAGGCCATTTCCACAGACCCTAAAAGCAACGTGCATTTCCACGGGTATACAGCCGATGGCGTGGTAATCTATTCCATTTCTGATAGAATCACAGACGGCCGTAATATAAATCAGGATATTTTTGCATTTCGACTCAGTGATGGCAAGTCTGTTCCATTGGCTGTCACAGGTCAGAAAGAGGATGTGCGTAAGTTGTTGCCCGATGGCAGGGTGATTTACGATTTGTACAGCGGCGACCAGGCAGACCTTGTTATAATCGGCAAGGACGGCTCCGGGCGAATAGTTCTTAGTAATAGTCCTCTGTTCGATACGCTCGATGTTATTACGGATGACGGCAGGGTTGTATTTTATAAAGGCAAGAATACGGACGGCATATACAGGCAGAAGCTGTACTCGAAAAAACTCGACGGCACTGATGAGAAGGCGATGAATGACGACGGCGGCAAGACAAATAATTTTTTCGAAGGTCTGACGCGTGATAATAGGGTGCTGTATTCTTCTTATCCCTTGCCTCGCGGAGATAACGGTGACCTTTATATAGTCAATATCGAGGGCACAGGGAAGACGGTCGTTGCCAACGGCCCAGGCGAAGAGTTCAGGGTAGAGCTTGAAAGAGACGATGTCTTTATTTATGGCGAGATTGTAAAGGAGAAGGACGGCGAACTGTCTTACAGGCTCCATGCCGTAGACCTTAAGACAAAGCCGTTTCGTAATGTGGAGATAGGCACGGAGATAAAAGGCTCCAAGAGATTTTCTGCGTACACAAAAGCGGCGGATATTATTTTCCAGGTCGATGACGGCAAAGGCACTATAGACCTGTATCTGCATGAAGCTTCATCGGGCCGCGAATACAGGCTTACCGAAGGCATTGGCGTGGGTCGTTTTGAGGCTGAGACCGCTGACGGCAGGTTTATAATAGGGACTGATGTATTGGGTACGAACGCGGACCTCTATGCCGTTACGAAATATGGAGTGAGAACGCCGCTTGCCAGAACAAAAGAATTCGAGCGTTATATGGCCTTTGGCGCAGATGAAAGGGTTATATTCATCCGTATATCAGGCGGTAAGCAGTGGGACCTGTATTCTATCAAGCCCGATGGCACGGAGATGGCCACTCTCGCGGCCACGGACAAAGACGAGTATTTTGTGAAGTTTGCCCCAGGTAATAAGGTGATATTTTCCCGCACTGTGGAGCCGAGACAGCGCGATATTTATGTTATAGATGCCGATGGAAAGAACTTGAAGGCCTTAGCTGCTTCCAAGGACGACGAATTATTCGAGAAGATATCAACGGATGGGAAGGTTTTTTATGTGCGAATGACAGCCCCGGACAAGGAAGAATTTAAAAAGCCGGAGTTCTTGAGGCGTATGCAGGGCGATATATATGTCGTCGGCCTCGATGGCAAAGGAAGAAAGGCTCTTGCCAGCAGTCCCTATCCAGAGTCCGTCCTTTACGTAATAGAGAAATAATGCCAACTTTCCTTTCAGTTTTGTTTACTAATGGCAGAAGAGGCAGGATACGCACTGTTCCTGCCGTGTTTTTTGTTCTTTGTTTTGCCATGGTGTGTGTATTGCCGGCGTGTTCTTCTCGAGATGCGGAACAAGAGTCGGTTAAAAAGGCCGTTTTGTTGTATAACCATGGGCTTGTGCGAGCGTACGGTGAAGATAATTATACCTTGTTGAAAAGCGCGGCAACGGAAATAAGGGTAAATAAGATAGATATTATAATAAGATCTTTTCGCGAGGGCGGCCAGAGGATGCTTGCCGATATAACTCGTCTGGAATATAAGGGTGCAAGTATTATCGGGGATAATGCAGAAGTTCTTACTGCCGAGAATTGGGCATACAGGTGGGTAGATGTCAAGACGCGCGCCGAGATTTTGCCGTTAAAAACCGTAACATATGAAATGAAGTACGATCTTGTCAGGAAAGACGGCAAGTGGCTTGTCGACGGTGTAGTGTCCCTTTCCGATACCACTGAAAAGGGCAATAGAAAAGATTGGTGATTTGTAGTGGTTTCTGCCGGCAGTATGGCAGTATGAGTGATGCCCGCGAAGAGGGATATGCTGGAGTTTTTGGCTTCTAGAGGATTTGCTATCTTTTTGCTGGTAGGCGCGACGGCGTTGCTCGTACTGTCCAAGGTCTACAATATCTGGACCACGCTCTTTTTCTTTATACCTGCTTTTATCTTTGTAAGCGTCGGGTTTTGCACGTTCAGGCGGGTGTTCAGATCTGAAGAGAAAAAGGGTCTGACGTTCTGGAGTTCCATCGTATTTCATATTTCCATGATGGTTATAGTAGCCGTGTTCTCGATTGCGGAGTTGACGCAATTCGATGCGATGGCATTACTTCCGCAGGATGTGGATGTTGATGCGCAGGGTTCCACTTTTGTCACGGTTGCGCCGAGCCCTTTGGCTCGCGCAGTTCCAGCGATAAATTTAAGGATGGAGTGGTTAAAGACCAAGTACGATGAGGGGAACATCGCCAGTGAGCGCGATGCCATGTTGCATGTGAATTTCGTGAAGGACGGCGAACACTTCTCTTTATCCCGTGTTATCGGAGTAAACAGGCCGGCAGGCATGGAAGGGTACCAGTTTATGCTTATAGGAGGCGGTGTGACGCCGCTTTTCAAGGTCAGAGATAAGGACGGCAAGGTGCTTTTTGAGCAATATATCAAGATATCGGAGGATTTTATGGCGGAATCGCCGATAGATATGCCGGGGAGCGGTTTGTACATGCAGGCCAGGTTCTTTCCCGACCTGGAGGAGCGCGGTCAGTATACTTATGGAACTAAGTCGCTTGGCATGAACAATCCGGCGTTCGGGTTGAGGATAGTTGACGGGCGTGAGCCATTTAAGGAAGCATGGCGCGGCGTGTTGAAACCTGGTGAGAAGGCCAGGATAGGCAATTTGACTCTCGAGTTCGCGGATTTAAAGCAGATAGCCATCGTCAGGATCACGTCCGACACTACTTATTGGAGTGTTTTTAGCATGTGGGTTCTTGTAATGAGCGCTTTGGTCATACGGTACGGTCCCGGGATATTCAGGCCGGAACGTAATTGATGCCAGGTTTGTCTTGGAGGTCTTGTTTTTTTGCTTCGAATCGCTCTGTTGGGGGGCTCTGTTAATTTTGCTTATATCTTGTTATAATGCAAAATAAGTATCTATGTTGAGAATCCTGGAAGGCATATGTCTCTGGGCAGGTGTTACGGGATATACCGTGAGCTTTGTTCTCGCGCTCGCGGCACTTGTTTTCAGAAAAGATAAGTATTATGCTCACTCTTGGCTTGCGAGCGTAGGTGCGCTTGTTTTGCATACCCTGACGATAGCTATACGCTGGGTTGAGTCGGGGCATGCGCCGGTGCTCTGGACCTACGAGCATGCGTTGTTTTCGAGCTGGTTTATAGCGTTGATAATGGTCTTGTTCGCATGGAGGCTTCCATCTGTCAGGGTGATGGGCGTGGTTGTTGCGCCAGTGATATTGCTCGTGCTCGGCTACGGTCTCATGAGCCATGGCACGGCGACAGAGCCGCTGCCGCCGCCTTATAAGGGCAATTGGCTGTGGCTGCATGTGTTCTTCGCGTGGATAGCCTATAGCGCCTTTACCGTCTCAGCTGGCAGCGCGATACTGCAGCTTTTGAAGGCCAGCGGCAAAATGGCATGGACAAGGCGCTTGCCCGATGAGAAAACGCTCGACGACCTCACCTTCAGGATAATCTGTTTCGGTTTTATCGGCCTTACTTTCGAGATGGGGGCCGGCGCCCTTTGGGCTTACGGGCTCTGGGGAAGGTATTGGGGCTGGGACAGGATGGAAACATGGACGCTTGTGTCGTGGTTCATATACGCCATATATCTTCATTTAAGGGCCATTCACGGCTGGAGAGGGCAGCGCATGGCCTGGGTGGCTATTCTTGGCTACATCGTCATGTTCGTGGCCTTTGGCGGCCTTGCCATGATGAAGGGGCTGCACGCGCCGCTTTTGTGATATGAAAATAACCATCATCAGCCCGCCGTTTGGCAAGAGGGGCGAAAAAAGCGACAATCTGCAGATGGCCCCGCCAATACTTGAGTACCTCGCTTCTTTTATCTCAAGCATAGACCCTTCCGCAGATATAGAGCTTATCGACGCAAACAGAGAGGATGTGTCCGCAGACAGGCTTAGCGCCAACCTGTTCATGTTTTCTTCCCTTACTCCGCAGATACCGTGGGTATATAAGCTCTCCGATGAATTGAGGCGGCGTGGCCAGAAAACTGTCATAGGCGGTATGCATGCAACGGTGCTTCCAGCCGAGGCCAGAGCCCATGCCGACGCAATCGTAGTGGGCGAGGCAGAGGCCGTGCTAAAGGGCATTCTCGCGGACGCGGCATCGGGTTGCCTTAAGCCAGTTTATACAGGAGAAAGGCTTGAGTTAAACGGGCTTCCCAGGCGCAGGCGCGGGTTGCTTAAGAGCAAATACCGCTTTGATTCGTTTTTCACGGCGCGCGGGTGTCCGTACGGATGCACGTTCTGTTCGGTCAGGAAATTCCTTGGGGCAAAGGTCAGGTACCGTCCGGTTGAGGAGGTCGTGGCCGAGGTGGCAGAGAGCCCTTACCGGATGCTCATGAATATAGACGACAATATCTGGGGGCCGGACATCAAAAGGGCTACGTCCCTTTTCGACGAGCTTAAACGGTCGGTAAAGGGCAAGTGGTGGTTCGGGCAGGCGGATCTGGCGACAGTGCAGCATGAGGGAGGCCTGAAGATGCTGGAAGCCGCCGGGAGGTCGGGGCTTACGACCGTCATGGTCGGCTGGGAATCGAACGATGCCATGACGCTTGGCGGCTATGACGCCAAGACAAAGCAGGGCAGGGACAGGATAGATGCGCTGCGCAAGATAAGGGGCAGCGGTATCGACGTCATGTTATTCGTGATGGTCGGGGCAAGAAGCGAGTCCTTCGATGAGTTCCAGAGGGTTCTCGATATATGCGATACTCTCGACGTAGCGGCCCATCCGGTTATGCTCACGCCTTTTCCCGGCACAGACCTTTATGAGAAATACAGCAGTTACATGTTCCGTGGCGTTTCGTGGGACGACTTCGACGGCAATACCGCGCTTTTCGAGCACGATGATAAGCGTATGACGCCGTTTAACAGAGAGCAGGCTGTTCTCTGGGTGCGTAGAGAGCTTTTTACATGGCCGCGCATCTTAAGGCGGATATGGAAGATCTCGGCAAAGGGGTTTCCTATGGCGCACATCAATTCCCTTATGCTACAATGGGCGCACAGGCGCGCCTTCGGCGAGTACGCGCTTCGGAGCCTCGATAAGGATTTCGATATCGCTTCAGTGAAATTGCCGCGTTAGCGCGGCATGTTTAAAGAGGAAGCCGGGTGCGGTTTTTGTGCCGTAAGGCATTTTGATATCTTGAATCGTCGGTGGTGTTATGGAAGGCGTAAGCGGATCTGACAGAAAAAAGACGGCTCTGGATGCCGTGCTCCTTGGCGCGCTTTTCGCCTCAGGGGCCGCAGCGCTAATCTACGAGATCGCGTGGATGCGGGCTCTCTCCCTCGTCGTTGGTTCCACCACTTACGCCATTTCAACGATGCTTGCGGCCTTCATGTCAGGGCTTGCGCTTGGCGCGTATGTCGGCGGTATCGCGGCCGATAGAACGCAGAACAAGTTGCTTGCCTTCGGGATAGTAGAGGCTGCCATAGCGGTCTTCGGGCTGCTTACCTTTGTGGTTATAAGGAATATGGAGCCGTTCTATGTCTGGATGTTTTATAAGTTCAGATTTTCCTTCCATGTGTTTTTCGTGACTCAGTTTGTTCTCGCCTTTTTCGTAATGCTTGTACCTACGACTCTCATGGGAATGACTTTCCCGCTTGCCTTAAAAGGGCGGGCAAGAGATTTGAGCGCCATAGGGCGTGATGGCGGAGGGCTGTATTCGATTAACAGTCTTGGCGCGGTGGCAGGCTCGTTGGCAGCCGGGTTTGTCTTGATACCGCTTATGGGCATTAAGATGTCTAATTTCGTTGCGGCAGGCCTTAATATCGCCGTTGCGGTTGTATTGATAATTGTTTCTCGAAGAGGGAACAATACCGGCGCTTTGCTGGTTTTAATTGCTGCGCTCGGACTGGCGCCGGTTATTGTGTTTATAAAAGCTCCGCGTCATTTTGACATGGCTGTGAATTTTTACCGTGCGGGTCTGCACAGAGACAAACCGGATTTAAAGCAGCTTAAGTCCGCGCATAAGTTGGTCTACGAGAAGGAGAATGCGCAGGGTGTTGTCCAGGTTTTTTCAGCAGCAGGGCAGTGGGGTAATGATCATAAGTATATAGCCACCAACGGCAAGATAGAAGGGTCTGTTGCGCGCACCGGAATTGGCGATGCCGTACGGTATTCCTCCGGCGATTGGGCAAACCAGCTTCTCCTGGCATATTTGCCGCTAGAGGCAAATCCAGGTGCAAAGAGTTTTTTTAATATAGGCCTTGGCACCGGAGCGACCTTTATGGCGGCCCTTGGCGATAAGGGCATAGAGCGGGCGGTGTGTGTGGATATCCAGCCGCTTGTCTATGAGGCAGTTGAAAAGTTTTTTTTCCCCGATATTTTCAAGGACGCACGTGCCGAGTTTGCGGTTGCGGATGCAAGAAATTATCTTTCGCGCACCACAGAGAAGTACGATATTATTTCATCGGAACCTTCGTATCCGACGGATGAAGGCATGTCGAATCTTTTTAGTGTCGAGTTTTTTGAGCTTGTGCGCTCCAGACTCAACGAAGGCGGGGTCTTTGCGCAGTGGCTTCCGGGATATTTACTGACAGGTGTCGATGAACAAATTATGATAAGGACATTCGGAACAGTATTTAAGAATGCCTATGTGTGGTCGATAGAGAGTTCCGGCGACGTCATAATGATAGGGGCTATGGTTCCGTTTGGCATGGATGAGGCACGCATTAAATCTGCGGTGGCCGGACGCCGGTTGGCCGACGCTATAGGTAAGGAGTATAGGTTGTGGCTTATGCCGGAAGATGTTCGAAAAATTGTTGTTGCCGACGGAGAGCTTAATACCGATGACAGGCCCTATATCGAGTTCGTCGCGGCAAGGAGCGTGCTGGCGCGTCATGCTGCCGCGGTGCGGTAATGTAGTGCAGCATATGTCGGGAGGATTTTGACATGATGGGAATGCTCGTGATGCTTAATAATTATTTCCACGATTTTGCTACCGCGCTTTTTGTGGTGGCTACTTATGGAATGTGGCTAATTGTTAAATATGCCGACAAAAGCGGTTGTGCAGATATAAGGCGCATGGCCGTGAATTTTTATCCGCGCATGGTGCATGTCGCAGGCGGGAGTTTTATTTTTCTGATGTTTGCCGGAGTGATACGCACGTTCATGTATAAGCAGTACGAATGGAATACGGCCGTCGAGCACGGGCAGGTCGAGGCGCTCATGGTAAAGCACGTGCTTCTCTTTGTGCTTTTCTTTTTGGGCGTATGGCTCTGGGTCAAAGTGCACCGCAAGGTGCGGGCCTATAGGACAGATATTTTATGAGATGGCGGTTTTGGCTTGACTCGGGACGCGTAAAACGCAGAGCAGTATCGCGGCGCAGTAATTTTTTTCTTGCTTCTTTTTTTGAAATGTTGTAAAAGTTGGTAAGCAGCTAAATCTCTGGGGAGGGAAAAACATGGCAAAAGCAATGACCAAGTCAAAGATCATCGATCACCTCGCAAAGAAGGGCGGAGTAACGAAGAAGGTCGCGGGAGCAATGCTTGAGGAACTTGCGCAGCTTGCTTACAAAGAGGCGAAGAACGCGTTTACGCTTCCGGGGCTCGGCAAGCTTGTTCTCGTAAAGAGGAAGGCAAGAATGGGAAGAAATCCGCAGACAGGTGCAGAGATAAAGATCCCGGCAAAGAGGGTAGTGAAGTTCAGGGTCGCAAAGGCCTGCAAGGAAGCAGTACTTAGCTAAAATTTTATTTTCTATCCGGGGCGGGCGCTTTCTGCGCCCGCCCCATTTTTTTTGCTTGTTCTTTTCTGTTTCGAGCGTCAAGTCTTTCCGTCTGGCCGCCTGCCCCGTTTTTTGCCTCTATGCTTTGTCAAAGCGCACGAAGCCTTTCTCCTTGACCGCCGGTTATTTTGTGTGATAGTTTTTCAGTATGAAAACAGCATTCGTGTCAGCCATAAAGGACGGCGACAGGGTCGATTCGTTCTTTCTTGTCTCTAAAAAGGACATGGGAGTAAGTAAAGCAGGTAAGCCTTACCTTGCGGTAAAGCTCATGGACAAGACAGGCGAGATGGACGCCCGCGTCTGGGACAATGCCGAGTCCGTTGCAGAGGCATTTGTAAAGGGCGAGGTCGTCATGGTAAAAGGCTCGGCAGTGCTCTACAGGGAAAAGGTGCAGCTTAACCTTTCCGATATAAAGAGCGTGGCTCCCGGATCGTACGCCATGGCGGATTTTCTGCCAAGTTCCAGGTTCGAACCTTCTAAGATGATAGCCGAGCTCGACGCCGTAATCGAGGCTATAGCGGATAAGCACATAAAGGCGCTCCTTAAAAGTTTATTTTCCGATAAGAGCATACGCGAGCCCTTCATGCTGGCACCTGCTGCAAAGGGCATGCACCATCCCTACATCGGCGGACTGATAGAGCATGTGCTCTCGCTTTGCAGACTTGCCTCCCTCGTGTGCTCGCACTATACCGGAGTAAACCGCGACCTTGTTACCGCAGGGCTCATACTCCACGACATCGGGAAAATACGCGAGCTGTCCTTTGATAAGTCATTTGAATATACCGATGAAGGCCGCCTTATCGGCCACATTACGATAGGCGTTGAGCTCGTGACCGAGCGGATGAAGAAGCTTCCTGATTTTCCCGAAGACCTTGGCCTGCACATAAAGCACATAATGCTTAGCCACCACAACCTTCTCGAGTTCGGCTCGCCTAAGCGGCCAAAGACGCTCGAGGCCATAGTGGTTGCTTATTTAGACGACCTCGACGCAAAGGTAAATGCAATCGAGTCGCTTATTGAGCAGGATGGCGGCGATGGTAACTGGACCGAGTACCAGCGCATGTTCGAGCGCTATATCTATAAGCGAGCTTATTCGAGTGGCGAGCCCCAGGATTCATCGAATCAGGCGCCAAAGAAAAAAGCAGAGAATAACTTCGACCTCTTCAAAAAGTAATTTTTCTTTTTTACCCTGGTATTTTTTGAAAGTGCTTTTTTGACGCCAGAGCATATATTATTGCCTTGGCAAGCAGCAATGCGGCTGCCTTGGTCTGATGCGTCATTTTTACAACGCGCATCATGCTGGCAGTAAAAAACAAATGATATCAAGTGGTTAGCGTAACAGGACAAGCAAATCCTTTAACCGGCCTTTGTAAAATGCGCTTTTTTGAGTGGATGGCGGCTGCTAACTGTGTGTTTTTAAATGTATTTTATGGATTTATCTTAAAGGGCGAGCAGGACAAACAGGACTTCCATGGCCGGTTTGCGGTTTTTTAATGAAGCTCGCTTAAAGCGGTCTTTATTAATCAGGCCAATTAATCCTCGCCAGGGTCTGATGCAGTGCCGCCGCAGACCTTGCAGTAGGATTCACCATGGTCAAGGGCGCAATCATGCCCGCACTCCGGGCAGCAGATGCATTCCTCGCCGTGGTCTTGGCAAATGGGGCATATTTCAGCGTGTATGCTCATAATATCAAGCATAGCAGGTTTTCTGCGTCTATCAAGGGGTTGGGGCAGGGTTCTTCGTTTCAAAGGCCTCAGCGGCCTTTATGCCGTTATCTACGTTGACGGTCCTTAATAATACTAAACCGGCGATAAAGAAGGCGGCAAGGGACAATACAGCAAGGCGCTGGCTGCCGGTGTGTGCTGTTATTTCGCCGTAGACTATGGGGCCGATTATGGCAGCGCATTTGCCAACAAGCGAGAAAAACCCGAAGAACTCGGCATTTTTACCGTGAGGCGTGAAAAGCCCGAGAAGCGCTCTGCTTGACGACTGGTTTGCGCCAAGCACCGTGCCTGCAACGAGTCCGATTACGTAGAACCCTGTTTTTGTCTCCACAAAGTACGCGGCTATGCTTATTCCTATCCATACAACAAGGGTTGTGTTGATAGCGGTCTTTGCGCCGAAGCGGTCCAGTATCGGGCCAAATACTGCCGCGCCTATGGCAGCGGTAATCTGCGTTATAATGAAGTACATTATCACCTCGCCGGTTGTGAAGCCGAGAACGCTTATCGCGAAGACCGAGCTAAACACTATTACAGTGTCTATGGCGTCGGTGTAGAGAAGGTAGCAGAAAAAGTATTTGGTAAGTTCCTTGAACTTTCTTATTTCGTGGAATGTCGCGTGCATCCTCTCGAAGCCTTCCTTGAATACTTTGCCAATCGATTTTGCGTGCACGCGCTTTGTCCTTTCCTTTAGAAATAGAAAGGTCGGTACGGAGGCAACGAGAAAGAATACGGCTGTCACGAGAAAGCTTAGGCGGTAGTTAAAGATGTTTTCTTCGCCGTACCCGCCTTTTATGAGCGGGAAGACCATTACAAGTGAAATCAGACCACCCACATACCCAAGCGCCCAGCCGTAACCCGATATCCTGCCCATGTGCTTTTTGTCAGCAATGTCGATGAGGAATGAATTGTAGAAGTGCACGCCGCCATTAAACCCTATGTTCGAGATTGCGAATACGATGAGGGCGTAGTACACGTCCCCGGGCTCTGCAAAAAAGAGGAACGCGGTTGCCGTTATGCATATTGCCGTGAACCAGAGCAGGAAGCGCTTTTTAAGCCCGCCATAATCGGCTATTGCGCCAAGAAGCGGCGATACCACGGCAAGGCAAAGCATCGAGAGCGAGTAGCCGTAGCCCCAGAGCCTTTCTCCTCCTCCGCCCGCGGCAACGGCCTTTGTAAAGTACATACTGAAGGCAACGGTCACGATGATGGTTGAGTACGAGGAGTTGGCGAAGTCGTACATGCACCACGAGAACACCTCTATACGGGACGCTCTTTTGGGTTTTTCCATGCCGCTCTCCATTATCCGCCGTTATCCTTGATTTACTTCCCTTTAGCGTCTAATATATAACATAATATGGATATGGAATACAGCGTATTGAGGTGCGGATGCCAGGGGTGCTAGGAAACATCACCATAGGCGCGTTTATTTCCTGGTTTCTGCGCGGCGTCATGGTTGCGCTTTTGCCGTACCAGCTCTACCTTGGCCAGTACCCGTTCGCAGCACTTACGCTTCTTGCCATAGTTCTCTCCGCTGCCCCGGCATTGATAGAGCGAAGCTACCAGGTGCACTTGCCATTCGAGCTCGACATGCTTATAACAGTCGCCATATTCGCGCACACCTTTTTTGGAGAATGGCTTTCTTTTTACGACAGGTTGCCGGGCTGGGACAAGGCCCTTCATTTTTACAGCACCGGAGTTGTCGCGCTCTTCGGTTTTCTGATGGTCTACACGCTTCACTATACGCGTAAAATTCGGCTAAGCATCCTGCTTGTCGGCTTTTTTTCGGTCGTATTTTCGGTTTTTATCGGAGTTCTCTGGGAGTTCATGGAGTTCTGGATGGACGTGCTCTTTGGCACGCACATGCAAAACGGCCTTAGCGATACCATGTGGGATTTGATGTTCGACGTTGTCGGCGGCACTTTAGTAGCCGTCCTTGGCATGGTGTATGTCCGTTACACGAACCCAGAGACGAGGCGGCGACTTGCAAGGCCGCTTGCCCATGTGCTTAAGTGGGTTTCGCGGCAGGGGCAAAGAGAGGACGATTAACAGGGACGCGGTTGTTTGGTTTTTCGTGGTATAATCAAAGCGGTTGCAGGCAAAAAAGACAGGAGGTTAGGAATGGATACTTACTATAAGCCCGAGGACTTATTCAAGTTCCAGGATGTTGGCAAGGAAGCCCCTGAGCTGTGGAAGAAGTTTAGCGATTACTACGCAAGCGTTATGAAGGCCGGCGCTCTTACGGAAAGGGAAAAATCGCTAATCGCTCTTGCCGTTGCGCACGCGGTGCAGTGCCCGTACTGCATAGACGCGTACACAAAAGATTCTCTGGAAAAAGGTTCGAATATGGAGCAGATGACCGAGGCCGTGCACATTGCCGCTGCCATAAAGGGCGGGGCAGCGCTCGTGCATGCCGTGCAGATGAGGAACTCGGCAGAGAAGGTCGGGCTATAGATTGATGGAAGAGCAGCTTACAATACTTGAAAATAAGCTTTGCGGCATAAGGGGCTTTGATGAGGCGCTAAAGCTCTCCGGCGGATTTCCTTTGCTTGCAAGCGGCGTTGAAACGCTCCAGGTCAATGTCGGGTATGTCTGTAACCTCGCCTGTAAGCATTGTCACGTTGGGGCAGGGCCAGGCAGGGCCGAGGTAATGACGCGTGAGACAATGGAGAGCTGCTTAGGTGTTGCAAAGGAGCGCGGCATAAAGGCCGTTGATATAACCGGAGGCGCTCCCGAGATGAACCCAGAATACAGGTGGTTTGTCAAAAGCCTTTCCGAGACCGGCTGCCGCGTTATGACAAGGACCAACCTTTCGGTTCTTATGAAGGACGATTTGGGCGATATACCGGGGCTCTGGGCCGATAATAATGTCGAGGTCATTGCCTCGCTGCCCTATTATCTTGCGAAGCAGACAGACAGGGTAAGAGGGCAAGGCGTGTTTGAGGCTTCTATAGAGGCGCTAAAAATACTGAATTCGCTTGGCTACGGCATTGAGGGAAGTTCTCTAAAGTTAAATCTTGTTTATAACCCCGGCGGCGCGTTCATGCCGCCTTCGCAAAATGGCATTGAGGCTGATTTCAGACATGAGCTTTTAGCGCGCCACGGCGTGCGCTTTCACTCTGTCTACGCGCTTACCAACATGCCGCTTGGCCGTTTCTACGGTTTTCTCGAGAGCTCTGGTAATCTCAAGCCTTACATGGAGCGGCTGGCGGCATTGTATAATGCGGCTGCGGCAAATAGCGCGATGTGCCGCTCGACTGTATCGGTTGGCTGGGACGGGGCTTTATACGACTGCGACTTTAACCAGATGCTGGGCTTAAGGTGCGATGCCGTGAGCCATATAGAGGATTTCGACATTAAGCTTCTATCCAAGCGGCGCATACGCACAGGCGTGCATTGCTACGGCTGCACCGCAGGCGCGGGCTCGAGCTGCACAGGGGAGGTAGCGTGACAAAGGCGGCCCTATACGGCGGGGCATTTAACCCCGTGCACTACGGCCATCTTCGCATAGCAGAAGAGGTGAGGGAGGCGCTCGCTCTCGAGAAGGTGATCTTCATGCCGCTCTTTAATCCTCCGCATAAGAGCGGTGACGCCATGGTCTCGCCTGAGGCAAGGCTTGAGATGTTAAATGCTGCCATTGCAGCCAATCCTGGCTTCGAGGTATCGGATATGGAGATTAAGCGCGGCGGCTTATCCTACACAATAGAGACGGTTCGCGAGCTTATAAAGGGCGGCATAGAGCCAACTGTCATAATGGGCTCTGACCAGTTCAACGTAATAACCTCGTGGTGCGCGTACGAGGAGCTTATACTCACGGCCGACATAGCTGTTGTCGGCAGGCCGGGCGTTATAACTAAAAAGGTGGCAGAGGCCCTTCCTGTTGAACTTGCAAGGAAGTTCTGGTATGATAATAAAAGCGGCGCATACAGGACGGACGCAGGGCGGGCGATATACTTTGTGGACACTACCCCCATGGAGATATCGAGCTCCGCGATACGCGCACTGGTAAAAGAAGGCCGTTCGATAAAATATCTTGTGCCCGAGGCGGTTGCAAAGCTGATAAGCAGCCGAGGGTTCTATAAAAAAGGAGACTAAAATAGCACTCGATCCCAAACAAAAGGCTGTGATGGTTGCATCTCTCATCTCCGAGAAGATGGGGACCGATATCGTTGCGCTCGAGATAAAGAAGCTCTCGTCCGTTGCCGATTACCTCGTTGTGTGCAGCGCGGAGAGCGACAGGCAGGTACAGGCCATAGTTCGCCACATAGAGGACTGGGGCAAGAAAAACGGGGAGAGGCCGCTAAGTGTCGTCGGCGCCGATGTCGGCCAGTGGGCGCTGGTAGACTTAAACGACGTGGTAGTGCACGTGTTCCTCGACCGCGTGCGCGGCGTATATGACCTCGAAGGGCTCTGGGCCGATGCAAAGCACGTGAGCGTTACCGAGAAGAAAGCGGTCGCGCCGAAACAGGCTGCGCCTAAGAAGTCCGCGCCTAAGAAGTCCGCGCCTAAGAAGTCGGTATCTAAAAAATCAGCGCCGAAAAAGACCGCAAAGAAGCCTGTTAAAAGGCGCGCCAGGTGAGCGTTCGGGCTCTCTTTGAAAATCCCAATCCAAATTGAAGATAACCATACTTAGCGTGGGCGCCCTGAAAAAAGAGTACGCCAAAAAAGGCGTACAGGACTACCTTGAAAGGATATCGCGCTACTTGCCGGTCGAAATGACGGAAGTTCGCGACGCGCGTTTTGCCGGTACCGGTAAGCGCGAGGCGGCGATGAAGCAAGAGGCAGAGGCGCTTCTGAAAAACTTGAAAAGTACGGACTACGTTGCCGCTATGACGGATAAGGGGCGCGCGTATTCGTCAACCGAGTTCTCGGCCTTTATCGAAAAGGTCATGGCAATGGGAAGTAAAAAACGTCTTGTGTTCGTAATAGGCGGCTCCTACGGGCTCCATGAGTCTCTGACCGAAAGGGCCGATTCGCTTGTTTCTTTATCGAAGATGACGCTTCCGCACGACATGGCGAGGCTCGTTCTCTTTGAGCAGGTATACCGCGCCTTCACCATAATGAGGAACGAGCCGTACTCGCACTGAAGTTTTTTATATTATCGGACATCTTGGAGGGGCAGTGAAACCGGTAGTTCTCGTGATACTCGACGGATGGGGCTCCAACATCATCAAGGACGGCAACGCCATGGTAAGGGCGAGCCTTCCAAACATCTCGGCGCTTATTCGCAGTTATCCTAATACTCTTATATCGACATCCGGCTATTCCGTCGGCCTTCCAAAAGGGCAGATGGGAAATAGCGAGGTGGGGCACTTAACGCTTGGCTCAGGGCGCGTCATATACCAGGAGCTTACGCGCATCAATAAGGCTGTCGAGGAAAAAACGCTGGGCAAGAGCCCGGAGCTCAAGGCGGTATTCGACAAGGTGAAGGCAAAGGGCTCGGCGCTGCATCTCTTGGGGCTTCTCTCGGATGGCGGCGTTCACAGCCACATAGACCACCTCGAAGCGCTTGTTATCGAGGCAAAGGCCGCTGGCATAGGCAGTATTTTCATACACGCGTTCATGGACGGCCGCGATACCCCACCTGAGAGCGGCAAGGGCTACATGGAAGACCTGCAAAAGAGGCTTGCCAGGATAGGTGCTGGGAAGGTCTCGACCGTGTCGGGCCGTTTCTACGCCATGGACAGAGACAAGCGTTGGGACAGGGTGGAAAGGGCCTACAATGCAATGACCGGCGGTGAGGGGGCAAAGAACCAGGACCCGGTTGCCGCGATATTTGATTCCTATAAAAGGCGCGTAACCGATGAGTTCATCGAGCCTGTTGTGATAGTCGAAAACGGTAAACCCGTCGGCCTTATCAAGGACAACGACGTGGTCATATTCTTCAACTTCCGCTCCGACAGGGCAAGAGAGCTATCGCACGCGCTCGTTGATAAGGAGTTCGAAGGGTTTAAGAGAAAGGCAGCACCGTCTCTATCAGCTTTCCTTACCATGACCGAATACGAAGAGAGTTTGAAGGTTCCGGCGATATTTGCGCCTTCGCCGTTAAAAAATATTCTCGGCGAGGTGCTAAGCAGAAACGGCATAAAGCAGTTTCGCGTGAGCGAAACCGAAAAGTACGCGCACGTGACGTTTTTCTTTAACGGAGGGGTCGAGAAACCATTTGACGGCGAAGACAGGCTCCTCATACCTTCGGTAAAGGACGTTCCCACCTACGATTTAAAGCCAGAGATGAGGGCCAAGGAGATTGCCGATGCGGCCGCGGAGAAGATACGTCAGGGGGGCTACGGCTTTATCCTTATAAACTTCGCAAACGGCGATATGGTCGGGCACACGGGCGTGATGGACGCGGCGGTTAGGGCATGCGAGGCCGTTGACAATGCGGTCGGCACGGTTACGGAGGCTTCGAGGGAAAATGGGTTTGCGGTCATTATCACCTCGGACCACGGCAACGTCGAGCAGCTTGTTGATTACTCGACAGGAGAGCCGCACACCGCGCATACGACGAACCTTGTTCCATTTATGCTCATAGACGATTCGCTAAAGGACGTAAAGCTCAAGGAAGGCCGGGGGCTTGCCGACGTTGCGCCGACTGTTTTGAAGGTCATGGGGCTCGATATTCCCAAGGATATGGAAGGCGAACCTGTGTTTTAGGTGGAGATAAATCCCTTGACACGGTTGATGTTAGGAATGATAATCGGAGTATAATACGCGGAGGTGAAGACATGTCCAATGGTCCCGGTAAAAAGAAAAAATTCGAATCCTATCTGGTGTGCCCGCTTTGCGAGTGTGAGATACCCATGGGCGGAGACGAGCGCGTTGGCGAGGAGATATACTGCCCGGCCTGCGAATCGCCTCTGAAGCTTAAGAAGGATAAGGAAACAGACAAGCTTTTTTTACAGGAAGATTTTTAGGCAGGCTTCTTTTATCCCTTGATGCACACAAGGGGTTTTAAGCGAGCAACCTTTGCGTTCACCCCGGCATTGTGCATAATGTCAACGACCCTGTCCACGTCCTTGTACGCCCCTGGGGCTTCTTCCGACATACCGCTTCTGCTCTTCGATATGACCACGATGCCTTGTTCCTTCAATTCGCGTTTTACATCTTCTGCGCGAAAGCGCTTTTTAGCTGCCATTCTCGAGAGCGACCGTCCCGCGCCGTGCACCGCGCTTCCGAATGTCTCTGCCATGCCTTTTTCAGTGCCGCGAAGTATGTATGATGCCGTGCCCATGGAGCCGCCGACCAAAAGCGGCTGCCCAACAGCCCTGTATGCCTCCGGGACTTCCTGTCTTCCGGGGCCAAATGCCCTTGTTGCGCCTTTTCTGTGCACGAGGAGTGTTTTACGCACGTCGCCCACTTCGTGCTCTTCGGCCTTGCATGTGTTGTGCCCGACGTCGTAAAGGAGCGTGACGTCCTTTGGCTTTACGCCCGTTACTTTGGAGAAGGCAAGCCTCGCAAGATGCCCGATTGCCTGTCTGTTCGCAAATGCGGAGTTTATGCCTGCGTTCACCGCGCCGATGTATTCCTGGCCTTCGGCGCTCTTTATGGGCGCGCACACGAGCTCTCTGTCGCGCACTTCGATGCCGTATTTCTTGGCTGCGCGTTCCAGAGTTTTTAGGTAATCCGTGCCTATCTGGTGACCAAGGGCGCGGCTTCCGGAGTGTATGGAGATAAGAAGCTGATTTTTTCTTATGCCGTATGCCGAGGCCGCTTTTTCGTCGTATATCTCTTCGACCCACTGGAGCTCGAGGTAGTGGTTGCCGCTCCCGAGCGTTCCTACCTGCTTATACTGCCGTTCCTTTGCGTGGTGGCTGACGTTTTCCGGGATAGCGCCTTTTACAGCGCCGCGCTCTTCTGTGTATTCGAGGTCATCATCAAAGCCGTAGCCGAGCTCGACAACGTAGCGGGAGCCCTTTACAAGCACTTCGTCTATCTCGCCGCTATTTAGCTTTATATCACCTGTAGAGCCAACGCCCGAGGGAACTGTGTGGAAGAACTCTCTGGCAAGGTCTTCTTTTATTCCTTCGACGTCTTTTTTCTCGAGCGGGGTCTTTAAGACGCGTACTCCGCAGTTTATGTCGAACCCAACACCCGCGACACTTACGACCCCTGTGTCCATATCAAAGGCCGCCACACCGCCTATTGGAAAGCCGTAGCCCGGGTGTATGTCCGCCATCGCGAGAGACGCCTTTATTATGCCGGGCAGCATTGCGACATTTTCGACCTGCTTTAGCGCGGCAGTAAAGCTGCCGGCTTTTTTCTCGTCAAGGTCACGCAGCAGCTCGTCGAATAGTTCCTTGTCAGCGTACACTATTCCGTGGACAAGCATTTTGCCGTCTTTTGAGATTTCCCAGGTTGAGTCGGTGAGCTTTCTTGTTTTCATTGTTTATACGTCGAGCACGCACTCAAATGAGCACGTCACGTCCTTTTCCTCGTATTTAAGGCCGGAGTACGTGGCTGCCTTTACCTCGGTCTTTACCTCGTGCCTTTGTTCGTTAAACGGCTCTCCGTGCGCCGCAGCTATTATAAGGACGCTTCCGGCTTTTTTTATTACTTTGACTGTGCGTAACCTTTTGACAGCGAGCGAGTGCCTGTCGATTATAAAGAGGAGTTCATTTAATGCCTCGACTATTGCGGCTGCCTCGTCAGGGGCCTCTGCGCCAAAGCTTACTGAAATCGATGAAGAAACGCTTTCAAGGTCAAAGACCGAATTAAGAAGCGCCTCCGCTGCCGCTTCCACGACCTCTTCAAGCGCAGCGCCTTCGGCCCTTATGCCGATATCAGCCGTATGTTCCATGTATGAGTAGGGCATTTATTCAGTGTAACATCGCCGCGGTCGTTGTCAAGAAAGGCGTTGGTGAAACAGGTTGTGGAGCAAAGCTTGATGTGATATCATGCGTTGGTTACGCGGCTTTTGCGCTTATCTTCTGAATATAACGCTGACCGGAGGATGTCATGAATAGAATAGCGAAGCTTCTGTGCCTGGTAGTTATTTTGCTTGCGTTTTACGGCTGCGCCTCGGGGCAAAAAACTGTTGTAAAGAAAGACGGCGGCCCTGAGATGCTAAGGCCCGTGGACGCTGACCTTGTTGCAGCCATAAAGAAAAAGGATGCTGCCGCAGTCAAGGCGCTTCTTAAAAAGGGCGCTGACCCGAATGTGATTTATGACAATAAAGGCCATAAATGTAGTGCGGAATTGCCAAAGTGTGATTTTGCCAGGGTTCCGTTGCTCGATGCCATAGAGAGCGATTCCGACGAGATTGTTACTGCGCTTTTGGACGGCGGGGCAGATGTAGAAGCGAAGATGTTCAAAGAAATGGGTCAGAAACCGCTGCTACATGCTGTCAGAATCGCTGCGATAGCTTATGGCGGCAGCGATAGCTCTATTGTAAGGCTGTTGTTGGATAGAAAGGCCGACCCCAATGCTGCCAGTATTGCCGGAACCCCGGTACTTGCCATGGCAATTGTCTTCGAACATCTCGAAATTATCAAATTACTTCTTGATAAAGGAGCGAAGGTTTATTTTACTACTGAGTTTTTGGAGACCAGATATGTTATTTACGATACCAAGGAGCTTGGCGGAGGCTCATCTTCGGTGCTTTCCTCGTTGTGCTATAACGAAAATAAGACTGCTGGAGAAAAAGAAAAGATACTTAGGGAATTTAAAAAGAGGGGGTTTCTGACCAAGGAATTTTTGAACGACACTCTTGTCGGGTGTGTGAGATGGCCGAATGACGGTAATCAGTCGGCTATTGGGCTGCTTTTGGATTTTGGCGCCGACAAGGACGCAACCGACATGCTCAGCGAGTCGCCACTTGATGTTGCGCTTAAGGCAGGCAACGGGGTTGCGGCAAGATTTCTCATCAACAAAGGCGCAAGGCTCGACCTTAAGGGCGGCAGCGGGTCGAAGTACCTTGTGCTTGCTGCCCGTTCGCTCGATGTAGAGCTTGTGGAGTATATACTTAAGAAAGGCGTTAAGATAAACTCCGTTGACGCAAGCAATGATGTCGCGCTGTCCGTCGTGCTTAAAAATTTCGGCATTGTGAGCGATCCGAGTTATCATGAGCCGCGCATAAAGATGGCCGAGTACCTCTTGTCCATGGGAGCTGATATGAATATGATGCTCGGCGAGGAGCCGCTTCTCTTTGCGGTGGCAAAGGCCACCAGTGTCGAAGGTGTGAAGTTTCTCCTTCGAAAGGGCGTGGACATAAACAAGAAGGATAAGCAGGGCAGGGGCGTTGCAGAGGCGTACAAGGCGTATACCAGCGTTGTTGGCGATGATATGACAGCGCTTCTCTCGGGCGAGAGTTCTTTCGGGCTCTTTAGCGCAGTAAAGGCAGGCGACATGGCAAGGGTGAAGGAGCTTATAGAGGAAAAAAATATTGAGATAAACTCAATAAATGACAGCGGCGAAACACCGCTCTACCTTGCCGCCGCCTCCGCAAACGGCACTATGGTCGAATACCTTATAAAGCGCGGCGCGTCGCTCAATGCAAAAGAAAACGTGAAGGGCAAGACGGCGCTTCACGCGGCCATAGAGAACGGCAATATAATGACCGTTAATACGCTCGTAGCCGCAGGCGTAAACGTCACATCCGAAGATAACGAAGGCAGGCGGCCCGTGCACTATGCCGTCATGATAAACGACGAGGAGAAGCTTCGGGCGATAGCAAGGGCCGGGGCGGATATGAATGCGCGCGACTTCGAAGGGGTATCTTCTTTGCACATGGCGCTTTTGAAGGGCAATATGAAGATTGCCGCAGTGCTCGTATCTCTTGGAGCCAATATAAATGTTATGAATAACCTTGGCGATACGCCGCTTCACGGGGCCGTGACATCAAAGGCCGCTGAAGCCGTTGAGTTCCTTATATCGAGCGGCTCAAGCGTGAACGCAAAGAATAACGAAGGCAGGACGCCGCTCCACGCGGCAGTGACCTCCGGCGAGTATAAGACAGTTAAGCTCCTGGCCTCTGTGTCAGGCGCCGACGTAAACGCGCAGGACAAGACAGGGATAACGCCGCTTCACCTTGCGGCCCTTGCCGGAAGAGACGATATGGCATTTATACTTATAAAGCGCGGTGCAAGCGTGTCGTTAAAGAACAATGACGGCAAGAGCGCCCTGGACATAGCGCGCGAGAGTAAAAAACAGAAGCTCGTGGACGTCGTGACCAATGTCAGGCCCGATGCCCTGTAGCCCGTCAGGCCGCTATTGACATCGGCCTTTGTTTGGACGATAATTTAAGTGCAGCTTTTCAGGGCCATCCGGCCCGCATATGCGATACGGGTACAAAAATTCATTTAAGGGGTTTTGTATGGGTGCGATGAGGCGTAAGGGGATAGGTGTATTGTTTGTTGCTGTATTTATGGCCATTATGGCCGTGTCGGTAAACGCGTTTGCCGACTTAAATGAGGATTTGCTAAATGCCGCGTACATTAACGATCAATCCAGACTGAAGTCTCTTCTGGATAAAGGCGCCAACGTCAATGCCAAGGATTCCTCAGGGTACGCGCCGCTCCACAGGGCTGCGTATAAGGGCTATATCGATAACATCAAGCTGTTTCTAGACAGGGGCGCTTCGATAGACCAGAAAGACAACATGGGATGGACGCCGCTTCACTGGTCGGCGAACATGGGGTTCCTTGACATAACCAGGCTCCTTATCAGCCGCGGCGCCAATGTCGATGCCAAGACGACGAGCGGGCTAAAGCCAGTTGATTTTGCCAGGACCAATAACCATGCTGACGTGGCGGCCTTTATCGACAAGGTATCTTCGGCAGGACAGGGGGCTGCCGTTGCCGACGAATCGGTCGACAAAAGGCTCCTTGACGCCGCATACATAGACAACCCGGCAAATTTAAAGAGCCTCATAAGTGCCGGTGGTAACGTTAACACAAAGGATTCCTCCGGCTATACGCCGCTTCACCGTTCCGTGTACATGGGGTTTTTTGATAACGTTAAGACGCTTCTGGATGCCGGCGCAGACATAGAGCGCAAGGACAACATGGGATGGACGCCGCTTCACTGGTCGGCTAACATGGGACACCTCGAGATAACGAGGTTGCTTCTCAAGCGCGGCGCCAATACGAGCGCCATCGACATAGACGGCAGGACGCCGCTTGACCATGCCGAGGCATACGGACACGCCAAGGTTGTAGCGCTTCTTGGCGGCAAAGACGTTCCCGATACAGCCGCGCTCGATACCGAGCTTCTGGACGCCTCTTACGGCAAAGACCTTGCTGCGATAAAGGCCCTGATAGGCAAGGGCGCGGACGTGAACGCGAAGGATTCCTCAGGCTATGCTCCGCTCCACCGCTCGGCCTACAAGGGAAATCTTGAGGTGGTGAGGCTCCTTCTCGATAAGGGCGCGAACATAGAGCAGGCGGACAACATGGGCTGGACGCCGCTTCACTGGAGCGCGATGATGGGGTTTGCCGACGTTACGAGGCTGCTCCTGGACCGCGGCGCAAATCCCAATGCCGTTGAGAGCGGCGGCAGCACTCCGCTCGATTACGCCGTGCAGAATAACCGCACGGATGTGGCTAACCTGCTAAAGGGCATAACCTCTTCTTCGGCCGCGACCCCGGCCTCGTCCGGAAGCGTTACGGACAGGCTCCTCGAGGCCGCCTACGAAAACGATGTGGCGCTTGTTAAGTCCCTCATAGACCAGGGCGCCGATGTAAACGCAGCTGACGATGAGTACGGCTTTGCGCCGCTCCACAGGACTGCGTACACCGGAAACCTTTCCATAACACGCGTGCTGGTAGAGAAGGGCGCGGCCATAGAGAAAAGGGACAAAGAGGGATGGACGCCGCTTCACTGGGCGGCAAGCATGGGGCACGTTACTATAGTCAAGTTCCTTGTCGGAAGCGGGGCAGATACCTCGGCAAAGACAAAGGACGGAGAGACCGCAGCCGAGATAGCTGAGCGTAACGGCAAGACCGAGGCCGCGGATGCGTTGGGCGGCAAAGGTATTTCCGCGGCTTTGCCGGATATAAGCGCCATTGATACCAATCTTCTTAACGCGGCCTCTGAAGGCGATACCGCCAAGGCGCGCGAGCTGATAAAAAAAGGCGCGAATGTCAATGTAATTGGCGTGCTCGGGGCCACTCCGCTTATAAACGCGGCCATGAAGGGCCACGGCGAAGTGATGAGGCTTCTTATCTCGAGCGGCGCTGACATAAAGGCAAGGGATGAGTTCGGGTTTACGGCCATACTCTGGGCAGCCGGAAAGATGCCAAGCGCGGATATCGATTTTCTCGTAAAGGCAGGGGCCGATGTTAACGACGCCGATAGTGTGGGGTACACGGTGCTTATCTACGCCGCTGACCACGGGTCTCTGGATAATGTGAAGTTTCTTTTAAAGAAGGGCGCGAAGGTCAACGCTAAGGATTCCTACGGCTCGACCGCTCTTTTCTGGGCCGCTGACAAGGGCAATACCGAGATAGTAAAGGCGCTTCTCGACGCAGGCACGGACAAGTCGATAAAGAATGACAAGGGCGAGACGGCCTACGACGTTGCCATCAAGAAGGGCAACCAGAAGGCCGCAGAGCTTATAAGGAACTATAAATCCGGCGGCGCAGCAAAGAAGGGCGGCGCAAAGAAGAAGTAGCTGTAAGCCCTGTTTGGGCGGGTTTTACGGCGCATCCGGCGCGTACTGGCCGGATGCGCCGTTTTGCTTGTCTGCGAGGGCAGGCACCATATTCCTTTTGACTTTGAAATACCCATGCCTTAGAATATTATATTGACCGCCACATGGAAAGAAGGCAGATGGTAGACCAGACAAAGATACGTAACTTTTCCATAATAGCCCATATTGACCACGGAAAATCCACGCTCTCGGACCGTATTCTCGAAATGACCGGCGCCATAAGCACGAGAGAGAAGAAGGACCAGTTCATGGACAAGATGGAGCTTGAGAGGGAGCGCGGCATCACCATCAAGGCCCAGACAGCGCGCCTTAACTACAAGGCCCTCGACGGCAAGGACTATATCTTAAACCTCATAGACACGCCAGGGCACGTGGACTTCAGTTACGAGGTGAGCAGGAGCCTGTCGGCATGCGAAGGCGCGATCCTCGTCGTAGACGCATCCCAGGGCGTTGAAGCTCAGACACTGGCGCATCTCTACACGGCGGCGGACGTGGGGCTGGACATATTTACGGTCTTAAACAAGATAGACCTTCCCAACGCCGACCCCGAGCGCATAAAGGCCGAGATAGAGGAAATACTTGGCCTCGACGCAAGCGATGCCGTTCTAACGAGCGCCAAGGAAGGCAAGGGCATCAAAGAGGTACTGGAGGCCATAGTCGAGCGCATATCTTCGCCGAAGGGCGAGAGAAACGCGCCGCTTAAGGCCCTTATCTTCGACAGCTGGTACGACGCCTACCGCGGCGTTGTCGTGCAGGTGCGCGTGATGGACGGAGAGATTAAAAAGGGCGCGAAAATAAAGTTCATGGCAACGGGCAAGACCTTTGACGTCGACATGGTCGGCGTATTTGCCCCGCACCCAAGAGAGATAGAGTCGCTTGGCCCCGGAGAGGTGGGCATATTTTCGGCAGGCATAAAGGAAGTTCGCGACACAAAGGTCGGCGATACCATAACGACAGCGGATAATCCGGCAATAGAGCCGCTTCCCGGGTACAAGGCCGTCAAGCCCATGGTGTTTTCCGGGCTTTATCCGATAGACAGCGCGCAGTACGAGAACCTGAAAGAGGCGGTCGAGCGGCTAAGGCTAAACGACGCGGCATTTACCTACGAGCCAGAGACATCGCTTGCGCTGGGCTTCGGCTTCAGGTGCGGTTTCCTCGGTCTCTTTCACATGGAAATAATCCAGGAGAGGCTCGAAAGGGAGTACGCGCTCGAGCTCATAACAACCGCTCCGACGGTCATATACAGGGTCACGTTAACGAGCGGCGAGGTCATGGACATAGAGAACCCGACGAAGCTTCCGCCGCCGCAGCACATAGCCAAAATCGAGGAGCCATACATACTTGCCTCGGTGCACATGCCGTCTGAGTACCTCGGCGCAGTGCTTGGCCTTTGCGAAGGCAAGCGCGGCATACAGAGGGAGATAAAGTACCTTACCCCGACGCGCGTGATGCTTGTCTACGAGATGCCGCTTTGCGAGGTCGTGCTCGACTTCTTCGACAAGTTGAAGACCTTGACACGCGGCTACGCCTCGATGGATTATGAGTACCATGAGTACAAGGTCGGCGACCTTATAAAGCTCGATATCCTTATAAACGGCCAGGCGGTGGACGCGCTTTCTCTTATCGTGCCGCGCGACAAGGCTTTTTACAGGGGCAGAGACCTCTGCGAGAAGATGAAGGAACTTATTCCCAGACAGATGTTCGAGATAGTGATACAGGCGGCGATCGGCACCAAGGTGGTGTCCAGGGAAACGGTAAAGGCCATCAGAAAAAACGTTACCGCGAAGTGCTACGGCGGCGACATATCGAGAAAGCGTAAGCTCCTTGAAAAGCAGAAGGAAGGCAAGAAGCGGATGAAGCAGGTCGGCAAGGTGGACCTGCCGCAAGAGGCGTTTCTTGCGGTTTTGAAGGTCGATTAAGAGGCGGCAGCCGGGAGGAAGCGTGTGTTAAAGGGAATTTTAAAAGGCATACTCGGTGTGTTCAAGCGCGGGGAAAAGAAGAAAAAGGGCGTTGTGCGCGAGATAATAGAGGCCGTGGCAATAGCAATAGTGCTGGCGCTCTTCATACGCTGTTTCGTTGTGCAGGCCTTTAAGATACCGTCTAGTTCCATGGAGGATACGCTTCTCATAGGAGACCATCTCCTTGTAAAGAAATACGCCTACGGGCTGCAGAGGCCAAAGGCCACGATACTCGGGTGGACGGTCTTCAAGGTCGGCGGCGTTCCGGTGTTTGCGCTTCCGGTGATGGACTCCGAGATGCTTCCCTACTGGGGTAATATCGAGCGGGGCGATATCATAGTGTTTCGTCCTCCGACCGACAGGACAAAGGACTTTATAAAAAGGGTCATAGCCCTTGGCGGCGATACAGTTGAGTTAAAGGCCAATGTCGTGTACGTAAACGACAAGCCTGTGAATGAGCCGTATGTAGTGTTCAAGCCCGTGCCTCTTGCCGATGACGGCAACTTCGCCAAGTTCAATGTCCCGGAAGGCTCGGTCTTTGTCATGGGCGATAATAGAAATAACAGCTCCGATAGCAGGGTCTGGGGCCCTGTTCGCATAAGCGAGATAAAGGGCAAGGCGTGGAGGATATACTGGTCAAAGGACCCGGTTGGCGGGGATGTCAGGTTCTCCAGGTTTGGAAGCGCGATAGAGTGATTTGTTGACGATAGTATCGGCATTATCGCAGCCGCGCCCTTTGGGCGCGGCTGTTTTGTTTTGCGGCTTTCTGAATAATGTGGTTTGGGGTTTTGTTGTTTTGTATTATAATAAAGAGCGTTTGGCTGTATGCCGTTAAAACCTTTTACGGAGGTTGTCATGGCTGTGTTTTTCAGGTCTTTTCCCGTAGCCGCTTTCATAGCAATATGTCTTTTTTCGCTCCCTGCCTTTGCCGAGAATCCGCCGCTCTTTACAAAGAAATATTCCCGCACAGTGGGTAAGCCTGATGTCTACTCGGACAGCTTCAAGTCCTGCAACACAGGGGCGACGTACAAGATGGTCGTACAAAACAACGGCACGCTTGGGCTTGGCCGCATAAGCTCGGGCTCGATTACGCTAAACGGCAGCGAGGTAATCAAAGAAAGCGACTTTAACCAGAAGGTCGAGAAAATCGAGAGAAACGTGACGCTCGCTGAGGCCAATACGCTGGATGTAAAGCTTGCAAGCGGCCCGGGCGGCACGTTGAATGTAAGCATCTTCTGCTCGGCAAACTGCCTTGAGGTGAAAATCACCGAGCCGCAAACAGGCGCGTCACGGATTTCGACCTTTTTACTAAAGGGCGAGCTTTATAACGCACAGGGCATGATGGACATCAAGGTGGATAACGGCCATGGCCGGAAGAAGCGCGTTTATAAGAGTGGCAGACAGTTTGGCGGCATGATGTCAATGCCTGCCAATTCTAACCTTAGCGGTTATGTAAGCGAGGCTGTGTTTACAGCTACTGCAACCGATGCCTGCGGGTATAAGGCAGTTGACTCGGTAACGGTCAGGTATATGGACGACCCCACGAATTCCCAGCCTGGGGAAATGCCGGTTAATCCTGAGTTTGCGGTTATTTCCAAGAAAACGGGTGTGGCAAGGGTAGAGGTGGGTAATCCTGATTATAAAAATTCACCTTATCATTATGAGTGGGATTTTGAGGGGGATGGAGTGGTAGATACGTCCGGTACAGGGCTGTTAGGGTTTTATCATGAATATAAGCAGCCGGGTTTTTATACCCCTATTAGCAAGGAGTTTTTGTCCGATGGAGCAGTTTCTATTGGGGTCGGCGCAGTTGCCGTTATAACCGAGGATGAGCTTGATGCGGAAATCAAACCAGTATGGAACGGGCTTAAGGCAGCGCTTGCCAGAGGAGACATAAACGGCGCGCTCGAGTTTGTAGAGCCGCGTTCAAGGGAGAAGTATAGGAAGCTTTATGAAATCATGAAGTCCAACGGCACGCTCTCTCTTGCTGCGTCCGAGATGGGCGAGCCGCGTTTAGATTGGGCTGCTGATTATACTGCCACATATCTGGTTACCAGGAAGCAAATGTTCAAGGGCGCGGAAAAGGAAATCACTTTCGAGATACGTTTCTCCCAGGACAACGACACAGGGCTTTGGAGAATAGAGAGATATTAAAATGATTTCAACTTCGGAGGGTGCGATTTCGTGCCCTGAAGCCGTCAGCCAGCCCCCTGTGCAAAAACCTTTGGCAAACCGCATTTTTCCGTTGAAATCTCGCCAGTTAGATGTTATAAGGCTTCTATGGGGGCGCAATGGAAAAAAACCCTGACCTAAGGGTGTTTATCGATAACTTCATAAAGTACATGGAGGTCGAGAAAGCGGCCTCTGTTAACACGGTCGGCGCATACCGGCGGGATCTCGCCATGTTTGCCGACTTTATTTATTCCGGGGCAGGGGATGACGCCGCTTCCCAGGATATAACCGAAGACGATATAACGGCCTACGGCGCAAGCCTTCACGGCACCATGAAGAAGGCCTCTATTGCGAGAAAGCTCTCGGCAATAAAAAGCCTCTTTGGTTTCGCGCTTAAAAAAGGATTGCTAAAGAAAGACCCGGCGGCGCTCATAACGCTTCCAAGGGCCGATAAAAAACTGCCGACGGTCTTGAGTGTTGAAGAGGCATTCGCGCTCGTGGATGCTCCGGAAGAGCGTAGAAAGTCGCTTTCAAAGGGCGGCGTAAAGCAGGCCGAGC
Organism: Deltaproteobacteria bacterium; assembly: GCA_029858205.1. Taxonomy (NCBI): domain Bacteria; kingdom Pseudomonadati; phylum Myxococcota; class Myxococcia; species Deltaproteobacteria bacterium. Next base: position 267,968 of record JAOUFM010000001.1, on the reverse strand, counting down.
AGGCACGCATGCTTAGGGATGCGGCCATTCTCGAACTTCTTTACTCCTCAGGGCTTCGCGTAAGCGAGCTTACGGGGCTAAAGATAAAGGACGTGGATTTTTCTACAGGCACTTTGCGTGTGCTTGGCAAGGGCTCGAAGGAGCGGATTTGCCCGGCAGGCGACGAGGCATTGAAGGCGCTTCGCAGGTATCTTGATACGGAAAGAAGCGGGGCTACTGATATAGAGCCGCTTATAACTGCGGGCGCGGCAGACAAAAAGCCCATAGCGCAGAGAAGCGTGCAGCGGTTACTGAAAAAGTACACGTTCCTCGGCGCTATTGCAAAGAACCCGACGCCGCATTCGCTGCGCCATACGTTCGCAACGCATCTCTTGGACAGGGGCGTTGATTTGCGCGTTATTCAAGAGCTTCTTGGGCACTCGAGCTTATCGACAACGCAGCGCTACACAAGCGTGTCGCTAGAAGGCCTCATGCGCGTCTATGACAAGGCGCACCCGAGGGCCGATATAAAGGATTGAATTCGGAGAGAGAGAGACATGGAAAAATTCCACGGCACTACCATAGTCGCCATACGTAGAAATGGCAAGGTCGCTCTCGCAGGGGACGGGCAGGTTACACTTGGCAATACTGTCGTTAAAAAAGGAGCTGTGAAAATCCGCACCATGCGCGCCGGAGCTGTGCTTGCAGGGTTTGCGGGCTCCACAGCGGACGCGCTTACTTTATTCGACAAGTTCGAGGCAAAGCTTGACGAGCACAGAGGAAACTTCAAGAAATCCGTTGTTGACCTTGCAAAGGACTGGAGAACGGACAGGGTGCTAAGAAGGCTCGAAGCGCTTTTGCTTGTTGCGGACAAGGACGCAAGCTACATCATATCGGGTAGCGGCGACGTAATAGAGCCTGAGGAAGGCATTGCGGCCATAGGCTCAGGCGGGCCATATGCCATAAGCGCTGCGAAGATGCTCATTCGCCACACCGAGCTTAGCGCAAAGGACATCGCTATCGAGGCCATGAAGATGGCCGCAGAGGTCTGCATATACACCAACGATTCGATAAGCATAGAGGAGATAGCTTAGGTGAAGAGCTTTACGCCAAGAGAGATAGTATCGGAGTTAGATAAATACATCATCGGCCAGAAAGAGGCGAAGCGGGCCGTTGCCATAGCTCTTCGTAACAGGTGGAGGCGCCAGCAGGTAAGGCCCGAGCTTAGGGACGAAATTGCGCCAAAGAATATCATAATGATTGGCCCAACCGGTGTGGGAAAGACCGAGATATCGAGGCGGCTTGCCCGCCTTGCCGAGGCGCCGTTTATAAAGGTCGAGGCCAGTAAGTTCACGGAAGTTGGCTATGTCGGCAGAGACGTTGAGAGCATCATACGCGACCTTGCCGAACTTGCCGTTAAGATGGTGAGGGACGAGGAGACAAAGAGCGTGCTCGTGAAGGCAAGGGAGAATGCCGAGGAGCGCGTGCTCGATGCGCTTTTGCCGTCCGCTGAGCCTGTTAGGGCCGCTTATTCGCCGCGCTTTGAAGAGGGTACTAGAGACGTCGAGGCCGAGACCGAGCAGAAGAAGGCCACGAGAGAAAAGTTTCGCATGATGTTTCGGGAAGGCAAGTTGGACGACAGGCCTATCGAGATAGAGCAGACGGAGAAGAAGATGCCGATGATTGAGATATTCTCGGCAGCAGGCATGGAAGAAATGGACATGAACCTTAAGGACGCCTTCTCCGGGCTTTTCCCGAAGAAGACGCGTAGAAGAAAGGTGAAGGTCAAAGAGGCCTTCGAAATATTTACGCAGGAAGAGGCCCAGCGCTTAATCGACATGGATAAGGTCTCGAAGAGCGCAATCGAGAGGGTCGAGCAGTCGGGCATCGTGTTCATTGACGAGATAGATAAGATAGCGGGCAAGTCCTCTGCCCAGGGCCCCGATGTTTCGAGAGAAGGTGTGCAGCGGGATTTGCTTCCGATAGTCGAGGGCTCGACGGTGAACACGAAGTACGGCATGGTCAAGACAGACCACGTGCTTTTTATAGCCTCGGGCGCGTTCCATATAGTCAAGCCGTCGGACCTGATCCCTGAGTTTCAGGGACGGTTCCCGATACGCGTCGAGCTTCAGCCGCTTGTGAAAGAGGATTTTGTGAGAATTTTAACTGAGCCGAGAAACGCGCTCATAAAGCAGTACGAGGCGCTGCTCGAGACCGAGGGCGTTGAGATAAGGTTTCTGCCGGACGCGATAGAGGAGCTTGCGGTGATTGCAACCGAGGTTAACGACAAGACCGAGAACATAGGGGCAAGGCGTCTTCATACGGTGCTTGAAAGGGTGCTCGATGAGATATCCTTTGACGCCCCTGACATGGGAAAAAAGAAAATCGAGATAGATAAAAAGTACGTAAGAGAGAGGCTCGCGGCTATCCTCAAGGATGAGGACCTGTCGCGTTATATACTCTAATATGCCGCACACTAACAACAGCGGGGGTGCAATAAAAATGGAAGAGCCCGGAGGCACGCATAAACCCATAATCAACGACCAGATTCAGGTACTTCTTGAAGCGCTGCCTTACATAAAGAAGTTCTACAACAAGACCGTGGTCATAAAGTACGGCGGCAGCGCGATGACCGAGGAGGGCTTGAAAAAGAGCTTTGCCCGCGACGTCGTGCTGATGAAGTACGTCGGCATAAACCCGGTTATCGTGCACGGCGGCGGCCCTCAGATAGGAAGCCTGCTTACAAAGCTTGGCAAGGAAAGCAAGTTCGTAAAGGGCATACGCGTAACAGATGCCGAGACCATGGAAGTAGTCGAGATGGTGCTTGGCGGAAAGATAAACAAGGAAATCGTCGGGCTCATAAACCTCTTTGGCGGCAAGGCAATCGGGCTCTCGGGCAAGGACGGCGGGCTCATTAAGGCAAAGAAGCTTAAGGGCAAGGACGACATGGGCCTTGTCGGAGAGGTCGAGGTTATAAACCCGCATATCATAGAGACGTTAGAAAAGAGCAACTATATACCGGTAATCGCGCCCATTGGCACCGACGATGCGGCAGGAACGTATAACATAAACGCAGATTACGTCGCGGGCAAGGTCGCAACCGCTCTTAAGGCCGAGAAACTAATCCTTCTTACCGACGTCCCGGGCGTGCTCGATAAGAACGGCCAGCTCATATCTTCGCTTAATCTTTCCGAGACGCGCTCTCTTATGATGAAGAAGGTGGCAACCGGCGGCATGGTGCCCAAGCTAAAGTGCTGTATGGAGACTGTTGCAAGCGGGGTATCGGCCGCCCATATAATCGACGGAAGGGTTGCTCATGCCGTGCTACTCGAGGTCTTTACCGACACCGGCATCGGCACGGTCATACACATCCGTAAATAGAAGATGGACCAGACGCCGCTCTTAACCGTTTTTGAACTCCTTAAATGGACAGAAGACAGCCTTAAGCTTGCCGAGGTGGAGGAGTGGCAGCGCGAAGCGCTTTTGATGGTGGCCTCGGCATTAAGCCTTCGTCCAGCCGACGTCAAGGCCTACGGTTCGCGCCCTGTGCATCCGGGATGCAAGGCCATAATCGGCGAGTGGGTAAGAAGAAGGAAGTACAAGGAGCCGCTCCAGTACATCATAGGCGAAACGGAGTTCATGGGGCGCGATTTTATGGTGGGCCCCGGCGTGCTGATACCAAGGCCCGAGACAGAGATTCTTGTGGGCGAGGCGCTTGCAATGCTCAAGGCAAAGGGCGTGTCCTCGTCGCCGTTTGTCCTGGACATCTGTTCCGGCTCCGGCTGCATAGCGGTGTCGGTGGCTGTCGAGTTTCCGGACGTAAAGGTCATTGCGACAGATATTTCTCCAGATGCCGTGGAGACGACCGTTAAGAACGCGCTTCTAAACGGAGTTTATGAAAACATAGAGTGTCTCGAGGGAGACCTGTTCGAGCCCTTGAGGGAACAAAACCTCGAGGGCAGGTTCGACCTTATACTGGCCAACCCGCCCTACGTTGCGAGCAATGTCATATCTACGCTCGAGGAGGAGGTCAAGGACTTCGAGCCGAGGCTCGCGCTCGACGGCGGCACCGACGGCCTCGACGTCATAAGGAGGCTGGTACAGGGGGCGGCCACGTACCTTAAGCCGGGCTGCGCGCTTATTATGGAAGTCGGCTACGACCAGGTGCGTGGAGTCGAGGGCATAATAAGAGAGAGCGGGGCGTACGACAATATTGTCGTAAAGAAGGACTACTCGGGCATAGAGCGCGTTGTGATGGCATTTAAGAAGATGGGGTAGGGCTAAGCTATGGCAAAGCGGCGATTTGGCCGCCTGTTTTTTTCGAATAATAAAATCAGGATGGCGCTATGACAGAGCCGATTGACGAAAAGACCGAGCGTAACGATGAGGGGCCGGTGCGGACGGTTCGAAACGGCCTGGTGATTTTTATCTGTATCGCGTCGTTGGCGGCCGCTATATCTGATGGTCCTCCTTTTAATGCGGCGGCGAGTTTCGGGCTCTTCGTGTTCTTGTTTCTGATATGGCTTGTGATATCCCTTGGAATCTTTTCGAGTTCGATATCCGGGTCCTATGTTTTTAGAAATATTGTTCTGTTTGTTTTTACGCTGTGTGTCATAGGAGGGTTTGTATTTTGGATGACGCAAGGCCCTGAACTGGACCAGTGGGCAGGGATGGCCTATATGGTAGTAACGTTTTTTGTGGCGATATTTTTTATTGTTCCCATTGCCTCGGGCATGTTCGCGGCATGGCTGTGCAAGATGTTGCAAAGATCTTCTGCGTCGGGCAGAAATGAAAACGCATGACGTTCTCTGCGGCATAGCAGGGGCTGGTATCAGCGCAAGGTGTTTAGTTCCATAGGAAGAAATGGAGGATGTAAAACAAGATGGCCAATAAAGACATAATCGAGCTTACGGGTAAATACGTGATGGATACGTACCGCCGCTTTCCTGTGGCGTTCGTAAAGGGCAAGGGCGCAAGGCTATGGGACGCCGACGGCAAAGAGTATCTTGACTTTGTTGCCGGGCTTGCGGTGTGTAACCTCGGGCATTCGCATCCCAAGGTGGTCAAGGCCATAAAGGAGCAGGCTGGAAAGCTCGTGCATACTTCGAACCTCTTTCACATAGAAACGCAGTCAGAGCTTGCGAAAATGCTTTGCGAGAATTCGTTTGCGGGTAAGGCGTTCTTTTGCAACTCGGGCGCAGAGGCAAACGAGGCCGCGATAAAGCTTGCGCGTAAATACTTTAGCGTAAAGGGCAGCCCGCGCTACCATGTCGTAAGCCTCGAGAAGAGCTTTCACGGCAGAACCATGGCCGCAATGGCAGCGACCGGGCAAAAGAAAATTCAGGAGGGATTTGAGCCGCTCATAGAAAAATTCTCCTATGTGCCGTTTAACGATGCGCGGGCAGCTGCAGCCGCAATAACCGATAAGACAGCGGCAATCATGCTCGAACCCATACAGGGAGAAGGCGGCGTGAACGTGCCAAAGGAGAGTTACCTAAAAGAACTCCGTTCGATATGCGACGAGCACGGCATACTTCTCATCTTCGACGAGGTGCAGGTGGGTATGGGCAGAACAGGGACTCTCTTTGCCTACGAGAACTACGGTGTAGCCCCGGATATCATGACGCTTGCAAAGGGGCTTGCCGGGGGTGTTGCCATAGGCGCGATGCTTGCAACCGATAAAGTGGCGGAGGCCTTCAAGCCCGGAAGCCATGCCTCGACATTCGGAGGTAACTTCCTTGCTACCGCTGCCGCGATAGCTGCTGTAAACGAGTACAAGAACCCGAAGCTCCTTAATAACTGTAAGCGCGTTGGAACGTACCTCATGCGTAAGCTCAAGGCCCTTAAAAAGGAATTCACCTTTATAAAAGACATTCGCGGCAAGGGGCTCATCATCGGCATGGAACTCACAAAGCCCGGCGCGGATATCGTGAAAAAATGCATGGACAAGGGCGTGCTCATTAACTGCACCTGCGATACTGTGCTTCGCTTTGTTCCGCCACTTAATGTAAAGCGCAAGGACGTAGATGAGATGCTCACTGCCCTCGTAGCTGCAATGAAGGAAGCGTAGGCCGTAAAAAGCCTTTAAAAATAAGAGGTTGGATGCGGCAAAGTATCGGCCTTTAATATAAAGGCCGATATTGTAATTTTTGTCGGAAAATGTTATGTTTTTAAGTCTTGTTTTTGCGGGTTTGGTAAAATGGCAGGTAAGATAGATAACGCGGCACAGGGACAAAGAAAAAGGCTTCCGTCGCATCTTAGGCGTCCGCTTGGCAACCTGGCCGGGCTCCATGAGATAAAGCGCGCCTTAAGAAGCCGCGGCTTAAATACCGTGTGCGAGTCAGCGCGGTGCCCGAACATCGGCGAGTGCTTCTCAAAGCCCACGGCGACGTTTTTGATACTTGGCGGCGTGTGTACCCGGACGTGCGGGTTTTGCAGCGTTAAGAAGGATGCGGCCCCGCTCGCGCTGAATGTGAACGAGCCGGCCGATGTTGCGGCTGCTGCAAAGGAAATGGGGCTAAGGCACGTTGTCGTTACATCGGTTACGAGGGACGATTTAAAGGACGGCGGCGCCATGCAGTTCGCTCTTACGATACGAGAAATCAGGCGCGCGCTCCCGGAGGCGACAATCGAGGTGCTAACCCCTGATTTTGGAGGCTCTGTCGAGGCGCTCGACATTGTGTTACAGGAAAAGCCCGACGTATTTAACCACAACGTCGAGACGGTTGAGCCGCTCTACAAGACGGTCAGGCCGGGCGCTGATTATAAGACCTCGCTAAGTATTATTTCCGAGGCAAAGAAGCGCGGCGCGTTCACCAAGTCAGGGCTGATGGTCGGGCTTGGCGAGACAAAGGAAGAGGTAAGGAAACTTTTAAACGACCTGGCCGCGATAAACATAGACGCGGTTACTATCGGCCAGTACCTTCAGCCGACAAGAGAGAGCCTTCCGGTGAAGGAATACGTGGCAGAGGATGTTTTTAAGGAGTACGAGGAGTACGCGGTATCGATTGGCATAAAGAGGGCGTACTCAGGGCCTTTTGTAAGAAGTTCGTACAACGCCGAAGGCGTGTACGTAAAGTAAGGATAAGGACAATGGAAGAATTTTATAGGATAAAGCGGCTTCCGCCATACGTGTTTAACGAGGTCATAAGCCTTCGGACTGCGGCAAGAAAACGCGGTGAGGACATCATAGACCTTGGCATGGGCAACCCTGACCAGCCAACCCCGAAGCATATCGTAGATAAGCTCGAGGAGGCGATACACAACCCCAAGAACCACAGGTATTCGCTTTCAAAGGGCATACCGAAGCTTAGGGGCGCGATAGCGGACTGGTACAAGCGCCGCTACGATGTTGACATAGACCCTGACACAGAGGCGGTTGCCACAATAGGCTCAAAGGAAGGGCTTGCGCATCTTGTGCTCGCAATCACAAGCCCGGGGGATTTGGTGCTCGTGCCAAACCCGACTTATCCGATACACGCGTATTCTGTTATTATCGCAGGAGGCGATATACGCGGCATTCCGCTCCTTCCGGGCGTTGACTTCTTTGCCGAGCTTACGAAGGCGACAAAAGAGGCGTGGCCAAAGCCGAAAATCCTTATAATCAACTTCCCGCACAACCCGACAACAGAGGTTGTGGACAGGGAGTTCTTCGTAAAGATAGTAGCCTTCGCCAAAGAGCACGACATGATAGTCATACACGACCTTGCGTATGCAGACATCGTCTTCGACGGGTACAAGGCCCCGAGCTTTCTGGAAGTACCTGGAGCAAAGGACGTAGGGGTCGAGATATTCACGCTTTCCAAGTCCTATAACATGCCGGGATGGAGAATCGGCTTTTGTGTGGGCAATAAAAGGATAGTCAATGCGCTCACAAGGATAAAGAGCTATCTTGACTACGGCATGTTCCAGCCCATACAGATAGCGGCCATTATCGCCTTAAACGGCCCTCAGGAATGCGTGCACGAGATAAGCGAGCTGTATCGCGAAAGGCGCGACGTCATGGTCGAGAGCTTTACAAAGGCCGGGTGGCCGCTTGAGAAGCCGAAGGCAACGATGTTTGTCTGGGCGCGTATTCCTGAGGCGTTTCGCCACATGGGCTCTCTTGAGTTCTCTAAGTTCATTTTAAAGGAAGGCAAGGTCGCTGTCTCTCCGGGTATCGGCTTTGGCGAGTACGGGGACGAGTACGTGAGGCTTGCTCTTGTCGAGAACGAGCACAGAACGAGGCAGGCCGCAAGAGGGATAAAGCGCGCCCTCGAGCTCGGGCCGCCGAAAAAATAGAAAGGTCTCATCAGGTAATGAGCAAAAAAATAAACGTAGGTCTCATCGGGCTTGGCACCGTTGGCACGGGGGTTGCCAGGGTGCTTCTTGGCAATGCGGATGTCATAAAGGCAAAGCTCGGGGTCGAGCTTGCGCTTAAGATGGCCGCTGACAAGGACTTAAAGCGCGATAGAGGCATTGACTTTGCAAACGGAGTTCTCTCCGACGACGCAAATGCCGTGTTAAACGACCCGGAGGTTTCTGTTATTGTCGAGCTTGTAGGCGGCACTACCATTGCCAAGGACTTTATCATCAAGGCAATAGAGAACGGCAAGCACGTTGTCACCGCGAACAAGGCGCTTCTCTCGGCGCACGGAAAGGAAATATTCGAGCTTGCCGCAAAGAAAGGCGTTTGCATAGGGTTCGAGGCAAGTGTTGGCGGCGGCATACCGGTCATAAAGGGGCTAAGGGAAGGGCTTGCCGCAAACAGGATTGAGTCCATCTACGGCATAATAAACGGCACAGCTAACTTTATCCTTACGAAGATGACCAACGAGGGTGGCGCATTTGCCGACGTTCTTAAAGAAGCACAGAAGCTTGGGTACGCAGAGGCAGATCCAACTTATGATGTCGAAGGCATAGACACGGCCCATAAGCTCGCCATACTCATAAACATCGCCTACGGCACATACGTCACGCATAACGACATCTACACCGAAGGCATTAGCCGAATAACGGATATGGATATAGAGTACGCGAAGGAACTCGGCTATAGGATAAAGCTTCTTGCAATAGCCAAGTCCGACGGTACGACCATAGAGGCCAGGGTGCATCCGACGATGATACCCGAGAAGCACCTTCTTAGCGCGGTCGACGGTGTTCTAAACGCCGTGCACATAAACGGCGATGCAGTCGGCCCCGTGCTTTTCTACGGCAGGGGCGCGGGAATGATGGCTACCGCAAGCGCGGTTGTAGCCGACATAATGGACATGGCAAGGAGCATCACAAGCGGCGTGAAGTGCGCCCTTCCCCTTGGCTATACGGCCGAGGCCATTAAGTCTTATCCGATAAAGAAGATGGCGGACATAGAGATGTCCTATTATCTCAGGTTCTCGGCAAAGGATATCCCGGGAGTGCTATCGAAAATCGCAGGAGTGCTCGGCTCCCATAACATAAGCATACTCTCTGTCATACAAAAGGGCAGGGACGAGCACGGCGGAGCTGTGCCGCTCGTTATCATAACGCATTCGGCATTCGAAAGAGAGATTACGGCTTCCATAGCACAAATCGAAAAGATGGATATCATAACGGACAAGACCATGGTCATCCGCATAGAGGAGAGTTAAGGTGGAGCTTCTTAGAAAAGGCCTCTGGAGAGGCGTAATACGCGAGTTCAGGGAATTCCTGCCCGAGATAAAGGAAGATGCGATAACAACGCTTGGCGAGGGCAACACGCCGCTAATCGAGGCCTCGAACTTAAGGGACATACTCGGGGACGTTCGAATACTTTTCAAGTTCGAGGGGCTAAACCCCACGGGTTCTTTCAAGGACCGCGGCATGACCTTTGCCGTTTCAAAGGCAAGGGAGGCCGGAAGTAAGGCCGTAATCTGCGCCTCTACCGGGAATACATCTGCCGCAGCAGCAGCGTACGCCGCATCGGCCGGGATGAGGGCGTATGTGCTCGTTCCGGAGGGTAACATCGCGCTTGGAAAACTTTCGCAGGCAATGATACACGGAGCTCTTGTATTGGAGATAAGCGGCGGCTTTGACGAAGCGCTTACGATAGTGAAAGAGGTTACCGAGAAGTATCCGGTCACCATGGTCAACTCCATAAACCCGTTCAGGATAGAAGGCCAGAAGACAGCGGCATTCGAGGTGTCTGAGCATCTCGGGCACGCGCCGACCTATCACTTCCTGCCCGTTGGCAACGCAGGCAACATTACGGCCTACTGGAAAGGGTACAAGGAGTATAAGGAAAAGGGGTATATAACGGGGCTTCCGAAGATGATGGGGTTTCAGGCAGCAGGGGCAGCTCCAATAGTGCTTGGCGCTCCTGTCGAGCATCCAAAGACAATCGCCACTGCCATTAAGATCGGCAACCCCGCGAGCTGGAAGAGCGCCATTGCCGCAAGGGACGAAAGCGGCGGCGTAATCGATTTGGTCACTGACGACGAGATAATCGAGGCCTATAAGATTGTTGCCTCCAGAGAGGGCGTATTCTGTGAGCCCGCGAGCGCGGCCTCTCTCGCAGGTGTGATAAAGATGAAGAAGAAGGGCGTGGTAAAGGATGGCGACACAATCGTGTGCACGCTTACAGGCCACGGCTTAAAGGATCCTGATACTGCGATAGCGAGCTCGGCAAAGCCGGTGAAGGTAAAGCCAAAGCTTAAAGACATCATAAAGGCAATGGGGTTGTAACATGAAGTACGCAATACTTATAGGCGACGGTATGGGGGATAAGCCGATTGCTTCGCTTGGCGGCAAGACTGTTTTGGAGCACGCAAAGACCCCGAACATGGACTTCGTAGCAGCAAACGGCGAGACAGGGCTCTATAAATCCGTGCCCGAGGGCTATCCGCCTGGAAGCGACGTTGCGAGCATGAGTATCCTTGGCTACGACCCGCGTAAGTACTATAGCGGTAGAGCGCCGATAGAGGCAGCGAGCCTTGGGATTAAGCTCGAACCAACGGACGTTGCCTACCGTTGTAACTTCGTAAGCCTGGATTTGTCCGCCGGAAAGTTCTACATGCGCGACTATAGCGCCGGCCACATCTCGACTGAAGAGGGCGCGCGGCTAATCGAGATGCTAGATGACAAGTTCTCTAATAGAGGCGTCAGGTTTTACGCCGGCAAATCGTATCGGCATATAATGGTGTGGGCAGGAGGCAAGGATGCGCCAAAGACCACGCCGCCGCATGACATAAGCGGACAGGGCATACGCGACTATCTGCCAAGCGGCGACGGCTCCGATAAGCTTCGCGTCTTAATGGAGGGTGCGGCGCCGCTACTTAGGCAGCATCCGGTTAACGAAGAGCGAAGGCTCGCCGGAAAGAACACGGCAGACTCTATATGGCTCTGGGGCCAGGGCAAGGCGCCGAGCATGCCGACCATGAAGTCGCTCTACGGTGTAGACGGCGTAATGATATCGGCCGTAGATCTCCTAAACGGCCTTGGCGTGTGCGCCGGGCTCGAGGTAATCAAGGTGCCGGGCGTTACCGGCTATATAGATACAAATTACGAGGGTAAGGCCTCTTACGCACTGAAGGCCCTTGAGACAAAGGACTTTGTCTGCGTGCACGTTGAGGCGCCTGACGAGGCCGGGCACCAGGGCTCGCTAAAGGATAAGATCACGGCAATCGAGGACTTTGATAAAAGGATAGTCGGGCCTGTGCTGGAAGGCATAAAGAAGTTTGGCGAGTACCGGGTAATGGTGCTTTGCGACCACCCGACACCTGTCGAGATAAAGACGCACACGCGTGAGGCAGTGCCATACGCTGCTATTGGCGCAAAGTGGAAGCCGTCGAATGTAAAAGGATACAGCGAGGCCGAGGCTGCGTCTACCGGGATAGTCAGGGACAGCGCAGAGGAGTTCATCAAATGGTTTTTAAAGTAGGTTACAAAAAGGCGCGTTGATGCGCCATCATATACGTATATCAATAATCAAAAGAAAAGGAGAGAATAGAAAGTAATGGCAACTATTAAACCGTTTAAGGGCATAAGGTACAATCTATCGAAGCTTGGGGATCTAACCCCTGTCATGGCGCCGCCTTACGACGTCATATCTCCGGAATACCAGAATAAGCTCTACGACAGGCACCACTGCAATGTCATAAAGCTCATCCTTACGAAGGAGGCCCCGGGAGATAACGAGACAAACAACAAGTACACCCGGGCTGCCAAGGACTTTAAGACCTGGATATCGACCGGCATACTCGAGCAGATACCAAAGCCGTCGATATTTTACTACACGCAGAGCTATAAACTTAAGGAAGGCCGCATCAGGACAAGGAAGGGCTTCATCGCGCTTTGCAAGTTGGAAGAATTTGGTAAGGGCTCTGTATTCCCGCACGAGAAAACGCTCTCTGGCCCCAAGGCCGACAGGCTTAGCCTCATGAAGGAAGTGAACGCCAACTTAAGCTGCATATTCGCCATATTCCCCGAGGCCTCCGATATCGCTGCCGAGAAGCGCGTTACCGGAATAATCGAGAACGCGCGCCACGGCGAGCCCATGGTGGACGTTAAGGGCGACGACGGCGTTGTAAATAACGTCTGGAAAATCAGCGATGAGGCGGCGATTGCCAAGGTTGCAGAGATAATGAAGGATAAGAAGGTGTTCATAGCAGATGGCCACCACCGCTATGAAACCGCCATTAACTACCGTAACTACATGAGGGAAAAGACCGGCAAGACCGGAGGTAACGAGCCCTTTGATTACGTAATGATGTACTTTGCATCCATGGGCGAGGACGGCCTCGATATATTCCCCACACACAGGGTGGTGCATTCGGTCGAGGGCTTCTCGCTTTCTAAAACACTTGAGAAGGCTAAGGAGTACTTTGACATTACCGAGTACTCGTTCGACGGCGATGGCATAGAGACCGATACGAGAAAGCGCTTCCTTGCCGATATGAATTCGCACTACGGTAAGATCACTGCCTTTGGCCTTTACGCAAAAGAGAAGAACGCGTACTATCTCTTGAAGCTAAAGGATAAGAGCATAATGGATAAGGTGTTTGGCAAAGACATGCCTGACCTTTATAAGACACTTGATGTAACGGTGCTCCATTCCCTTATCTTGAATAAGATACTGGGAATAAGCCAGGAAGACCAGGAAAAGCAGAAGAATCTCGTTTACATAAAGGACACTGACGAGGCCTTTAAGGCAGGTAAGGTTGATAAGCACCAGGCCGTGTTCATAATGAACGCGACAAAGGTCTCGGATGTGCAAGATATTTCCGAGGCAGGGCTCCTCATGCCGCAAAAGTCAACGTACTTCTACCCCAAGCTCCTCTCAGGGGTAATATTCAATCCGCTTTGGGATTGATTAATCGAGTGAAGGGGCCGGTATGAAGAAAGACCGTATCGGCCCCTTTGTTTTTGTAGACGAAGGCTCTTCGCAGAAAATAACTACAGACACTCTGCTGCTCTCGGAATTCGTTCTCCCTATTAAATCAACTGACACGGTTATAGAGCTTGGCGCTGCCTCAGGGGCGCTGCTATTATCGCTTTGTGCCAAAGGACTTCCAAAAATGGCCGTTGGTGTTGAGATAGACAAAGCGGCCGCTTCTGCGGCTCAGAAGAATGTTGAAAGAAATAACTTAGAGGATACGATTGATATTATAAATTCAGACTGGCGGGACTTAAAGGGGGTTTTGAAGAAGGGTTCGTTTAGCGTGGTAGTATGCAACCCGCCGTACGTAAAGGCAGGCGAGGGGCGTCTAAGCCCGGACGCAAAGAGACGCGCTGCCAGGGCCGAGACGCACGGCACGCTTCGAGATTTAATAACGGCTCTTAAATACCTTCTGGCCCCAAACGGCAGGGCGTGTTTTATCTTTCCGGTTAAAAGGCTTGTTGAGATGTTAGGCGAGCTTGAGGCAGCTTCTCTTTATCCAGGGCGCATGAGGTTTATATATTTCAAGAAAACTGGCAGTGCCAGGCTTTTTTTGATCGAGTGCTCGAATACGGGCGGGGCGCTCGTTGTCGAAGAGCCTTTATATGCAGCGACTTAATCTTCCGTATTGCGGCGCTTACTCTCGGTCATTGCTCTTCGCATCGCATTTCGGATAACAGGGTCTTTTACGTCCTCTGTAAGTCGGTTTATCTCGGCGATTTCTTCTGGTGTAACCTCTCGTTTTTTAAAGGTTTTTAAAGGTTTTTTTGCCGGAATTAACTTGTCGTCCTTTTTCCCTGTTGTCTTGACGATTATTTCCTTTACCAGGTCTTCCTTTGCAAGCGAGTTTATTTTCTCCATTACGGTCTTTTTAAGGTAAACGAACTCGTTTGCCCAAGCGGTGTTTTCCGCTGTTATGTAGAGGCTCTGTTTTTTAAGCTTATCGGCCCTTGCGTGCCTGGCCATGTTCTTTCCAACGGCATCTTCCCAGAGCTTTTTTACGCGGTACTCCCTAAGCATGTGGTCTATGCCAATGCCCTCGAATGAGCGAGTAAGCACGCCCGATAATGTGTCGGGTGTGGTCTTGGATGCCTTGGAGGATGAATTTCTCTGACGCTTCATGACAGTTCTAAATAATTAGCAAGTGATAATATTTCCAAAATACAGCGCGTTTTAAGATGCTACATATTACCCCATTACTTTACACCGGTCAATAGGTCCAAGGCAGCCGGGGATAACCGGTTTGTTATACGGCGCGCATCATGTTAATTTTCTTGACTCTTTTTTGTGTATGTGGTAAAAAGGCTAAGACACTCGCGTTTCCTGGAAGCCTCTTTTATTCTGCGTAGTTACGCTTTTTTCTGAGCCTGGTTCTTAAGTCAAGTTAAGCAAAGTTAAGTAAAATTAAGTTGAGTTAAGTACGGCGCCATCGGCCGCTAAGCTGCGGCGGTAAAGTTAGTAAAAAAAACATATTCGGAGAAGACAGAATGACGGTATCGTTTATTCGCAAGGGCCTTCCATTGGTTATGGCAGCCGTGCTGCTGTTTCTTGCTGCGCCGCTCTACGCGGCCGATGACGACCTCAGAATAATCGAGGTGAAAAAGTTCGTAATAGCAGGCAACGTGGAGGTAAGCGAGGCGGAGATAGAGCGGGCGATAGCGGAGTTCAAGGTTAAGAAGGAGTGGGAGACTAAAAAATTCTACACGATCGCCGACCTCAAGGCCGTGGCCGACGCGATTACCGCGTATTACCATTCAAAGGGCATGATGCTTGCGAGGGCGTACGTGCCGGCGCAGCAGGTGGATACCGCGATAGTTACGATAGCCGTGCTTGAAGGCAACCTCGGCACGTTGAATGTTTCGGCCACTATGCCCGAAGGCGTTGGCAAGGGCGATATGAACCTGGATTATTACTCGCCGCGCTACGTGATGGATTGGTTCGACGAGTTCGAGGGAAAGGTCGTTAGCGAAGACGAGATAGAAAGCGCAGTGCTTTTGGCAAACCGCACGCCTGGGCTGCATACGAGAGCCGTTCTTTCAAAGGGCGAGGAGCCGGGCTCTACCGACGTGCTCATATCGGCCGAGGATAAGACGCCGGTGTCTCTTACGCTCGAATATAATAATTACGGCAACAAGGAAATCAGCCGCGACCGTTACGGCGCGTACCTGAGCCTCACGGATCCGTTCATAGGTTCGACCTTTTCAGGCACGTATTTTGTGGGAAATCCTTCCGACAGCACCACGTATATGGGCATAGATTATTCCATTCCGGTTGCTGATTCCGGCACGAGGGTCGGCGTGCGCTACATAAAGGCGGATTATATAGTCGGCGAGGGGCCCATGGTGGACCTCGGCATAGAGGGCAAGTCCGATATATTCGGCGGATACATAAGTCATCCGTTCATAGTAAAGCGGCTTACGAACTTCACCGTCACGCTGGGCTACGACCGTAAGCACATGTTCGAGTATGTTTTGAAGGAACAGCTTACCAACGACGACCTTGCTGTTGGATACCTGCGCTTCGATTACGACAGGATAGATTCTTATAACGGAAAGACGATTTTTTCGCTTACCTATTCCCACGGTTTCCCTGATTTCGCGGGCAGCCTTCCGGACGTAAAAGAAGATCCTAACCAGAGCCGCCTTGGCGCGAACGGGGAGTTTGAGAAGGCTAGCGTCGATATAGCAAGGATACAGAGGGCCGGCAATGTTTTGCTTCTTTTGAAGTTGGCAGGGCAGTTTAGCGCAGAGAGGCTCGTTACCCCCGAGATGTTCGCAATAGGAGGGCCGGGTTCTGTAAGAGGCTATAACGTCGCCACCTGCCTCGGGGATGCCGGTTACGCCGCTACCTTCGAGGTTACTGCGCCGCTTATTCCGTTTTCCGGCAATTGGTCGCTATGGGGTTTCCGTGTCGGCGATATGCTTCGTATAGCGGCCTTTGCCGACAACGGCGGCGTAAGGAGAAATAACCTTTACGCAGGCGAAAATAAGAACGATGATTTGACCGGCGTTGGC
This sequence comes from Deltaproteobacteria bacterium, assembly GCA_029858205.1. Lineage (NCBI taxonomy): Bacteria > Pseudomonadati > Myxococcota > Myxococcia > Deltaproteobacteria bacterium. Next base: position 251,606 of record JAOUFM010000001.1, on the reverse strand, counting down.
GTCGGTTTGAGAATAGACCTGTTCGACAGAATAGAGGCCACCGGCGACGTTGCCGCGCCCGTAAGGAGCAGGAGTATTAGAAGCGATGACAGGATATATACGGTGATGGCCAGGCTTAAGCTGCTTAAGTTCTAAGGCGCGCCAATGGCGCGATGAGTCCGCTTTCTAACATTACTAATTCCGGAGGGAATATGTTCAAATCAAGAGTATTTTTTACGGCTGCCGCGTTATTTGCCGCGGTCTTGCTTATGGCGCCTTTTATAGCACATGCCTTGCCGCAAGACGGCAGCGTTACCGCCGGAGGGGCTACGGTAAGTTCATCTGGCTCCACGATGGACATAACGCAGTCGACCCAGAAGGCGATAATCAACTGGGGCTCTTTCAGCATAGCTTCCGGCGAGAGCGTGAACTTTACTCAGCCGACGGCGTCGTCCATAGCGCTAAACAGGGTTATCGGCGCGGACACTTCATTTTTAAACGGCGCTCTTAATGCCAATGGAGGAGTGTATCTTTTAAACCCAAACGGCATCATCATCGGCAACGGTGCTTCCGTGAACGTGAGTTCGTTTCTTGCGAGCACGATGAATATTTCAGACGATGACTTTCTTTCGGGTAATTACAATTTTTCACAGGCAAACGGCTCTACCGTTACCTCTGTTGTAAATAACGGCCTTATAAATGCCTCCGGCGGCGACGTGGTGCTTAGCGCCCCGAGTGTAACAAATACCGGCGTTGTAAGCGCTACCCTTGGCAAGGTCTTTATCGGCGCGGGCGAGCAGATGGTGCTCACCTTTAGCGGCGATTCTATCTTTGGTTTTGTGGTCGATTCTGCTACCCTTGGCGGCGCTTCTGTCGATAACAGCGGCACAATCAGCGCAAATGGCGGCGAGGTCTATATCACGGCAAAGTCCGCGTACAATGCGGTAAAGTCCGTTGTCAACAACTCTGGCGTTATCGAGGCCAATGCAATCGTCAATGACGGTGGGGTTATAAGGTTAACGGGCGATATTATAACGAACTCCGGCACCATATCGGCCAATGTCGCAGATAACGGCACCGCGGGAAGTATATCCGTTGTAGCAAACGATACGCTAACCCTTGCCTCCGGAAGCATTGTATCTGCCGCAGGCGCGGACGTTAATTCGAATGGCGGAAGTATCTATCTTTATTCATACGGCAACGCGACTGCAGAGGGCGGACAGCTTATAGATATCTCGGGCGGCACGGTCTCCGGTAACGGCGGTAGTGCAGAGTTTAGCGCCGCTGGTAACGTGGCCTTCGCAGGCACTGCCAACGGCTCGGCCCCCGGCGGTTCAATCGGCACGTTCATTATAGACCCGCTTACTGCCACCGTATCCGGCACTTTTACTCTCGATACCACAATATGGGCTGAGGACGGCATAGATATAACCGGCAATGTCATACTTGACACAGTTACCGCCGGTACGCCACTTACCCTTACGCTTCTTGCCGACCATATAAGCGGCATTGCCGGTCAGTGGGATGACGGCACAGGCACTCCCGGCACCCCGACGCTTGGCGCGATAACCAATGCAGGTTTTACCATAACCGATTCGGATGGACTTGGCGGCAATGTCTCGACCGTTATAATGTATAGCGGAGATGACGGCGCGGGCAATGCCATAGGCACGGCAGCGGCCCCGGTAATTCTGGATAGTATTGATGTTGTGCAGGTGTTTGTTAATCCTTTGAGCACGGGAGGCGTTTACATATCGAGCAATACCGGCTTCGGGGTGGATACCATATCGAACGCCGCCGGGTTTGTAAGATTGATAGCGCCGCTTGGCGCTATCACGGATACTAACGGTATTGGCACGATGAACGTGACTGCTGCGGATCTCTTCTTTAGCACTGACACAGGCATTAATCTCGATACGAATGTTACAAGAATAAACGGCGAGAATATTACGTCAGGCGATATTATTATCCGTAATACCGATACAGGCGGCGGCCTGACGGTGGACGCGTTTTATCTGGCGCTTGGCCTGGGATGGAGTATCGAGAATACCGGCGGCGCTCTGACGCTTACGAATAACGGCACCATCGATATCTCGCTCTTGAGCGCGAACGGCATTCATACCGACAGCGGAACGATAACTGTCACGGCCACCGGTGGCACTTCCGATATCATTACAAGCTCTGCGGCATCCGGATCGGCTTTTGAGACCGAAACAGGCAGCATAGATATAAGCGTCGGACAAAACATAACTATTGGGCAGGCGGCGTCTTTTGGCGATGTACTGATAAATATCGGCGCCCCCGGGTCGTTTGTAAGCCTTGTTGCAGGCGTGACCTCTGCCGGCGGCAGTGTTGTCATCCAGGGCTCCTCGAGTGTTTCTGCCGTAGGGGATGTGACTGTTACGGCAGGGACTTCCGGTACCGTTACCATAAGTAACGGCTCTACGGTCGTCGCAAGCGGCGCTTCGGGCAACATGACCGTAACCGCTGACGGAGGCATTACGCTTGACGGCAGTATAAACGCTTCGGGGACCATGACGATCGACAGCACCGGCACTGTGGCCGAGGGCGCCACCGGCGCCATAACCGCCTCGGGGCTCGAGCTTCGCGGAGTAGGCGGCATATACAACCTTAACGCCGGCACCAATAACGTTACTCTTCTTGCAGCAGACACCGGCTCGTTGGATTTTATAGATAATATTGCGCTTACGGTCGACACCGTCGGCGCTTTGATAGGCATAACCGTTTCCGGCAATCTTACGCTTACTGCCGACGACATGATATTTACGTCAGGAGCCGGTACAATACAGACGACCGGCGTGGGCGCGCTTGTGCTGCAGCCAAGCACAGCAACAACCACCATAGGGCTTGCCGGAGGAGTTGGCGGGCTTAACCTCGATGTCGTTGATCTTGGTCAGATACAGAGCGGGTTCACGTCCATTACAATAGGCAGCGCCACGGGAAGCGGAATCATAGTCTTCGGTGACGGCCCTGGCCCTGAGGCAGGATTTACATTCAATGCCGATACCACAATAAGGAACCCTGTTGGCGGCGGCATATCCATAACCGACCCGATAAGCACAGGCACTTTCAATCTTACGCTTACCTCCGGCGGCGCGGTGACAGAGACCATAGACGGCGGCGTAACGACAAATCTCCTTACAGTCAATGCAGGCGCAGGCATCACACTTGCTCTTGGGACAAACGACGCAACCAGTATAAAATTTACCGAGACCTCGAATAGCGGCATAAGCTATTCGGATACGAACGGAGTTACGGTATCCGGTATAACCGCCGGCACAGGCGCCGTGTCCATTACCGCCCTTGGCGCGGTAGGGCAGGGACTTGCCGCCGGTGAAGAAATACTTTGTGGACAGCTCACAATCAATACAAGCGGCGCGCTGGCGACCGCCGGTATAACGGCAACCAACGCCCTTAACAATGCAACGGATATAGATTTAAGGAGCGGAGTTAACGGCGATATCTATTATGTGGACGCCGACAGCTTCAATATAAATACCCAGGTAAATGCCGGAACCGGGTTCGCGAGCCTTATCTCCGGCGGAGACCTTATACTATCCGCAACCCCGGCAGGCGTGACGGCAGGTTCCTTTGAGATAGGGGCAATGGGCAATGTTACCATAGGCGCGGCAATGACCGGGCTTACTTCGCCTACAACCATTACGGCAGGTTACGGTGCGGGCACGGGCGCGCTTACGGTAAACTTCGATGTCAGCACAGTGGCTTCTACGCTTACGCTAAATGGCGATACCGTTGCCGTAAACGCCGTTGTCACGGCAGGCACCGGAACGCCGTCAACACTTGCCATAAACGCCGCAACAGGCATAAGCGGCTCGGGCAGCGTTGTTGCCGCGACCCTTACCGCGCAGGTTACTGCCGCAGGCAATCTGACGTTAAATAATGTGGCTAACAATGTATCCGGCACAGTGAACCTTCAGACTTTTAACGGCAATATTTCATATGCCGATGCCGATGCATTCACAGTCGGCACGATAACTGCAAACGGCCCAGGAAGGAACGTGACGTTAAACGTCAACTCCGCGGCCACTGTTACCCAGAGCGGCATAATAACGGCTACGGGGCTCGAACTCCTTGGTACTACGGCCACGTATGCGCTTCATACGCAGGATAACGCCATAACGAACCTGGCCTCGAATGTAGATACTCTTAAGTTCCAGGACAATACCGGCTTTAATATCGGAGCCGTAAACACAGTAGGCGTGACTGCGGCAACGCTTATTACGCTAAAGAGCACAGGAGCGGTAGGGCAGACAAGCGCGATAAATACTCCTGGGCTCGAACTGCTTGGCACGGGCGGGGCGTATACTTTTGCAGGCGGCAATACAGTTGGCACGATAGCGGCAAATACCGGCTCTGTGAAGCTTAGCGATACCGGCGGTATTACCATCGGCACCCTTAACGGCACCGGCGCGCCTACGGCAGGTATAACGACTACAGGCAATACCATACTTATCAATAACGGCGCATTAACGAATACCGATAAAATAGTTGCCGCAGGGCTTAAGGTCTCAAATGGCGCAGCAGCCATTACACTTACGAATCTGTTAAACAACGTTTCTACGCTAAACCTTATCACAACGGGCGCGGATATCGCCTATACCGACGCAAACGGGTTTGCAATAGCCGCCATTGACGGCTCTACCTTTGGTATCGATACCGGCAACACGACGATCAACAACGTGACGCTTCTTGCAACCGGCGCGGTTACGCAGACAAACACGACTGCTAATGACAAGATACGCGCAAATACGCTTAATATAGATACGCAAAACAACGGGACAATATCGCTCGTTAACACATCAAACGATGTCGCGGCGTTGAACCTTGTCACGCAAAACGGCGCCACGGCGTATGATATCTATTATGTCGACGCCAATAGCTTTAATATCACGACTGTCGATGCCGGCACCGGGTTCGCGAGCCTTATCTCCGGCGGCACCCTTAGCATAACTGCCCCGCCCGCAGGCGTAACGGCAGGCTCCCTTGAGATAGGGGCAATGGGCGCTGTCAGCATAGACGCCGCTATCAGCACTACCATGCCGACTACCTATACGGCAGGTTACGGCGCAGGCACCGGGGCGCTGACAGTGAACTTCGTCATAGATACCGCGGCCTCCCCGCTTACGCTAAACGGCGACGGCATAACCATAAACGCCGCTGTTACCGCAGGCGGCGGCAGTACGCTTACTCTTAACCAGACAGGAACGGCCTCCATAACCACCGGGGTCGGAGGTTCGCTTACGACGACCGGCATATTGAATGTCAATGTTACCGGAACGACCGGAGGCGCCGTTACACTTACCGGCGCAAACGACGTAGGCACTCTCAATATAACCTACAGGGGCGGGGCTGTATCGTTTACAGACGCAAACGGTTTTGTCCTCGGCTCTACCGGTATAGTTAACGTAACAACCCCGACTGTTGCAGCTGTGCAAAACGTCACTCTCAATGTTACAAACGGCTCGGTCACCGAACCAGGTACCGGAGTGATACTGGCCGCCGGACTGGATCTCCTTGGTGGTATTAACGCGACATACACGCTTGGTGGCGCCAATAACATAACAGGGAACCTGACGGGCAGCACCGGCACCGTGTACTTTAACGACGTAACAGGAGGCTTTGGCGTTGGCAATCTTACGGCCTCTACGCTCCTTACCTTAAAGAGCACAGGCATGGTAACCCAGGTAGCGGGCACCATTATAAACACGCCGAGGCTTGAGCTTCTTGGGGTGGGAGGGGCGTATAATCTCGACCCTGTGAGCACCTGGAACACGGTAGACACCATAGCGGCAAATACAACGTCTGTAAAGCTCAAGGATTCGGGCGGCTTGACCATAGACAGCCTTAACGGCACGGGCACGCCGACAAACGGAATAACAACTGTAGGCGATACGATACTTATAAACGACGGTACCATCGATAACACTGCGCAGCCGATAATTGCCGCAGGGCTAAAGGTGGATGTAACAGCGACGCCGACACAGATAATACTTCTTGGCAATACGGCAAACAACGTGACGAACATTAATCTTCTTACCAGCGGCGGCGATATAACCTATGTCGACGCGGACGGCGTAAATATCGCGGCCTTAGACAGCTCGACCGAGGGCATAAACACTGCCGATGCCGTAAGCCTTGTTAGCATAACGGCAAAGGGCGATGTTACGCAAAGCAGCGCCACCGGCACCGGCGAGATCATCGGCGGCACGCTCACTGTCGTTACGACAGGCGCAGCGGTAGGCGGCAAGATAGACCTCTCAACCGAGATTAACAATACGGCGACTATAGACCTTACAAGTGTCAGCGGCCAGCCGATATCGTATAAGGATGCCGATGATTTTACGATAACAGGCCTTAGCGCAGGCACAGGGCTTGTCACTCTTTACTACGGACAGACAACGCCGACAGGAGCGGTGCTTGACGGCGCGGCATTTACGCTTGGCGGAAGCCTTATGGTATTTGCCACAGGTGATGTTACGCAAAGTAGCGCCATAACGCTGCCATCCGGAACCGGAGTCCTGACTGTCGACACCACCGGAGCAGGGGCAGGCACAGGGGCTATAACGCTCGATAGCTTTGCCAACGAGGCCTATGCCATAAACCTCGTAAGCGCAAACGATACGGCTATTGCTTATAAGGATTCGACAGCGCTAGTTATAAACGGCCTTAACAGCGGTTTGGGAACCTCTACTATCTCCATGCAGGGTATAGGCGGTGCGCTAACGCAGGCTGCGGTGATTACGGCCGATACCCTTGTAATCGATATGAGCGCCATTCCGGCAGGCAACGGGCAGATACAGCTTGGAGGCCAGGCCAATGCCGTCAATGCAATAGATTTTAACAGCAATGATTCAACTGTTGCGTTCCAGGCGGCAGGGGCCCTTACAATAGCCGCGCTTGATGCGGGCACAAAGGCCGCGACCATAACGGCAGGGGCCGGTGTAACACATGGCTCGGCCATAAACACGACCGGGCTTCTAACTGTAAACGCGACAGGCGTCATACAGCTCGACAGTTTTGCAAACACAGTCGGCTCGGTTAGCCTCTCAAGCGGCGGCTCGAACATATTCTTCTGGGATGCCGACGGTGTTATAGTCGGAGGCACCGGTATAAACTCCGGAGGCGCCTCTACAACGCTCACGGTCGCCGGCCCTGTAAGCCAGGGAGGCACTTCGCCGATAATCGCTAATGCGCTTACTGTCGATACGACAACCGGCGCGGCCACTACGAGCACCATAGGCCTCGCAACGGCCAATAACAATGCGGCCTCAGTGGCTTTAAAGAGCAACGCTTCTGCCATATCGTATAAGGATGCCGATGCCGTGCAGATAGCGCTTCTGGATTCGGGCACGGCGAGTTCTTCTGTAACTGCCGCAGGCACGGTTACGCAGAGTGCGGCGCCGGTAGTTGCCGGGCTTCTCAGTGTAAGCACCACGGCAGGCGGCGCCATAAACCTTACTACCGCAGCCAACACGGCAGGTTCGATAAATTTTAGTACCGTTAATTCTGCGATCGCTTATGATGCCGCTACTTCTGTTGTAATAGCAGGGATAAGCTCCGGCACAGGGGCCGCAATCATAACTACGAACGGCGATGTCACGCAAAGCGGAACTATCGTTGGCGGCGCGCTAACCGTTGATACAACCGGCGCTCTTGCCGGGGGAGCTATAACGCTTGGCTCGGCAAACGACGCGGCGAGCATAAGCCTTACGAGCGCCAATAACTCGAACGTGACCTTTGTTGACGCTAACAATATAGTCGTAACAGGCATAGCCGCAGGCACAGGTGTTGTAAGCGTTACTGCCGCAGGCGAGATAAACGGCACAGGCACTCTAACGGGTTCTTCGGTGGCGCTGACTGCCGCTTCCATAGGCCTTAACTCTGCCAGCACCGTTGATCCGGTTGCTTATAATATGGCGACTACGCCAACAATCGACGCGCCGCTTCTTACCCTGACAATAACCGGCGGCGGCGTAACGGGCGCCGGAGAGCAGTGGGGCGGATTTATGAACCATACGGCCGCGCTGGTAAGCAATCTCGATGTCACTGTTAATTCGAGCGTGTTCGTGATGGTCGGCGCGTGGAAGTTGCCGCTCTTCCTGGCCCTTACGGCAGGTGGAACTTTATCCGGATACAGCGCCGCAAGCGGCGGTGTAATGCTGGCTTCCAGCACCAATGCCGCTGCCTCAGATGCCGTAAGCAATGCGGCGTACTTCGCTCCGGAGACCTATATGTACGGCGATTACGAGCCTGATGTTACAGGGGCAGGGGCCTCGTCGCCCGAGTGCATGAGCCTTAAGAAGGGAAAGACGAGAAAGATAGCATACTGCGTGTCTGCCTCGAAGTAAGAGAGCGGATAGCCTGATAGCCGGTTGCTACGCGGCGGACGCTTTCGTCCGCCGCGTATTTTTTTTGCTGTAATTACTGGGCAGTTCCGATATCCGGAAGCCTATGAGATGCGTTTTTTGTTGAGTTTGCCGCCAAGGAACTGGCCGCATATAGCCCCGGCCAGAAAGAGCGGTATATACTTGTAGCTAATCCCGGAAAGGAGCCTAAAGGCCACGATGACTGGCACCGGGGCGTGGATGTAGAAGAGCCACATGAAGCTCATTCTCTTGTGGTTGGTCCTGAGATATCCAAACGGCATGTTCAGGATAAGGGCCGCTACAGTGAGCGCGATGATTGTCAGAGTGAGTTTATCCATCCTGTCGATAAAAAGCTTTCTTTGAAAAAAACGGGGTTACGTTGTTTGCCGTAACCCCGCGTAAGTACTGGTGGAGGGTAAGGGGATCGAACCCTCGGCCTTCTGATTGCGAACCAGACGCTCTCCCAGCTGAGCTAACCCCCCGTAATTTGATGCCACTATGACGGGTATGTCCAGGACCTTACAATCATTTATTATATAGAATTGCTTTTGGAAAAGCAAGGAGACATGCGCGTAAAATAGCGCCCCGGCCAAACGGCGGGTTATCGGCCTTGAAAAGTCCTGGGTTTGCTAGGGCGTGCTTGTGTTCCTGAAGCCGGGGTAGTAGGGTGCCTGATTACTTGCCAAGGACTTCCCGGACCTTTTCTTTCAGCTCTTTTAAGTCCGATGACTTTACCACGTACGCGTCCGAGGCCCATGTGCCGAAGTCCTGCTTATAGTGCGGGTAGGCCGTGCAAAGGATTACCGGAAGGGCCTTCCATTGCTCTTTAACCCTTCTTAGCACCTCAACGCCGTCCATCCCGGGCATCTTGATGTCAAGGAGCACGAGGTCGAAGGAGCCGCCCGTAAGCTGCTCAAGGGCCTCTTCGCCCGTGGAGGCCAATACAGTAGAGTATCCGTCCTCCTCGAGCTCTTCCTTAAAGAGAAGCCTGATGCCTTCCTCGTCGTCGACTATGAGTATTTTCTTTTTTGTCATGATTTATCGGCCTGTTTCTTAATTATACCCCAAAAATCTGGAAATGCGCTAATTTTTCGTTAATTTTCCTTTTGGGGCTTTTTGTATCTTTATCGTAAAGGTCATGCCTGTTCCAAAGTCGTTTCGAACCTCTATTTTGCCCCTGTGCCTTGTGACTATCTTCTCGGTTATGGTGAGGCCAAGCCCTGTGCCGCTTTCCTTGGTTGTGAAGAACGGGTTGAATATGTTCGACATCTTTAGCGGGTCTATGCCGCCGCCCGAGTCCGTTATCTCGAACACGCCCCAGTTGTTTTCATTTCTGGTCGTTATATAGAGCCGACCGCCCTTATCGCTCATCGACTGCACCGCGTTGGCAATCAGGTTGTCAAAGGCGATTTTCAGCTGGTTAGGGTCTGCCATCACCGTAACAGGGTTTTGAGAGAGGTTCATCTCGAGCCCTATCGAGCATTTTGCCATGGCGCCGGTAAAAAGCGCGGCCGCTGCCGTTGCCGCGTCGTTTACGTCCATTGGTTCGAATTTAAGGCCCTTTTCCTCGGTAAAGGCGAGGATATCGTCGATGATGCCTTCGAGCCTCTTTACTGATGTCGTAATGTGCTCGACGTACTTTCTAAGAGGCGAGCCCTGTTCTATTTTTTTGTCCAGCCTTGCCGAAAAACCGCCGATATTGACGAGCGGGGTTTTTATCTCGTGCGCAAGGGTTGCCGAAAGTTCTCCTATGGTCATGAGCTTTTCGGCCTGTGAGAGCCTCAAGTTAAGCTCCCGTCTTTCGTCATAGAGCCGTTTAAGTTTCGTAAGCGTCAGATCGCATTTTAGCATGTAGGCTATCTGGCGCGCTATTACGGTAAGGAGCTTTTTATCCTCTGTCTTGAGGCCTGTCCGCGCTTTGGAGCTTTTTATGTATAGGGCGCCGTAGACGTAGATATCGTCGGTTAGCGGCACTGCCAGGACGCTTAGCCCGCCTTTTTTGCCGTTACTGCTCTTTGCGGCGGCCGATACCTGTTTTTTCGAGCTTACGGCCTTCCACGCTACCCCTTCGCCGTGCTCGTAGGTTTCTCTAAATGCGCTTCTTCTGCCAGAGAAGGCGGCAAGGGTAAGCTCCTTTGCGCGGGCCTCCAGCCTGTATATGGCGCAGTCGTCGCAGCCAAAACGCGAGGCAATGAGCCTCGCTACTTTCTTCAAACGCCTGGATACGGCGCTGTTCTCGTCGGTAAGGTTTATTACTTCTTCAAGTACGTCGTATCCCATATGGAGCCGCCTTTGGCGCAAGGCCCCTTGCGCTATGTTATCTTTGCGCCCCTTAAGTACGCAGCCGCTTCTTCCGGAGGAGTGGGGTTTATATAGAATCCCGATCCCCATTCGAAGCCCGCTGTTTTCGTAAGCTTTGGCATTATCTCGAAGTGCCAGTGGTAGTGCGCGAGTGTCGCAGAGTCCTTTATCGGAGACGAATGGAGTATGAAGTTGTAGGGCGGGTTGTCGAGTATTACGTTAAGTCTCTTTAGAACATCGGAGAATATCTGCGCAAGGTTCTCGTAGTGGTGTTTTTGCGAGTTCTCGAAGTGCGATTCATGGAACTTTGGAAGCACCCATGTCTCAAACGGCGATTTAGGGGCGTAAGGCGTTACCGCGATGAAGTCCTGGTTTTCGGATACAACGCGAACTCCCTGCATGATTTCCTGCCTTACTATGTCGCAGAATATGCAGCGTTCCTTGTAATTATAGTACTCGAGCGAGCCGTCAAGCTCCTCGGATACTCTTTTCGGGATGATGGGGAGCGCGATTAGCTGCGAGTGCGAGTGCTCAAGCGATGCGCCTGCCGCCTCGCCGTGGTTCTTGAATATCAATATATAGCGAAGCCTTGCGTCTTTTTTGAGGTCCAGTATCCTGTCCCTGTATGCCCAGAGCACCTCCTCGAACTGCTTGGGGGTGAGGGTCGCGAGCATGTCCTCGTGCCGGGGTGTCTCGATTATGACCTCGTGCGCTCCAACACCGTTCATCTTGTCGTATACGCCGTCGCCTGTTCTGTCGAGGTTACCCTCGACCTTCAGGGCAGGGTATTTATTTGCCACCACGCGGATGTGCCAGCCCGGGGTGTTGGTTTTTCCGCCGTTTACCCTGTATGCCGCAATCTCGGGAGGGGTCTTTTCCTCGTTACCCTCGCAAAACGGGCAGAAGCCACCCTTTGCCGCCGGCGGCTTTGTGACGAATTCGGAAGGGCGTTTGCCCCTGTCGGTGGATATGATTACCCACCTTCCGATTATGGGGTCTTTTCTTAGTTCCGGCATTGCACTACCTTTGTTTTCCGGCCGGCTTGGCTAAGGAAGTGTTTACCAGGAGTAACTCTCTGACGCCGGTCTTTTTTGCGTGGAATTTAACGGGAGCCTTCAGGCATGCCCCTTTTTCTCTGTCTCTTCTTCTTCCTTCTTGCATTCGATGCAGGACGTGGTAACGGGCCTTGCCTCGAGGCGCTTCGTGGATATGGGCTCTCCGCAGCTTTCGCAGATGCCGTAGGTGCCGTCCTCTATCCTTCCAAGCGCTTCCTTTATCTTGGCTACAAGCTTACGCTCACGGTCCTTTACTCTTAGCGTAAAGTTTCTGTCCGTCTCAAGCGAGGCCCTGTCGTTTGGGTCCGGGAAGTGCTCCTCGTCGGTCTGGTTCATTCCGCTTACGGTCTTTTCCGCGCCGCTTAGCAGCTCCTCAAGCTTTGAGTTTAGTATCGTTTTGAAGTGCTCGAGTTGAGTTTTTTCCATAACTTTATAATTTTAACGTAAATTAGGCCTCTGTGCAAATACATTCTGAGCTTGAACGGGAGGCCGTTGTCTGCATATTAAGGCGTTTTTTTGGCGCTTTTTGAGGCCTCTGTAATTTTGCCGTCCTTGATTTTTAGTATAAACATTTCCTTTATTGATTCGCCGTTCTTATCGAAGCGTATGGTGCCTGCGCTGCCTTCTACGCTTGCCGACGACAGTATTGCCTTGAGTATTTTTTCCCGTTCCGGCCCCGCGGTAGCGGCCCTGGTAAGGGCGAGGGTTGAGTCGTATGCCTCGGCTTCGATTATCCCGGGCTTGTAGCCGTATGCCGTTTCGAACAGGGTTGCGAAGTCGGTCGCGCCTTTTCTCTGGCTTTCTGCAAAGTACCCGTCCACGATAACAGCGCCTTCCACATACTGGCCGGAAAGCTTTATGAGCTCTTCTGAGTTCCATCCGTTGGTGCCAAGCATCTGTATTTTCTTTAAGTTGTAATATGCGAGGAACGGCGCTATCTGTGCGATAGCTTCGTACCCGTCAGGGATGAATATGGCATCGGCCTTTACGCCTGCCGTGAACTCGGAAATGCGCCTTCTTCCTTCGAGCTTTGTTTCTGTCTTGATCTTGAAGAGGGCCAGGAGGATGTCGCTAAAGTCCTTGGTATCGGGCAGGTATGCGGTTTGCGCCACTATATTGGCGCCTCTTGCGTTTATTTCCTTGGTGAAGCTTGTTGCCATTTCCTTGCCAAGCGGTGTGTCCGGGTAGAGTATGACAAAGGTCTTTTTACCAAGCGCCGTGGTTGCGTGCTCGGCCAGGGCCGAGGTCTGGGCAGCCGGGGTGATGAAGTTCCTTAGCACATAGGGGCCGTGCTTGGTTATTCCTTCTTTTTGCGACAGTATGAGGGCCGGTATGGAGGCCTTGTTTGCGGCTATTGCCATGGGCTCTGCGTCGCGGCTTAGAAGAGGCCCTACGATGCCCGTTACCGAAGTATTCTTTGCTACGGAAGCGACGGTCTCTGCGACGTAATTTGGGTTTTGCGCGGTTCCTGTTTCCGTATCGAAGACCTTTACGTCGTAGGACACTGCCTCCGGGGCGCCTGTCTTGCCGTATATGCCGGCAGCAAGCAGTATTCCGCGAAGCGCTTTTTCGCCGTATGTCGAGTACTTGCCGCTAAGCGGCAGTATCGCCGCCACCGAGGGCTGCTCGGCCTTATCGTCCACCGCAGCCTCTACCGAGCTGATGGTCTTTAGAAGGTGATTTGCCTTTACCTTCTGCTGTATCTTTGCTTCCTTTACCTGGAGAAAGGACTCGAGCACGGCCCTTGCTTCCTTTAGGTTGCCTTTTCTGTATTCCGAGAGCCCGAGGCCGTATATCGAGTCGGTCTTGTACTTGCTGCCCGGAAAGCGCTCTATGAGTGTCTTGTAGGCCAGCGAGGCCTTGAAAAAGTCCTTTTGCTCGGTGTAGATGACGGCTATCTCTATAAGGGCCTCGTCGGTAAATTCTCCCTTTGGGTTCGACCGGATGTACTTTTCGAGCTTTGCTATGTTTGCCTCGGTTGCCCCGCCGCTTTCAACGGCCTCGAGTATCGAGTTAAGCTCGTTTGCCAGTTCCTCTGTAGAGGGGCCAAAGAGCCCGGCCCGGGCAGCGGTCGAGGGCATTATGACCGCGTAAGCGGCGATAATGGCGATAGTGATAAGCGCGCGGCGTATCGTCATCCGAATATCTCCTTTACCTTGTCGAAAAAGTTTTTCTTCTCAGGAAAGACCTCGTCCCCGCTTATTGCCGCGAACTCCTCGAGAAGTTCCCTTTGCCGCTTGTTTAGTTTAGCAGGGGTTTCGAGCCTTACAGCGACGAAGTGGTCGCCGCGCCTGCCGTTTCTAAGAGAAGCGATTCCTTTGTTTTTAAGCCTAAATACTTTTCCCGTCTGCGTGCCAGCCGGTATCTTTACCTTTACAGGCCCTTCTATGGTAGGCGCCTCTATCTCCGTGCCAAGTGCAGCCTGAGCAAGGGTTATGGGCACCTCGCAGTACACGTCGTCGCCGTCGCGCTTAAACAGAGGATGCGGCGTAACGGTCATGAATATGTAGAGGTCTCCCGGAGGGCCGCCCTTGTCGCCGAAGTTGCCTTCCCCGGCAACCCTTAGCCTCGAGCCCGTGTCTATGCCGGCCGGGATGTTTACCGTAATCTTGCTTTTTATATGGTTAGAGCCTCTGCCAGAGCATTCTGCGCAGGGGCTCTTTATTACCGAGCCCTGGCCCTTGCACTGGGAGCAGGGGCGTGAGAAGGTGAAAAACCCCTGCTGAAAGCGCTGCTGTCCGCTTCCGCTGCACACTGAGCATCTTTCCGGCGATGTGCCGGGCTTTGCGCCGCTTCCCTTGCAGCTCTCGCATCCGGTTATTCTTGTATGCTCGACGTCCTTTTTAGCGCCGAATGCCGCCTCCTCGAAGGTTATGGTCATGTCGTAGCGTAGATCGTCGCCGCGAGTAGGGCCGCGCCTTGCCCGGCCTCCGCCAAAGAACTCGGAGAACATGTCTCCAAAAAAGTCCTGGAAGTCGGCGTTATAGTGCGCTCCTCCTGGGCCTGCTCCTGCGCCTGCAGCGCCTGAGACGCCGGCGTACCCGAAGCGGTCGTAGCGCGTTCTTTTCTCGGGGTCTTTTAGTATCTCGTAGGCTTCGTTTATTTCCTTGAACTTCTCTTCGGCGTCCTTGTCGTCCTGGTTCTTGTCAGGGTGGTATTTATGCGCCATGGCGCGGTATGCCTTTTTAAGCTCCGCGTCCGTGACATCAGGACTGACGCCCAGCAACTTGTACAGATCTTTATTTTCCATGTCGAGTGTGCTTAGTGCACGGTCCCTTCCGGAGACGGCTCGCTATCGGGCGCGCTCTCGGCGTCTGGAGGAACCTCGCTCTTTTGCGCAGCCTTTGAGATTATCACGCGCGAGGGCCTTAGAAGCCTTTTTTTCAGCAGGTAGCCCTTCTGAAGCTCTTTTACGATCATGCCTGGCTCAACGTCCGTGCGCTCTTCCTCGCCAAGGGCCTCGTGGAGCGAGTGGTCGAATTTTTCGCCCTCTGCCGTTATGGGCTCGAGCCCGAAGCGCGTGAGGGTGGAGTGCATGCTCTTTACCGTATGGTTGATGCCTTCTTTGATGGAGGCCGCGGCCTTGACGCAGGCCTCGTTTTCGCAGCCCTTTGCGGCGTGCTCGAATGCGCGGTCGAAGTTGTCTATGACGTTTAGGAGCTCACGCATCAGGTTCTCGGTAGCGAAGGCGGCGATGTCGTACTTCTCCTTTTCCATGCGCTTTCTGTAGTTGTCGAAGTCAGCGCATTTGCGAAGGTATTTGTCGTTTAGCTCCGAGAACGCAGAGAGCTTCGCCTCGAGTTCCTTTTTAAGCGTCTCGGCCTCGGATAAAGCCCCGGCCGCTTCGTCCTCGCCGGAAGCCTCTTCTTCGAATTCGGCTTTTTCTTTTTCCGTTGTCTCGTCCATTTTATCCATCCGCTTTTATTTAGACCGCCTTGCCAAGTATTTCTGCGGTATACCCGACAAGCGGTATTATGCTTGAATAGTCCATGCGCACAGGGCCTATAACGCCTATGGCCCCGCCAAAGATATGCGATTCGTAGGGCGCGGCAATGAGGCTAAAGCCGCCAAATCCCTCTGCCTCGCATTCCGAGCCTATGAATATGCAGGTGCCGTGCTGGCCGGCACTTTTATCGAGGATTTTCAGTATTACGCTTTTTTCCTCGAAGGCCGCGAATATGCGCCGCATGCTCTCGGCGTTCTCCTTGAACTCCGGCTGGTCGATTATGTTCGATGCGCCCTCTATTACGAGGTCCCTTGGAGGCGTGTCCATGCCGTTTAGCGCGGCCTCTCCGGCCTTTAGCGCGCCGAGCATGAGTTCGTCGTAGAGGGCCTTTTCGGTCTTCATCTCCTCCATGACGCGGCGCTTTAGTGCGTCGAGCGTCAACCCTCCGGCTATGGAGTTAAGGTAGTTCGACATCTTCTCCATGTTAAGGCGCCTTATATCCATCTTTACGAGCCTGGAGTGCACGAACCCCGCCGTGGTCACTATCATCACGACGAGCGAGGAGTCGTCGACCTTGACAAGTTTGATGTTCTTTATGGCGTCGGTCGTAAGCCCGCCAGATAGTATTACTGCCGCGCACCCGGTAAGCCCTGAGAGGGCGCGCGTTGCCATGCGCCCTGCCGTGTCGGCTGCCGTACGCGAGCCCAGCACCGCGCTGCAGATAAGTTCTTTTTGGCTGCTGCTTGGCTCTCCGGGCTGCTTTAGCATGTCCACGTAGAGCCGAAACCCTTTTTCAGTCGGGATTCTGCCGGCGCTTTTATTTCTGCTCGATAAGTAGCCGCCTTCCTCTAGCTCTGCCATGATGGCCCTGATGCTTGCCGGGCTGAGCTCGAGCCCGCTTCTTACTGCAACGGTCCTTGAGCCGACCGGGGTAACGGTCTCTATGTACTCGCTTACAATGGCGCGAAGTATCTCGGCCGACCTCGCGGGAAGGCCGTGGCCGGCTTTTTTATCGAAAAAGGTTTTTACGTTATTGTCCATGGCGGTTATGCTCAATAGTTAAAGATAACAACCGCGGCAGGTAATGTCAAGCGGTTAAATCCTACGTTTTTTCAAGAGGTTACGGGCCCGATGGAGGCGAATATCTCGTTTGAGAGCAGTATCCCTTCTATAGAGAGCGCTACGGCTTGTCCCTTTGTCCGTATGAGCCCTGCCTCTGTAAGCGTTTTTAAGTCCAGGTACTCTGAAAGTTCTACCCCGAAACGCCGCTCAAAGGCGGCTGAGTCGATGCCGTTTATTACTCTTAGCCCCGTGAGCACGGCCTCTGTAATCGCCTGTTCCTTTGAGAGCGCTTCCTCTCCGGCAACGGTTGAGCGTCCGTCCAGGGCGCTACGGAGGTATTTATCGGTATCCTGCTCGTTCCAGAGGCGTTTTCCAAAGCCTTCTTGACCGTTCGTTGGCGCGTAGTATGAATGCGCCCCCGGGCCAAGCCCGATATAGGGTGTAGAGTTCCAGTACCCGGAATTATGCCTGCTCTCCATGCCGGGCTTTGCGAGGTTAGATATTTCGTAGTGCCGGAGCCCAAAGTCCGTTAGCATCTGAACCGCGCCCTTGTACATGAGGATCTGCTCATCCTCCATGGGCATGGTTACTTCTATATCCTTACGGGACATGCCAAAGGGCGTGTTGTCTTCGATCGTAAGCCCGTATATGGAGACATGCTCAGGGGCAAGGCCCATGGCCTTTTTAAGTGTCTCTTCCCAGGTCTTCATGTCCTGGCCTGGCAGGGCGAACATCAGGTCTATCGAGATATTATCGAACCCCGCGGCTCTTGCCGCGTCAAATGCCATAAGGGCGGCTGTTACGTCGTGCGGCCTGCCAAGGGTTTTGAGCTCAAAGTCGTTTAGCGACTGTATGCCAAGGCTTATCCTGTTTACCCCGGCCTCTTTGTAAGAGGCAAGTTTTTCTCTGTCTATGGTATCGGGGTTTGCTTCGAGCGTTATCTCGATGTTGCCGCTTACCGGGGAGAGGGTGGTTCTTGCCGTGTTTATTATCGTTTCGATTGCCTTTGGCGAGAGTACCGAGGGCGTGCCGCCGCCGATGTAGAGGGTGTTAAGTCTCGTTTCCGGCGAACATGCCGCTGTTTTCGTCTCCATCTCCAGCTTTATTGCCCGGGCATAAATTTCACTGTCAAATGTTTTGACGGCTTTTGAGTTGAAGTCGCAGTACAGGCATTTTTTTACGCAGTAAGGGACGTGGACGTATATGCCCATCAGGGCCGCGGCGTTGTTTTTAGCGGTAAGTTCCATTGTTCTATTTTACAACAGCCGCAGCGTAAATGAAATGGTTTGTAACCGTTTGGCGCTCAGGCGTGCGCTGCTTTTCTGCTCTGGCTGTTCTTAGTTGTCCTTGCGAAGGAGTCGAGCAGGTTTTTTAGCGCCGCAACCGAGTTCTCTTCTCCGTCACGAAGTATCTTTAGAAGCTTTCCCATGGTCACGAGCTCGTCCGGGTCGAGCCTCGAGAGGTCGGCAAAGGACGTTATGTCGCCGTACTCCATAACAGCCTCTCTAAGCGCTGCCTTGTCGATAGCCAGGGGAGTAACGCCTTTTTTGAATATCTCGCCGTCCCCGTTTACGAGCCAGTCAACCGATACCCCGAAGGCTTCCGAGAACTTTAGAAGCACGTCCGCCGGTATGTTGCCGCGCTTACGGTAGTTCGATATTGCCTGCGGCGTTATGCCGAGCGCCCTTGCCACCTTCGAGTCGTTCTTGAGCCCGGACGACAGCTTCATCCTTCCCATCACATCACCGAATTTCACGCCCATGTAGTATTCCCCTTTCTCCGTATAAGTGTGCGGCCGATTGTGCCTGCAAAACCCTTTGGCGCGAGGGTACGGATATGCCTGTGCCCTTGGCCGGTTGTCCTGGCTTTTTTCGGTACCGCTTGTTTGTCGTCTGTCTTTTCGAGATGTTTCACAAGCCCTGTTACGCTGCATAAGCAGGGTCCGTGGCATGTGTATGCTGCTTATTACTTCCCGGTGTTTAAGCGCCTAACGACATCCGTTGCCGATATAACGCCAAGAAGCCGTGTTGCGTTGTCCGTTACCAGAAGCACCCGGTTTTTGCCGTTAAGTAAAAGCCTTGCCACTTCGGCAAGGGACGCCTCAGGGCCTATGCATGAAAAGTCAGAAGGCGTATTCTCTTGCTGCCGTGCTGCAAAATCGGCTGCGGTCATGCCGCAGAGTGTGTCGAAACAGCTGCAGAAATCCGCCGAACTGCCCTTGGCTACGCTCTTTATCGACGCCATTATAATGGCATCGATCGTCAAAAGCCCGAGCACCTTGCCGTCGGCATCCGTTACCGGAACTTGCTCCAGGTTGTCTTTTGTTAGAGTTCTGGCTGCCTCGTCAAGCGTTGTCCCGGGCCCTATGGTAACGGGCCTGACTGCCATTAAATGCGCTGCCGTCATTTTAGTTTGCCGCTGCCGCGAGGTGTGTATGTATTACATTATACACGAAATACGGCGTGAAGCAAATGTTTTTGTGGTTAATGTTAAAGAAGGAAAAGATAAATGTATGCGTGGCTTATCAGTATGCCAAAAAGCATCAGAGGGAAGGCAAGGGCCATGAATTTGACAAACCCTATGGGGTGGCCGCTTCTTGCGGCAAACCCTGCCACTATGACGTTTGCAGAGGCGCCGATTATCGAGCCGTTGCCGCCAATGCATGCGCCTATCGAGAGCGCCCACCAGATGGGCCTTACCGCTGTCTCGCCGCCCGCGTAATACGGCGTCATCTGCTCTATCAGAGGTATCATCGTTGCCACGTAGGGGATGTTGTCGACTATTGCGCTAAGCACTGCAGAGCCCCAGAGCACGTAGAAGGCCGTTGTGCGCGCATCTCCCTGCGTTGCGGCGATGAGCTTATTTGCGAGAAGCCCGATTACGCCTGTTTCAACAAGGCCGTGGACTATCACGAAAAGCCCGGCAAAGAAGAAAATGGTTGGCCACTCGACCGTTTCCATTGTCTTATGGAAATCGGCGTTTGTTATGAGCATGAGAAGTGAAGCTCCAAAGAGCGCGATTGTTGCGGCCTCCAGGTGCAGCACACCGTGCAGTATGAAGCCGGTTACGGTAAGGCCGAGGACAAAGAGGCTTTTTTTAAGGAGCTTCGGGTTCTTTATGGCCTCTATTTCGCGAAAGCTCATTATCTTTTGCTTTAAAGCGTTGTCGACCCGCATCTTCCTGCCGAATATGACGTAGAGCACGGCGAATGTCGCAATCATTATAAACGGCATCAGCGGCGCAACGTAGATAAGAAAGTCCATAAAGGTCAGCCCCACGGCGCTGCCTATCATGATGTTTGGCGGGTCTCCGATAAGGGTCGCAGCGCCGCCGATGTTCGAGGCCGTTATAAGGGAGAAAAGGAACGGGTAAGGCGAAATTTTCAATTCATCGGTGATGAGGAGCATTATCGGCGCTATGAGGAGCACCGTTGTTACGTTATCGAGTATAGCAGAGAGAATCGCCGTTAATATAGAGAGGTAAACAAGAATTCGCCACGGCTCGCCCTTTGCAAGCTTTGCGCATTTGATTGCCAGGTACTGGAACACGCCGGTTTTCTGCGTGATGCCGACAATCACCATCATGCCGATTAGAAGCCCGAGGGTGTTAAAGTCTATGCCGTGGAGCGCGGCCTCCTGGTTCATTACGCCAAGTGTTAAGAGTATCATGGCGCCAAGGAGCGCCACCACGGCCCTGTCTATCTTATCCCAGATAAGAAGGGCGTATGCTGCCGCGAAAATGGCAAGCGCTATGACGGTGTGTTTGTCCATTTATATGCAATGCGGTTTGGGGATGCCGTGCGCGTCAGCGCGGCGTACGGCCCCTGTCCGCCAGGCTTAGAGTGTCACGCTTGCTTCTTACGGAATAGATCTACCGGTGAGATAAGGCCGAGGAGCTTTTTGCCCTCGTCAACGACCATTATCCTGTCGACCGGAATGTCGGAGTTCACGAAGAGTGCGGCTATTTCCATTGCCGTGGTATCTGGCCCTACGCATGCGTAGCCGGTCTTTACGAGCTTAGGGTCTTCTTTTATGAAGTCGGATATCTTCTTGTCCTTTATCGCGTTCAGGCCGTCCGTGAACTGCTCGAGCTCAGGGGCGAACATGACGTCCTTTAGATAGCCCTTTGTTATGTAGCGCGGCAGTATGGCGCGCATGAGGATACGCGAGGTTATTAGCCCGAATACCTTTTTTTCTGCGTCTACGATTGGGATTTGGCGCACCCTGTGCTCGGCCAAAAGATGCACGGCGTCGCCGACGGTATTGTCGGCTGTTACTGTCACTACGGTCGTTGTCATCAGTTCCGATGCCTTCATGTTTTACCTCGTGCTTGATAGTTTAACAAAAAACGCCGCGCTCGAAAAGCGAAATCGGCCGCCTATAGGAAAAATCTAAGATATATGTAAAGGTTGCCTATGGCAACGGATGCGAGCATGAGAGGGAAGGCAAGGAGCATGAACTTTACAAATCCTATCGGATGGCCGCTCTTTGCCGATATCCCCGCCACTATGACGTTCGCGCTCGCGCCGATTATGGTGCCGTTGCCGCCAAGACATGCGCCGAGAGATAACGCCCACCATAGTGGCTTTATGGCCTCGGCCCCACCCATGTGAGTGGCAAGGTCGTTTAATAGAGGTATCATAGTAGCAACGAACGGTATGTTGTCTACAAAGGCGCTAAGTACTGCAGAGCCCCAGATTATGGAGTACGCGGTAACGGATAAATCGCCTCCCGTGGCGGTAAGCATTTTTTGGGCGAAGTATTTGATGACGCCTGTTTCCACAAGACCGTGCACAAGGATAAAGAGCCCGACAAAGAAGAATATGCTTGTCCATTCGACCTTCAGCGACATGTCGTGGAAGCTTTCTCTTGTAAGGAGCAGCAAAATAGTTGCTCCTGCTATTGCGATTGTAGCTGCCTCAAGATGCAGCGTTGAGTGCAGCACGAACCCGGCGACGACCGCTATCAGCACGCCGATGCAGATTTTCAGGCTACGGCCGTCCTTGATTGCGTCTTCTTCCCTGAAGGCGAGGATACGCTGTCTGTGCGCCTCGTCGACTTTCATTTTCTTGCCAAACACCAGCCACAACACACCTATGTAGCATATAAGCACGAACGGAACCGCAGGCGCGACGTTTACTACAAAATCCATGAACGAGAGCTTTGCAGCGCTTCCTATCATGATGTTTGGCGGGTCTCCTATGAGAGTCGCCGTGCCGCCGATATTCGATGCTGTTATTTCGGCAAAGAGAAACGGGTAGGGCGTAAGCCTTAGTTCGTCGGCTATGAGGAGCGTTATCGGCGCTATAAGGAGCACCGTTGTCACG
This sequence comes from Deltaproteobacteria bacterium, assembly GCA_029858205.1. Taxonomy (NCBI): domain Bacteria; kingdom Pseudomonadati; phylum Myxococcota; class Myxococcia; species Deltaproteobacteria bacterium. The sequence goes on along the minus strand of JAOUFM010000001.1, from coordinate 229,529 downwards.
TTGTCGAGTAGTGCCGAGAGAAGGGCCGTTAGTATAGTGAGGTAAACGAGTATGCGCCAGGGCTTGCCCTTTGCGAGCTTGGCGCTGCGGATGGCGAGATACTGGAACATGCCGGTCTTCTGGCAGATGTTCACCGTTATCATCATGCCGATGAGAAGGCCTATGGTGTTGAAGTCCACGCCCGCTACGGCGGTGTCCTGGTCAAGGACGCCTAGCAGGATGATGATGGATGCGCCAAGAAGCGATACTATGGCGCGCTCTATCTTATCCCAGATAAGTAGGCCGTAGACAACGAGGAACACTGCTACGGCAATTATTGTCTGCTTTTCCATGCGCTATAGTATCGAAGATACCAGCTTTATATGGCAGTAGTATATTTATTTGAGTAAAAAAGTCAAGTAAATTCGGGTAAGCAGGTTTTAAATTGCGCGATTTTTACGCGTTTTTGCGCTGCCACGGCTTGACTACTGCGTATTTTGTGTTAAATTATAAGGAGTTGCTTTGTTTCGCGCCTTTTCGTATTTCAGCTGAAAAAACTAAATACAGGGGAGGGTTAACGCATGAGGTGCGTTATCATGGCAGGCGGTTTTGGCACGAGGCTTAGGCCCCTTACCAACAATCTTCCAAAACCAATGGTTCCGATGGCCGGCAGGCCGATGATAGACCATATCGTCGAGTTGCTAAAAGGCCACGGCATCAAGGACCTTACCGCCCTTCTTTACTTCCAGCCGGAGGCAATAGTAGACCACTTAAAAGACGGCTCGCACATGGGCGTTAAAATCGACTACGTCTCTGCCGCAGCGGACTTTGGCACTGCCGGAAGTGTTGCCAATGCAATGAGGAGTAAGGACGCCGGAACCACACTCGTCATAAGCGGCGACGTGCTGACCGACATAGACCTGACAAAGGCAATCGAGTTCCACAGGAAAAACAAGGCCGCAGCAACAATCGTTCTTACGCGCGTAAAAGACCCGCTCTCCTTCGGCATAGTCATAACCGGAGACGACGGCAGAATCGAGAGATTCCTCGAGAAGCCGTCATGGGGCGAGGTGTTTAGCGATACCATCAACACCGGCATCTACATACTCGAAAAAGAGGTCTACGACTATATCCCCGAGGGCTCTGAGTTCGATTTCAGTAAAGACCTCTTTCCCGCGCTACTTCGTGACAAAAAGGCCATTTACGGCTACATAGCAGAGGGCTACTGGAAGGACGTTGGCAGCCTCGATGAGTACCTCCTTGCCAACATGGATATTCTAAACGGCGCTGTGAAGGTCAACATAGACGGCAAGGAAACCGGAAGAAAAGGGCTCTGGGTCGGAGAGTCTTCCAAGGTCGATATATCGCTAAAGGCCGAGGGCACTGTTATCATCGGTAAAAATTGCTCTGTGCGCGGCGGTGCTGGCATCACCAACAGCGTAATCGGCGATAACTGTGTCATAGAGGACGGCGCGGAAATAATGAATTCCGTACTCTGGCACGGCGTACGTGTTGGCAGGAGCGCGAAGCTTCAGGAAAACGTCGTCGGCGCAAACACCGTGCTTTGCGAGGGCGCGCACCTTGGCGAAGGCGCAATCGTTAGCGACTCATGCCGCGTGGGCAGGGGAAGCTCGGTAAAGGCAAACGTAAAAGTATGGCCGCATAAGGAGGTCGAGGACGGCGCAACCCTTGCTTCTAGCCTTATCTGGGGGCAGAAGTGGGGGAGAAACATCTTCTCCATGTACGGCGTAACAGGGCTCGCAAACGTGGAGCTAAGCCCCGAGTTCGCGGCAAAACTTGGAGCGGCCTACGGCGCAAGCCTTGGTAAAGGGTCTTTCGTTTCAACAAGCAGAGACTCGCATAAGACATCGCGCATGATAAACAGGGCCATCATGACAGGGCTTCTCTCAACCGGCGTGAATGTCCATGACTACGGCGTTACTCCCATATCGGTTGTCAGATACCTTGCGAGAACCGGTAACGAGGTCGGCGGCATACACACACGGCGCTCTCCGTTCGATACAAAGCTCATAGATTTAAAGTTCTTCGACTCCTCGGGCCTTGACCTGCACCCGAACTCCGAGAAGTCCATTGAAAGGCTGTTTTTCAGAGAAGACTTTAGAAGAGTTTCAATCGACGACACCGGAGAGATGGTATTTCCCGTGCACGGGTACGAAACGTATTTGAACGGCTTTCTCTCTGCCATAGACAGGGCCGCGATAGAGAAGGCGAACTTCAAGGTCGTGCTCGATTATTCGTACGGAAGCTCTTCGCGCATATTTCCGTCCATACTCGGAAAGCTTAAGTGCGATGTCGTTGCGCTTAGCGCCAACCTGGACGCCGATAAGACCACAAGGAACGCAGATGAGTTTAACCGCGCCCTTATTCAGCTCTCTACCATAGTGCGCTCTTTGAAGGCCGATATCGGAGTCCTTCTCGACGCAGGCGGGGAAAAGATATTCCTCGTAGACGACACAGGGGAGATCATAGACGGCGAGACCGCGCTAAGCGTTATAACGCTTCTTAGCCTGAAGACCTCGCAGGGCATAAAGGGCTCGTCCTTCGCAGTGCCGGTTACGGCCTCGAGGGCAGTTGAGCAGATGGCCGCTTCTTACGGCGTGGATGTAATAAAGACCAAGACCACTCCAAGAGGCATCATGGAGGCCGCGACAAAGGATAACGTCAAGTTCGTCGGTGAAACGACCGGAGGCTTTATATTCCCGTCCTTCCAGCCCGGGTTCGACGGCATGTTCGCCGTGGCAAAAATACTCGAGATGCTTGCCAAGTACGGCAGAAAGTTCCATTCGCTTCTTCGCGAAATACCGCCAAGCAAGATGGTGAAGGAAAAGGTGCCGTGCCCGTGGGAGCATAAGGGCACTGTCATGCGGCGTCTTGCAGAGGAGTCGAGGGGCGCGGCCACTACCCTTATCGACGGCATCAGGATAGACTTCGGAGACGATTGGATAATCGCGTACCCGAGCCAGACGAACTCGTACTTCCACGTGGAGGCCGAGGCCTCGACAGAGGATAAGGCACGGGAGATGGTCTCCTTATACTCGCGCAAAATCAAAGAATGGCAGGCGAAGACCTGACGAGTCCGCCACCTTTCGCGTGATACTTCGTCAGCGGCGGTTTTGACTTACTCAATGTATCCTACGGATACACCTGCGTCGTCAAAACCGCCGTTTCCTCGTCTGACGCGAAACTTGGCGGCCTATGGAAGGGTGGGGTGTGGGCGGTCATTGCGAGCCGCGAAGCGGCGAAGCAATCTCAGACATCGTTTGCTGGTTCAAGTTTATAACTTGAACCAAAATTTTGTGGTTCAGGTTGCAAACCTGAACCAGCGTAGGAATGGCAGGCGAAGACGTAGTAAACCGTCGATTTTCGCGCCATACTTTGTTGAGGCCGTTTTTCCTTGCTCGACGTATCCTACGGATACGCCTGCGCGAAAAAACGGCCTCTGCCGCGTCTGGCACGAAACTTGACGGTTTAAGTGGGTAACGACCTGTAAATATTATGAGCAAGAAAGTCGGTAAAATTATAGTGGTCATGCTGGCGGTAATTCTCGTCGGAGCGCTCGGTTATAATTATGTTACAGAGGTAAAAGAGCGCGAGAGAGTCAGGGCCGAAGAGGAGAAAAAGGCAGTAGCGGCTGCTGAGGAAAAGGCATTATCCGAGAAACATAGGAGACTGGACGAGAAGCATAAACAAGATAGGCAAGAGTTAAAGAAAAAGTCAGAGTATGTTGAGCTTAGAAAAATAGTGGAAGGGTTGCATGAAAAACATGTCATGGTCGAGAAGGTTGAAAAAAGCGAGTTCAGAATAAAAGGGCTCGTGGAACTCGATGGAAAGCTTCGCGAGTTTATAAGAGTAAGGGACTCCAGGACGGTAACGACCGGCGATGGAAATATGAATTACAGCGGCGAGGCTGATACTGTGTTGTGGGAGGATAAGGATAAATTGCTTGGTCTTAAAATCGGTTATTTCAGCGATAGATACGAGTATGACGGTAAGTTTTTAAGGCTTGCCCATGAGATAAATCCGAAGTCGAGGTACAGGAAGTATACGCTTTTTTCGGAAATAAACAGTGACGGAAATTGCTGGGTGGAAAATCCGGCGTATCTGGCGGCGGCCTATAATTATCTAAAGGAGTTCCCGGAAGGGCCGTTTGCTGGCGAGGTCTACGGGTTGCTCGGCGGGTTTTATTTTTCGCTCCATAACTTTTTGTACTATGGAAAGGATACTCTTTCGAAGGGCTTGAGTGTCGAAGGGTTTGAGTTTCTTGATGTTTATGTTGAAGGAAAAGACGAGGCCTCCCTGGAATCGCAATTGAAGGACGCAATGGAAAAATCCAAAAAGTTTTTGGCGTTGTATATCGAGAAGGTCCCGAAGCCGGCTGGGTGGGCGAAAGATTTTTATGCGGAGCTGCAAAAGGAGGATAAGGACAGAACCAGGTACGGCGCCTTAGGTTGTCCGGATTAATTTGAGGTACGGAGCCGGGTAGGTGGGCATCGCCCACCATTTTTTTAGCCTCCGTCCGCTTGCGGCCTGTTAAACCGGTAAGTTTTCTGTCAGACGAGGAAGGGGCGGTTTTGACGACTACGGCGAATTGTTCCCGTTAAAAATATCCTCTCCCCAATTGCATTGGGGGAGAGGATTAAGGTGAGGGACACGAAGCTTTGTCTTTTCAAAACTCCGGCCATGAGGTCACGCAAGGCTTAAGCGGGCCGCATAAGGGGCGGACGTATTGCCGGGGGCGTATGAGCCGGGTAGGGTGGGCACCGCCCACCATTCCTTTTTTATCCCCCGTTCGCTTGCGGCATGTCAAACCGGTAAGTTTTCTGTCAGACGAGGAAGGGGCGGTTTTGACGACGGAGGCGTATCACGTAAGATACGTTGAGTAAGCCTTGTAGGTTGGGTTACGCTTCGCTAACCCAACCTACAAACTTGACGGTTTATGATGGGGTAAAGACTTTCTTGGCGGCCTATGGTTGGGGATTTATTTTTGCGGCCTTTGTGGTAGAATGGGGGCAGGTTGAGAAGTGATGGGTAGTGCTCACTTTACGGACAGTATAGTAGCAAATGATTTGGTAAGTAAAACCAGGGGACGGATAAAGTAAATGTCACTTCTGTATAGGTATAGGCGAATTATGCTAGTTATCCTGCTGTGTTCGATAAGTTTGTTGTGCACTTTTCTTGTTGCCAGCGTTTTGCCGATAAATAGCGTTATAAAAGCTTTTAGAAAAAGTCCGGATTATTTTTATTATCAAGCAATTCATATGGTGGTTCTTTGGTGCTTTTGGGTCTGGTATGGCGCAAAAAAAGAAATTGTTAAATTGAGATTTGCCAATCTGGTCTTGCTCGGTTTTGGTTTGGGATATGCAGCTGGCTTTCTGTCTAATTTCTTGTCGCCCATATTATATTACTCGAATGGTATGGAAAGAATTGCCAGTTCACTATCTCTGGGTATTGGTAGTTTTTTCGCGGTGACAGTATTTTATCCTTTTATGTCGCTTGGCTGGGTTTATGGAATCGTCATGGGACTTATAATTTATTTTTTAGATGGTAAATTTGCAAGAGCTCGTAAGGTAGCATCGCCTGGTATGTTCCTCTAACCCCGGGCTGCTTGCGGCCTGTTAAACCGGTAAGTTTTGTGGGAATGACGAAAAATCTTGTCATGCTGAATTCATTTCAGCATCTCGCGGTATATAAAAACGAGATCCCGAAACAAGTTCGGGATGACAGCAAGGATAAGATTGCTTCGCCGCGTTGCGGCTCGCAATGACTGCCGTCAACCACCGTCTGCTGATTCAAGCGCAAGGTTTGAGCCAAAGACAAGGAAAAGGCGGACGGACAAAACGGAGCATACTTTTACGGTATGTGAGTATTTGGACGGACGCCTTTGACGCAGTATTTGGCCAAAGATTGCGCATGCCTTCCTTGAAAACACTTGTTTTCCCCACCATTTTAGGTTAATTTGAATATCATCTACGCGCACAGAGATTGTTACGCAGGGAAAAGGCCGGCGCTGTTTTGCCGAGGTTATTTTGCCGAGGTTATTATGAAAGAGACTATTTTGAAAGAGACCGAAGACAACGCATACGAGTTCGACGTGGCCGCGCTTACCGGGCTAAGTGTCGGCCCGCTTGACGTAAACTGCTACATCGTGTGGGATAAGGCTACTCTCGAAGGGTTTATCATAGACCCGGGCGGCAATTCCGATGAAATCGAAGCAGAGGTAAAGACCAGAGGCTTGAAGATAAAGTATCTTCTAAACACGCACGGCCATTTCGACCACGTGGGGGCGAACAGCGAGCTTACGAAAAGCCTCAATGCAAAGGTCGTGCTCCATAAGGCAGATACCGCGCTTCTCGAATCAGCCGTTGACATGGCAGCCATGTACGGCTGCAAGGTCAAAGAAGCGCCAAAGGCCGAGATGATGGTCGCTAACGGCGATGTTTTAAAGGCAGGCTCTCTTGAGCTTAAAGTAATCCACACGCCCGGGCACACGAAGGGCGGGGTGTCGTATTATTCGGAAAAGGACGGGCTTATTTTTACGGGCGATACGCTCTTTGCAGGAGGAATTGGAAGAACCGATTTTCCCGGAGGCTCGATGGAGGAGATAGTTACCTCTATAAAAGGTAGGCTTTTTACACTGCCGGAGAGCGTAATCGTTCTTCCGGGGCACGGCCCGAACTCGACCATAGGCGATGAGAAAAGCTCCAATCCGTTCGTGCAAGGGGAGTAACTTATGATAATAAGGGGCAAAAACATAATACTTGGCGTAACTGGCGGCATTGCGGCGTATAAAGCCCTTGAGCTTACAAGGGCGCTAAGAAAGGAAGAGGCAAACGTGTTCCCTGTGATGAGCGAATGCGCAAGAGAGTTCATCACCCCGCTTAGCCTCTCTACTCTTGCCTGTAACCCCGTGCTTGCCGAGATGTTCGAGGATGAGGAAGGCGGGGCAAAGGGCCCGTCCATAGACCACGTTGACATAGCCTCAAAGGCAGACCTTTTAATTGTCGCTCCTGCCACTGCCAACACTATCGGCAAGATCGCGGCAGGTGTTTGCGACAACATGCTAACTACCGTAACGCTTGCCTGTGCTGCAAAGAAGCTCATTGCGCCGTCCATGAACCATTTGATGTACTCAAACCCCATTGTGCAGGAGAACATAGCCAAGCTTAAGCGCCACGGCTATTACTTTGTCGGCCCGGACGAGGGCGAGCTTGCCTGCGGCTGGGAGGGTAAGGGTCGCCTGTCGTCAGTAGAGGATATAATGGAGGCTGTCAGGGACGCGCTTAGCATAAAGGACTTTGCAGGAGAAAAGGTGCTCATAACCGCAGGTGCTACAAGGGAGCCAATAGACCCGGTGCGTTTTGTCTCCAATGCTTCCTCCGGAAGGATGGGGTACGCAATCGCAAGGGCGGCAAAGAGGCGCGGCGCAGAGGTGGTGCTTGTGTCAGGGCCCTCTTACCTGTCGCAGCCAAAGGGCATAGACTATGTCGGTGTTGAGAGCACCGAGCAGATGAAGGACGCTGTAATAAGCCACTACCCGCAATCAACTGTCGTGATTATGGCAGCCGCTGTGTCGGACTTTAAGCCTGCCGTATCGCATTCAAAGAAGATGAAGAAGGAGGCAGCCGCTCTTACGCTTGACTTCGAGAGAACGCCCGACATTCTAAAGGAACTCGGCAGCAGAAAAAAGGGGCAGGTGCTCGTTGGTTTTGCCCTTGAAACAGACGATATGATAGAGAACGCCACAAAGAAACTTCGCGAAAAGAACCTGGACCTTGTTGTTGCAAACGGCCCCAAGGGGTTAAATAGCGAGGTCAACCAGGTTTCCATCATAAGTGTTTCCGGAAAGGTCGAAGAGCTGGAAAGCATGTACAAGTACGAAATCGCGGACAGGATACTGGACCGCGTTGCAAGGATAAAGGGGTAGGGGGTTGCTGGTTTTGTTGTAACCGCATGTTTTTGTTGTATAATTTGCCGCATCCCTGTCAAACAGGTGGTGCGGCTCTTTTATTCTGCCATTGACACATTGTTCTATTTTAGTCTATCATATTACTTATCCGTATAATCGATTTTTGGGAATGTTTTCCAGGGCAGCTATCTTTGTCGCTGGCGTTTAGACGGGTGTATACCGTTATGTGCGGCATAGGGTGTTTTATGGTGGTAAGGATTGAGAAATGAGTAAGCCTGTCATAGCCGAAATAAACAGGGACGTTACCCCGTACTACCTTCTCGAGGTCTGCAGGCAGTCCTTTACGGGCAGCATGCACGTTGAGAACGGCAAGGAACAAAAGCGCATATACTTCGAGAACGGCATACCGGTTGGCTCGCGCTCCAATGCCGTTGGCGAGTGCCTTGGCCGCGTGCTCGTAGCGAGCGGCAAGCTTTCAGCGCAAGCCTGCAACGAATCCCTCAACGTAATGAAAAAGGATAAAAAGCTTCAGGGCGAGGTGCTCGTGAGGATGGGACTTCTTCGCGAGGAGGAGCTTGCCGAGGCGCTAAAATTCCAGCTCAAGACGAGAATTCTTAACCTCTTTGACTGGAACGGCGCGAAGTTCGTTTTCAATAAAGGCGATGTGCAGAGGTTTACTTCCATAGAGGAGTCGGTTAGCAGGCTCGTGTTGGACGGGCTTAGAAAACATCAAGAAGAGGTTAGAAAGGAGCTTGGCCGCTTTAAGGACATGTTCTTCGAGAAGACCGAGCGTTACGACGGCGTGCTCGCGAGCCTCGGGCTTCCAAACGTGCCGTTCATACTCCCGGGGAAAAAGGTCGAGGACGTTATAACCGGCTTTGGCGTTGACGGGGTTTCCTACGGGTACGCATTTCTACTTGCCGGAGCGCTCGGGCTTGCCGGGCAGTCGAGCGACTTGGAAAGGCTTAAGAAGTTTCACTCGAGCATAAAGAACAAGAACTACTTCGATATACTCGGTGTCGGCAGAAAGGCAACGATAGACGATATAAAGAGTTCGTATAGAAGGCTCGCAAAGATGTATCATCCCGACTTTTTCACGCGCCATTCCGACGAGAACGTCATAGAGCTTGCCAGAGAGATATTTCCGCTAATCGTCGAGGCCTACGGCATCCTCTCCGATAAGGATAAAAAGGCCGACTACGAGGTGGTGCTAGATTCCGGGCTCGTGCACATCGATGCCGAGCTTGTGCTAAAGGCCGAAGGGGAGTTCCAGAAGGGCCAGAGCCTTTTGAGGTTCAAGAACTACGCGGCCGCATACGACTGCTTCAAGAAGGCCGTTGAGTACTACGCCGACGACGCCGAGAGCCATGCGTATCTCGGTTGGACGCTTTTTAATAAGCCAGGGAGAACGCCTGCTGACGCGGCTCTGGCAAAAAAGAGCGTTTTAAAGGCCCTTTCCATGAACCCGAAGATGGCCGTTGCCATGCATTTTCAGGGCGTGATGCTGCGTGTCGATGGAGACCTGGAAGGTGCTCTTAGCCTCCAACAGAAGGCCCTTAAGTTCGATTCGAACCTTACCGAGGCCCAAAGCGAGATAAGGTTCATATCGCGTAAGATGGAGGAGTCGAAGAAGGGGCTCTTCGGGAAGCTTTTCAAGTAGCAGCGGCTCTGCCCCGGGCGCCGCTACGTGCCATGTAATTGGTAATTGCTTACATGAACATCGGGCAGGAGGCCGGTTGTTTGCCGTTCATGGTTTCTTTTGTCGGGTCTATTATAAAATTCATTCTCGGGTCATAGTAGATTGTCGCCTCCGTGGTCTTGGTGCCTGTGGAACGGATTTTTGCAATGAATACGAATCGGCCGCCCGGCGGGGTCTTTGTTTTTGATTTTGGCCAACTTACTTGCATTACAATGGTTGCTGCATTATTGCCGGCCTCGATGCTAGTCTTGTGTACCTTGACTATACCGTCTCCTAGGGCTATTTTTATGTCAAGGCAGTTATCTGAGTACGTCGCTACGTCAGCCAGTACTTCTTTGTAAGGACGTTCTATTGTTAGGGTTTCGGCGCGCTTGTGCCACTTGCCGGAGCTCATCTCGGCAATGAATTCGTCGCGGCTGTTGGCTTTGCTGTACGGCACGCCGCAGCCGGCCGTCAGCAGGGCTAGCAGTATTGCGAGAAGTGTTGTTTGTCCGGCTGTTTTTGTCGTAAAAGTTTTCATTTTCTCATAGCTTTGGACAGATTGAGCCCTTGCCTTTTGCCGCATTTTCGATGGACTCTACGTTGTCCCCTTGCAACCTTAGGCTGTATAGGTTTAAATTTGTTTTATTTTTGTCGGCGGCTTTTATTTCGCCTACTATGGAAAAAAAGCCGCCTGGCGCAGCACCGGCGTTAGCGGCACGGTCTTCCTGCAGCGAGAAGCTGAAGGTTCCGTCCTTTGCCGTCTCGGTCTTCAGGTGATAGTCCGTAACTGAGGTGCCGCGAGTGCGCGGATCGGTGGATACATGAACAGCGCGCACATTCTTGAAGCACGCGTCAAGGTGATTTTTAAGGTCGGCTACGACGGCGCTAGCCGGCCTGTCGATGGTCAGTTCTTTGGCTTTGTATATCACGGCTGAAGGGGATTTTGCCGCTTTTATGAATTCTTCTTTTGTTTGCGGCGCGCATCCGGAAAATATGCATACTGTTGTTAGCATGATGGCAAGGGTAATAAGTTTGCGGCTCATGGAGGGTTCTCCTCTGTCGTAGTTAGGTCTGTTCCCCTATTTTATCAAAACTTCGTTGTGTATGTGTGACAATAATCATTAACAATTTATACCAGACTGCTGGAGAAGTCAACAATTTCGATAGGTGTTCCGGCATGTTTTGCGTAGAGACATGTCTGGAAGGATATTTATGAAGCGGTTATGTAATGTCTGAGCCGAAGCTGGCATTCAGCATTTTATTTGCGTATTGTTCTGCGCGTCTTATCTTTGCCGGGTGTTTATCCGCGTTCCGTTTATCGCCGTTTGAAGGTGTTTCTCCCAATCTCTGCCGCCGTTTTTAAGCCTCTTTAACCTGCTTCGTGCGGTCTTGGCAGCCTTGAGGCTTGCCTTGCCCGTTGGGTCGTGTTTTAGCGATGCCGCGTCCTCGCCGTTATTTAGCACGTCCATTATGCGCTCGAATGCCGCGTTAAAGTAGCGCTCCTTCATATCCGTGTCAAGGTCCCAGACCGAAATCTTAGACATGAGCCCTATCATCGCGTGCCAGCGTTTTATCCTGTGCAGGTTCATTATGCCCGAGAATATCGTCTTATTGGTGCCGAAGGAAAGCGGCGTGCCCTCGAGTGTCGATGCAAGGAGAGCGTCATTGTCTGTGTGGATTTTCCTCTCCATCTCCGCAGGTATCTTCCACACTGCTTTGTTTACAAGGGCGTCGAAGCGCATCTCCCAGTACACGTGGCGGTGGATACGCGTTGAGAAGGTGCGGATTAGCATCTCGGGGATGAAGTTATTGTGCGCCACCGTATCTGCCGCGAGGTGCGCTATGTAGCCGTATGCGAAAGAGCGCTGCGAGTCGGTCTTCGCCTTTTTAAGGAGCTTGAAGCCGAACCGCCAGTTGTGGCAGTGCTTTAGTTCCTCGGTAAAGTTCTTTCCCACTACGATATCGGCGCTTACGTTGCCGTAGAGAAAGTCGTGGCTGTAGTTCTGTATGAGGGCGTAGACGCCGGGCGGCAGCTCCGCGGCGCTTCTTAGAACGGACGTGCCAAGCTCAAGATGCGTTGCCGGGCCCCAGGCAAGGGCCTCGGACGGAAATAGCATCGCGAGAGCTATTATGGTTACGATTATTATTGCCGTTGCCATGAGTATTGATATAATTGTATCATAAACAGCGCGCCCGGTGAATATGTAAAACGCATGGAGCGGAGAATTTACGTGACAGAAACAAACGACGACATAGAGACTTTACGCGAGGGCATACGCGGACGCTTGAGGCTTCTAAGGGAGCAGGGGGTTACGCATATCCCCTTTGCCGCGGCTCCAAAAGAGGCGGCTGCGCCTGTGAAAGAAGCGCCAAAGGCCGCGTCCGAAGCCCCAAAGGCTGCGGCAAAGGCAGCGCCTTCCTCCGGCATCGGGGCCGAGATAGCGGCATGCAGCGCGTGCGCATTAAGGAGGCGTCTCTACCAGCCCTTTGCAGGAAAGTCCGTAGAGGGAGCCGTATGGTTCGTTACCTTTGCACCTACTGAGGCAGGGGCCATAAAGTGGCATGTGACCGATGGAGCAGAGCTTGCGACTTTTAGAAAAATGATAGAGGCCATGCGCCTTGACGAGACAAAGGTGATCTTTAAGAGTGTGCTTAGGTGCCCGCTTCCAAAGGATAGGGATGTTGCAAAGGACGAGGTAGATCAGTGCATGGGATTCCTGAAGCGCGAGGCTAAGGCGTTAAAGCCGCGTGCGATTATCATATTCGGGGACAAGGCTGCCAATGCAGTAAGCGGGTTGGATAAAGGGGTAGCTCTATTAAGGGCCGAGCCCTTCGAATTCCACGGTGTAAAGGTCTTTGCAACGCGCCATCCCTCGGAGTTTGCTTCCAACAAGAATTCAAAGGCCGAGGCATGGGAGGATTTGCAGAAAGCAATGGATTACCTGGGAATACCGAGAGAGAAAAAATAGCGTTAAGTCCGTTGGCTGCGTTTATATGGAAAGTTCTCTTAATTTCTGCTAAACTCTGAGGTCATGAGAAAAACACTCGCATACATAGTATTTGCCGTAGGGTTCCTGCTCTTTGTCGCTTTGCCGTTTGTGAATGCCGATAAGGTGGAAAAGGCAGGCAAGGCTGAGAAGGCGGCGGCCGACAAAGCTGCCAAGAAAGAAGACGCCGTAAAGCCCATTTATTTTCTGAAGGTCGAGGGCATCGTTAACCCCGTGATGGCAGAGTTTATAAAGGGCGGCATAGAAAAGGCCGCGAATGCAGGGGCAGGGGCTGTTGTGATAGAACTCGATACGCCCGGAGGGCTCGACCTTGCAATGCGCGACATCATAAAGGATATCATGGCGAGCGAAGTGCCGGTTGTTGTCTACGTTTCTCCGTCAGGGGCAAGGGCCGCAAGTGCCGGCGTATTCATTACTTACGCCTCGCACGTTGCCGCCATGACTCCTGGAACAAACCTCGGCTCCGCGCACCCGGTGGCAATGGGCGGCGATAAGATGGATGAGACCATGGAGAAAAAGGTCGTTAACGACGCGGTTGCGTATATCAAGGGAATAGCCGCAAAGAGAAAAAGAAATGTTGAATGGGCCGAGAAGGCCGTGAAGGAGAGCGTAAACATCACGGCAGAGGAGGCCCTGAAGTTAAACGTCATAGACCTTATCGCTGCATCAAGGGACGAGCTTCTCGCCAAGATAGACGGCCGTGAGGTCGAGACCGTAAATAAGAAACTCGTGCTTACGACAAAGAACGCCGCCAAGGTGGACGTGGAGATGGGGTTTCGGGCAAAGCTTCTGGATGCAATCAGCAACCCGAATGTCGCCTACATTCTCATGATGATAGGGCTTGTCGGCATTTACTTCGAGCTCTCGAACCCGGGCACGATACTTCCGGGAGTAGTCGGAGCGATATGTCTTATTCTTGCCTTCTATTCTTTCCAGACGCTTCCTGTGAATTACGCCGGGCTTGCGCTCATTGTTTTGGCAGTGGTGTTTTTTATTGCGGAGATCAAGGTGACGAGTTACGGGCTTTTGTCGGTTGCAGGGGTGGTGTCGCTATTTCTAGGCTCTATGATGCTCTTTACCTCTGACCTCGAGTTTCTCCGTGTCTCTCTCTGGGTCGTTATACCGACGGTAGGTGTCGTAAGCGGCGTTATAATAGCGCTTCTGTATTATGCGGTCAAGATATATAAGACAAGGCCTGTTAGCGGCAATGAAGGCATGGTCGGGCAGATTGGCGAGGCAATTGCCGATATAGAGGCAGATAGCAATTCGGAAAACGTCTTTGTATCGGGCGAGTACTGGAAGGCCGTAAGCTTAAATCCCATACCAAAGGGAGCGAAGGTCAGGGTTGTTTCCATAAACGGCCTTGAGTTGAAGGTTGAGAAGGTTTAGTTTGAAATAAAAAAACGAAGCAAGAGGAGGCAATTGTTATGGGTGAGTTTATCGTGCTGGCGGTATTGGCTGTAATATTCGGTATAATTGTTCTTTCAGCGATATTCAAGGTCCTTCCGGAGTACGAGAGGGGCGTGGTGTTCTGGCTTGGACGGTATCAGGAGGTAAAGGGCCCGGGGCTCATAATCATCATCCCGCTCATTCAGAAGCTTGTAAGGGTGAGCCTTAGAACCGTAACAATGGACGTGCCTCCTCAGGAGGTCATCACGAGAGATAACGTCTCTGTAAGGGTGAACGCTGTAATCTATTTTCGCGTAATGGCCGCGGACAGGGCCGTTATATCCGTTGAGAACTACCTCTATGCAACAAGCCAGCTCGCGCAGACTACTCTTAGAAGCGTCTGCGGACAGGCTGAATTGGATGAGTTGCTTTCCGAAAGAGACAGGCTTAATCAGCAGATACAGCAGATACTCGACCGCCAGACAGATCCGTGGGGCGTGAAGGTGGCGCTTGTAGAAATCAAGGCAATAGACCTTCCTGAAGAGATGAAGAGGGCAATGGCAAAGCAGGCAGAGGCAGAGAGAGAAAAGAGGGCGAAGTTCATACACGCGGACGGAGAGTTCAATGCGGCGCAGAAGATTCTCGAGGCCAGTAATCTTTTAAGCCAGAACCCCATGTCGCTGCAGCTTAGGTACTTACAGACCCTTACCGAAATCGCGGCAGAGAAGAACTCTACGACAATATTCCCGCTGCCCATAGACCTTATAAGGCCGTTTTTGGAGGCTTATAACAAGAAGACCGGGCAGTAAGGCGTAGAGTCTGCGCACTTTTTGAGAAAGACAGCCAATGGGAAACGGCGTTTCAGGAAAGAAGGAGGAGCACCCGGCAGCAGGGCACAGGCAGCGGCTAAAGGAGAAGTTTGTAAAGGCCGGGGCAGAGGCCTTTCATGACTATGAGTTGATCGAGCTCCTTCTTACCTACGCAATACCCAGGCGGGACGTAAAGCCTGCTTCAAAGGAGCTTATACGCACATTCAAGGGCATACGCGGCGTTTTCGACGCCTCCATAGACGAGCTTAAGGCCGTCAAGGGGGTGGGCGAGAACGCCGCTGTGCTTTTTAAGCTTATCAAGGATACAATAGGCGTTTATCTCCTCGAGCGCGCAAAGTCGGTAGATGTAGTAAGGAGCGCTGCCGACCTCGTCAAATACCTCGACTCCGTGTTATCGG
The DNA here is from genome assembly GCA_029858205.1 of Deltaproteobacteria bacterium. NCBI lineage: Bacteria > Pseudomonadati > Myxococcota > Myxococcia > Deltaproteobacteria bacterium. The sequence goes on along the minus strand of JAOUFM010000001.1, from coordinate 214,317 downwards.
GCGAGAGGGTAGAGAAGTTCCTGGCTGTTTACCTTAATTCAAAGAACGAAATACTGGCTGTCGAGACCCTGCACGAAGGCACAATAGACCAGACCGTAGTTTATCCGAGAAAGGCCATAGAAGGGGCATTTCGCCACAACGCCCGGTCGGTGATATTTGTGCACAACCACCCAAGCGGCGACCCAACGCCCTCGGTGCGCGATAAAGACCTGACGAAAAACCTCCTTAGCGCTGCAGAGTCGGTCGACATAATCGTCCACGACCATATCATAATCGGCAAAAAGGGCTTTGTAAGCGGCAGAGAGCTCGGCTGGATGCGGGGAAAGTAGGGGCTATTGGCTTTTTTGAGCGGCTTCCTTGATTAGTTTTGTAACGTACTTCTTTGCCGTTTTTATCGCTGATTCAATTGATTTGCCGTTTGCTATGTTCGCCGCAATTGCGCTTGATAACGCGCAGCCCGTGCCGTGCATCGAGCCCTTGATTCTCTTGCCTTTAAAGTAATAAAACTTCCTTCCGTCAAAGAGCGTATCGATTGCGTCGCCTTTAAGATGGCCGCCTTTTATTAGCACGTATTTTACCCCGAGTTTTTTTATGAGCAGCGCTGCTGCCTTTATGTCTTCCGTAGTCTTTATCTTTACGCCAGTGAGCTTTTCAGCTTCAGGTATATTGGGCGTGACAAGTGTTGCAATAGAAATGAGCTTCTTAAGGTTTGTAAGCTTTTTTCCGTAAAGCGGGAAGCCCGAACTCGATGCGAGCACAGGGTCAACGACAACGTTCTTTATCTTGTATCTTTTTATTACGTCGCAGACGGTCTTTGTAATAGCTTCGTTTGCGAGCATGCCGGTCTTAAGCGCAGCGATTTTATGTTTTTTTAAAAGCGCATCTGCCTGTTTTTTTAGAAGGGCAGCGTCCGTTGCCTCGAATGCTGTAAAGATTTTGCCGTCTTGCGCCGTGAGCGCGGTTATAAGCGAGAGCGGGGTTACGCCAAATGCCGCGAACACGAGAGAATCCCGCATAACGCCTGCGCCGCCTGTGGGGTCGAAGCCTGCTATGGAGAGGGCTTTTTTCATTCGCGTGTTATCTTGTGAGGTAGAATATAACGGCCTGGAAAACGCCGATTAAAAAGCCCATTACTCCGCCAAGCCACTCTATGTGCCTGAGCTCCCGGGCTATGAACTCGGTTAAGAGGCCCTCGAAGCGCGTTAAATCAAGGGCGTCTATCTTTGTCGCGAGCATGCCCTTTACGTCAATGTTACCTGCCACCTTCCGTGCGAGGTCGCCTTTTTTCTCCTCCATCTTCGCAAGTATGTCCTTGGCGATGAGATACTTTACGTGGTAGGAGAGGTTCTCGGCAACGAGCCCTATGACAGGGATGCTTTTCACCTTCGATGAAGACAGGCGGTGCTCGACCACTTCCTCTACCGCCTTCTCGATGTCCTCTTTCCAGTCAATTGAGTTAAGCGCAGCTGCAAGGTCTTTCGAGGAGAGGAGTTCGTTCTCTATGGCCTTTGCGATGCCGCGCGCAATGTCCTTTCTGCGCTTGGGGATTAGCCCCTGGAGCTCGTAGCCAAAGATGTTTAGCGGGATTAGCGGCCTGAAAAGCAGTTTTATGGCGATGAAGTTAGTGAGCCACCCTATGAACGCGCCGACGATCGGCGGCAGGATGTATGGGTAGTATTCTGTCATTTTGAGAGAACGGCGCATTGCATGCGCCGTAGAGAAGTTGTTTTATATGCGCAGTAGCGCCTCTAAAAATGCTTCTTTGCCAGTTCTTCCTCGAAGTACTTCTTGTAAAGTATTTCCCACTCTCTGCTGCCCTCTGGCACGCCTCTTGAGAGGGTGCGTATCTTGTCCCTCGCGGCCTCGTCTGCCTTATCTTCTGTCGAGAGGTATTCGGTAAGGATTTTCTTTATCTCGGAGAGCACCTTGTCGTCGTCCTCGAAGTCAACGAGGTCATCCTTCCAGATGCCGTCGCTTATGAGGTGCGCTATGTGGGAAATCCTATCCTCTGTGAGCCTCAAAGCACGATGCCCCTTTCCTTGGCGAGCTTATGCTTCACCATCGTGAACATCTTCCTGTAATCCAGGCGCTGCGTGCCTATTTCGCCCGAGTGCGATTCGAGCATCTTCTCTACCTCTTTATCGAGGTCGTCCTCGGCCTTAAGGTCGGCCATGAACACGTCGTTCATCTTTTTTAGCACTGCGTGCTCGTCTGCCTTGAAGGTGAGGAGCTCTTTTTTCTTCAGTCCTTCGAGGACTTTAAGCGTCAGTTTCTCGACCTGCTCTTTCGTAAGCCTCATCATATACCCAAAACTTAACACATATACGGCGTCACTGCAAGAGCTTTCGGGCAAGGCGGCCTTCGCCGTGTTGACACGTAACTGCTTTTGTGGTCTATTAGAACCTGGCGTAACCACGCCTAAGAGGATAACTGATGAGCAGATTGATATACGGCATAAACCCGGTGATGGAGGCGCTCAAATCCGGGGTAACGCGCCTATCAAAGGTTATAGTGTCCGACAAGAAGGGTAAGGCAACCTATCCAGTCGAGCGCGAGGCGCATAAACGCGGCGTGGCCGTTGAGTACGACAGCCCCAAGTCCCTTGACGTGATGACAAAGGGCGCGGCGCACCAGGGGGTCGTAGGGGTAGCCACCGGAGAGTTCGAGTACGTCGACATCGAGGACGCGATAAATAAGTGGAAGGCCTCTGGCAAAAAGGCGTTCTTTGTTCTGCTCGATTCCGTGCAGGACCCGCAAAACATGGGCTCCATCATAAGAGGCGCGGATGTGTTCGGCGCGCATGCGGTCGTGATTACGAAAGACAGGTGCGCCCCTGTGACACCGGCTGTCACAAAGGCATCGGCAGGCGCAACCGAGCACGTAATGATTGCGATGGTCGTTAACCTTGCTGCTGCCATCAGGCGGCTAAAAGAGGAAAACGTCTGGGTCGCGGCAATAGAGGCAGGCGAGGGTAAGCTTGTTTCTTCCGAGGACCTGAACATAGATATCGCGGTAGTTATTGGCAGCGAGGGCTCGGGCATAAGAAAGCTCGTTAAGGAAGAATGCGACTTTGCGCTCTCAATCCCGATGTCGGGCAGGGTGAACTCCCTTAACGCCGCGCAGGCCGGGGTGGTGGTGATGTATGAGATACGCAGGCAGCGGGGCGCATAACTCGCTAAGTTCTGCAGTACGTGCGCTGAATGTGATTTTGAGGTTACAAGAGCTTTGCTCCTGCGGGGCGGCTTTTGGGCATGGGGCGTGCAAGGACTGCCACCCCGCCGCACAGCCGCCTCGCATCAAGCCCCGCCTAAAATCGCTTCGCTCATGCGCCCCCGGCTTGATGCCCGCCTCCTGTGCGGCCCGCTTAAGTCCTTGCTTAGCCCCATGCCCGGTGGAAGGGGTAAAGATACGATGATTCGTATGTGACTGCGTAAATTATTTCAAAGATAGATGATTGGAACGGTTTTGGATATTATATGGCCGATATTCCATTTCTTATAAAAGAAGCCTCCAAAAAGCTCAGAGGCATTGTCGAGAGGACGCCGCTTGTGTATTCGACGTCGTTCTCAAGGATGTTCGGGGCATCTGTTTATCTTAAGCTCGAAAACCTCCAGAAGACAGGCTCCTTTAAGGTTCGCGGCGCGTACAATAAAATAAGCTCGTTGTCATCCGAAGAAAAAGACCGCGGCGTTATCACAGCATCGAGCGGCAACCACGCGCAGGGGGTTGCCTGGGCCTCGGCGCTCCTTAAAGTAAAGTGCTGTGTCGTGATGCCCGAGACCTCGCAGCAAGTCAAGCAGACGGCAGCGAGTGGCTACGGCGCAAACCTTACGCTTAAAGGCAAGAACTTCGGTGAGGCCTATGACGAGGCGCTTAAGATGGCAGCGGCAGAGGGGATCACCTTTATACCACCTTACGACGACGACCTCGTAATCGCAGGCCAGGGCACCATCGGTATCGAGATACTAGAAGACCTTTCTGATGTAGATACTGTCATCGTGCCTGTTGGAGGCGGCGGGCTCATATCCGGCATTGCAACAGCCTTAAAGCACGCAAATCCGAACATACGCGTTTACGGAGTCGAGGCGGACGCCGCAACCTCGTGCGTTGATTCGCTTCGAGAAGGCCATGCTGTTCCTGCTGAAAACAGACCGACAATAGCAGACGGCATTGCCGTTAAAAAAGTCTCTGAGAGGACCTTTAATATCATACGCGAAAAGGTGGAGGACGTCGTAATAGTCGCAGAGGACTCGATAGCAGAGGCGGTATTAAAGTTCATGGAGCGTAAGAAGCTCGTTGTCGAGGGGGCAGGGGCTGTGCCGCTTGCGGCACTTATTGAGAATAAAATCCCAAAGCCTGGGAATAAGGTCGTCCTCGTAGTGAGCGGCGGAAATATTGACGTAACCGTACTGGATCGGATAATCAGGCTCGGACTTGTTAAGGAGGGTAGGGGAATATAACCAGGCTGTAATTTGCTTTTTGGCAAACCCGCGATTTGGCCGGCAGGCGTGACGCCTGCACCCAAATGTAAACGCAGTCATTGCGAGGCGCGAAGCGTCGGATGACGCGAAGCGGCGAAGCAATCTCACGTTGTCATTCCCGCGAAGGCGGGAATCCAGAGTCTTATCGGTCATACTGGATCACGAATCGAGTCTATGACATGCTTGCTGGTTTGGGGCGAGAGAAATTGCCGATTATGCTGTTAAGAGTATGAAAAGCCCTAATAGTATAAAACCGATGCAAAGTATAATGGCAACTATTATTATTCCGGTCATTAGATAGTCGAATGCCTTTTCGCTTCTCTGGTGGTCGCTGTCGATAAAAAGATTTAGCAGTAATTCTATGAATCTGCCGTAAAGCATGTAGTGTTTGGCGCTATATGCGCGTGTTTGGGGGTTGTTGCTACCTATATCGTGCTGGTGCCGCAAAAATCGCGGGCTTCGTTTCTATCCCATCTTGCCGTCTAGGTGCCGTCCTGCCATCAAATGCATGTGCAGATGGAAAACCGTCTGCCCGCCTTCCTCGTTCGTGTTGATGACCAGGCGAAAGCCCTTTTTATCAACTCCTGCCTCTTTTGCCGCTTCCTTGGCAACTGAGAGCATCTCGCCCATGATGTTTCTGTCATCGCAGTCAAGGATGGTTGCGAAGTGGGCTTTGGGAATCACGAGCAGGTGAGTGGGGCTTTGCGGGCTGATGTCCTTTATGACAACGAGCCTGTCGGTTTCCTTTACGATTGTAGAGGGGATTTTCTTTGCCGCAATCTTGCAGAATATGCATTCCATAATCAAAGGCTCCTTTTATGTCTGCGTCAGTCTTCGTCCTTTTTTATCGGCCTCGAGGCTTTTTCATCGTGCCCTGAAGTTCCAAAGCGGCGCTTAAGCTCCGTAAACACGTCCTCTATGGCAATGTCTTTATACCCAAGGAGCACCATGGTGTGGAACCAGAGGTCGGATATTTCGTGCACGATTTCGTCTTTTCCGCCCTTTTTCCCGGCATGCACGAGCTCGGCAGATTCTTCGTGTATCTTTGCAGCGATTTTGTTAAAGCCCTTTGAGTATAGCGAGGCTACGTAGGACTCATCTGGCGAGGAGTTCTTTCTATCGAGCAGAACCTTGTAAAGGCCGCTGATTACTGCCTCGCTGCCGCTTGCCGGTGCTGCGCTGCCCTTCTGTACGCCGAACTCTTTGCCGCCCTGGTCAAGGCGGCGGAAAAAGCACGAACGTTCGCCCGTGTGACAGGCAACCCCTTTTTGCTTTATCCTAAGGAGCACGGAGTCGGAGTCGCAGTCGTAGAAAACGCCCTCGACCTTCTGCGTGTTGCCCGAGGTCTCGCCCTTCATCCAGAGCTTTTGGCGCGACCTGCTATAGTAGTGCGCGAGCCCTGTATCGAGGGTTTTCTCGAGAGCTTCCTTGTTCATGAAGGCTAGCATCAAGACTTCTCCGGTATCCGAGTCCTGCGCAACCGCAGGGATGAGGCCGTTTGCGTCGTATTTTATATCCGGTTTTTCCAAGTTATGTTTCTCCAAAGTGGTTTTAGAAAGCATATAATAACATATTCGCCGTGTCAATGCCGCCGAATCTTCGGTATACGGCCTTGACGGGGCCTTAACCTCTTGGTAGACTCTATTTATAATGACAGAGAAGATAGTTGGGACATTCGAGATAAAGCATCTGGGCGTTTTAAACGAGGCAGGAGAGGCCGATGCCTCGCTCATGCCCGGGCTCTCGGATGACGCCATAAAGGCCCTTTTTGAGAGTATTATCTATATGAGGGCCTTTAATAGCCGCGCCCTTAGCCTACAGAGGGAAGGCCGCATAGGCACGTATCCGTCCATATACGGCCTTGAGGCAACGCAGGCAGCTACTGCCCTTGCCATAAGAAAGTCCGACTGGGTTGCGCCGACATTCAGGGAAAACGGCGTGTTCCTGGCCCTTGGGTACCCGGCATGGATGTTATACAGGTACTGGAAGGGCGATGAAAGGGGCGCAAAGACGCCGCCTGATTTAAACATCCTTCCCATGAGCGTTCCCGTCGGCTCGCACCTTACGCATGCAGTTGGCGTTGCCTACGCCATGAAGTACAGGAAGAAGAACGACGCTGTCATATGCTTTTTTGGCGACGGAGCATCTTCCAGAGGCGACTTTCACGAGGCCCTTAACTTTGCAGGCGTATTCAAGCTGCCGGTTGTATTCGTCTGCCAGAATAACCAGTGGGCAATATCCGTACCGCTAAAGACCCAGACTGCCTCCGAGACTATTGCGCAGAGGGCGTTTGGCTACGGCTTTGGCGGCATTCAGACGGACGGTAACGACGTGTTCGCAGTGTATAAGGCCGCAAACGAGGCCCTGGAAAAAGCAAGAAGCGGCGGAGGGCCGACACTGATAGAGAACCTTACCTACAGGCTCGACCACCATACTACAGCCGACGATGCAACGCGTTACAGAAATAGCGCGGATGTCGAGGCATGGGCAAAGAAGGAGCCGCTTATACGGCTGCGCTTGTTTATGCAGAAAAAAGGCCTCTGGAGCGAGACCTATGAAAAGGACGTCGAGGGAAAATGCTTTGAGAAGCTGGACGCCGCAATTTTAGAGGAAGAGTCGTATCCTTCCTCAGAGCCAGACGACATCATACGCTACACGAACGCCGAGGCGAGCCAGAGACAGCTTCGTGAGCTTAAGGAGCGCGGATGGCTAAAATGAACATGGTCGAGGCCGTTAACTCGGCCCTTACTCTCGAGATGGAGCGAGACGATAACGTCGTAATCCTTGGCGAAGACGTCGGCACCGACGGCGGCGTGTTCCGCGTGAGCGCCGGGCTTCTTGAAAAATTTGGCAAAGAGCGCGTAATAGACACTCCGCTTGCGGAGCTTGGCATTGTCGGCACTGCAATCGGCATGTCGCTCTACGGACTTAAGCCTGTTGCAGAGATACAGTTCATGGCTTTTATCTACGAGGCAATAGAGCAGGTCTATTCGCATGCAGCAAGAATGCGGGCGAGGTCAAGGGGGCGCTTTACTTGCCCTCTTGTGATACGGGCTCCGTACGGGGTGGGCATAAAAGGCCCGGAGCTGCACTCGGATTCTCCGGAAGCGATATTTTGCCATATGCCCGGGGTGAAGGTCGTTATTCCGTCGAACCCGTACAATGCAAAGGGGCTTTTGATATCTGCTATACGCGACCCTGACCCTGTGCTCTTTTTAGAGCCTTCGCGCCTCTACCGTTCAATAAAGGCCGAGGTGCCGGAAGAGGGCTACACAATCGAACTTGGCAGGGCAGATGTTTTTCAGGAAGGTTCTGATCTGACGATCGTTTCCTGGGGCGCGATGCTGCACAGAGCTTCGGAGGCTGCCGAGGGGCTTAATGCTGAAATCATAGACCTTCAGACCATAAAGCCGCTTGATGAGGATTTGATATTAAGCTCGGTAAAGAAAACAGGCCGTCTTGTCATTGTGCACGAGGCAACAGGGTTTTGCGGCGTGGCAGCGGAAATCGCAGCGCTCGCGGCAGATAAGGCGCTCATGCACCTTAAGGCGCCTGTAAAGAGGGTAACTGCGCCGGATGCGGTAACGCCCATGGCCCTTCTCGAAGACCATTACATGCCGTCGGTTGAGCTTATCAAAAAGGCGTACGACGAAGTTCTATCATATTAGGAGAATAAAGACATGGCTTACGAATTCAAGCTGCCTGACCTTGGCGAGGGTATTGTCGAGGGCGAAATTGTAAAGTGGCGCGTTAAGGAAGGCGATAGCGTCCTTGAGCATCAGGTGGTTGTGGAGGTAGAGACCGATAAGGCAATCGTAGAGGTGCCAAGCCCCAAAAAAGGCGTCATAGAAAAGATACTAAAGCCCGAGGGCGAGGTTGCCTCGGTAGGTGAGGTTATTTTCACGATACGGCTCGAGGCAGGCGAGGAGAAAAGAGAGTCCGTGTCCATTGTCGGCAAGCTGCCGGACAAGGAGGAGGTCCTTGCCCCGCCGTTCGTGAGAAGCCTTGCAAAGAAGCTTGGGGTGGATTTAACAAAGGTAAAGGGCACGGGCCAGGGAGGCAGAATCACGGAGGCCGATGTAAAGGGTACTGGCGAGACAGTTAAGAAAGAGGCTGCGGACAAGTACGGCCCTGTTGAGCGCGTTGCCTTGAAGGGCGTTAGAAAGGCCATTGCTAAGAACCTGGTTCTCTCGCAAAAGTCTACTGTGTTCGTGACCGGGATGGACGATGCAGATGTCACCGCTCTCTATGAACTTCGTGAAAAAGAAAATGCCAAGGCAAAGAAAAAGGGCGTGCACCTTACCTTTATGCCGTTCTTTATAAAGGCAGCGCAGCATGCTTTGAAGGATTTCCCTTCTCTTAATGCCAGCATGGACGATGAGAGAGAGGAGGTTGTGCTCAAGAAATACTATAACATCGGCGTTGCCATAGATACCGACGACGGGCTTATGGTGAGTGTTGTGCGAGATGTCGATAAGAAGACCATCCTCGAGATAGCAGGCGAGATACACGAGCTTGGCGAAAAGGCGAGGGAGAGAAAACTTACTCTTGATGAGCTTAAGGGCTCGTCCTTTACAATCACCAATTACGGCACATTCGGCGGCACGTACGCTACTCCTGTTATAAACTACCCTGACGTTGCCATACTTGGCACAGGCAAGGTGAGGGAGAGGCCGTGGGTGGTGGACGGAAAAATCGAGATAAGAAAGATTTTGCCGCTCTCCCTTACATTCGACCACAGGGTTACGGACGGTAGAGAGGCCGCGAATTTTCTTAATAAGGTGATTTTGTTTTTAGAAGACCCGTGCGCGCTGTTTGTGGATAGCAGGTAAAGATGAAATGACGCTGGGGGTGCCGTCCAAAGGACGGCACCCCCAGCGTGTCTTAAACTGAACAGGCGCTTACTTAAACCTCTTCTCCGCTGCCTTCCAGTCTATGTTCTTCATGAATGCTTCAATATAGGGCGGTCTCTTTACGCCGTAGTCTATTGCATAGGCGTGCTCATACACGTCCATGATAAGAACGGGGGTGGCGAGGGCAGGGAAGTTGTTATTGTGCGAATCAAGCCCCCAGTTGTGTAGCTTTCCGTCATACCCGCATTTACCAAGCATTACCCAGCCTCTTGCTGCCATGCCAGAGGCCTTGAAGTCTTCCACCCACTTATCAAAAGACCCGAAGTCAGCCTCTATTGCTTTCAGCAGGCCGCCAGAGGGGGCTCCTCCCTTGCCTCCGAGGTTCTCGAAGTAGAGCTCGTGGAGCACGACACCGTTTAGGGCGAATGTCTCATCGGCCTTTAAAGCCCGAAGCTCGCTGTATATCTGGTTTGCCTTGCCTCTGTCAGCTGTCTTGAGCTTTTCCTGAATTTCGTTAAGTTTGTTTACGTATCCCACGTAGAGCGTATCTCTGTGCTGCGAAATCTGGTTGTCGGATAGCCCGTCCAGTCCCTTTAAATCGAACTTCCTTGGTTCATACGGCATATGCAGCCCTCCTTTTTGTTTTTTCTATATGCTAAGGATAGTCTAAATTGCGGCTTTGTCAACAGTCGTTAGTGGAGCGTCCGTTTTTCGTCTCTTATAAGCTCTATAAGCTCGTTTTCGCGTTCCGTGAGGAGCCGGAGCTCGTTATTAAGCCTTGCCTTTGCGTCTGCGTCTCGTTCCGTGAGGAAGTGTTCTTCGATGGCGATTTTCTTCTCTAGAAGCCGCTCGAGCTCCAGTTCGTTGGTTATTATTTCCTCGAGTTCGTGCTCTTTTTGAACGATTTCTTCGAGCCTTGTCTTGTGTTTGCCAAGTTCTTCCTGTTCGCGTTTTTTCAACTCTTCCATTTCTCTCTTGCTGTGGAAGAGGTCTTTACGCGTGGCGAGGTAGTAGACTATGGCGCAGTTTAGCGCAAGTACTATTATGCGTACCACAGTGACCTTGTCGTAAATGGTGTATATCTCAAATGGTATCATCGCGCCCGTGGAGGCAACGGTGAGCCATTCGGCCCACTTACGCCTAAGATGCAGCCCCCAGGCCTCAACAAGGTTGAAGGCAGAGAAAAGGAACACGCTTATCGAAAGACCTATCATCGTGTTATGTTCGACTTGCGCGATATTTTCTATGAGAAGCCTGATGTATTGGTTTTCTATGTCGAGGTTCAGGTACTTTGCGAATGTGGTTGCGGCAATTTTGAGGTCTTTGTCAACGAGCTTCAGGAGACCAAAAAAAATAATGAGCTCGAGAGAGCCCATTATTGTTTTATAAGCGATGATGAACTTTAGAAATCGGGCTTTTCTCTCCTGCATGTCAGGTCCCTTGCGGCGGCCGCATGTTTACGCCCTTGGCCATAAGGAATTTTTTAGTTTCCGGCACCGTGAACTCCCCGAAGTGAAAAATACTTGCCGCAAGCGCTGCGTCCGCCTTGCCTTTTGTAAATGCCTCGTAGATGTGCTCGAGCGTTCCCGCTCCGCCCGATGCGATTACCGGCACGGTCACGGCATCGGCAACGGCGCTTGTTAGTGCCAGGTCGTAGCCGTTTTTACGCCCGTCCTGGTCCATGCTGGTAAGAAGTATCTCTCCTGCGCCAAGAGATACGACCTTTTTCGCCCATTCTACAGCGTCCAGCCCTGCGGGCTTTCTGCCGCCGTGCGTGAATACGCCCCAGGATTTTCCGTCGGCGTTCATCTTTGCGTCTATTGCAACGACTATGCACTGCGTGCCGAATTTGTCCGCGGTCTTTCTTAAGAACATCGGGTCGTTAACGGCCGTTGTGTTTATGGATACCTTGTCCGCGCCTGCGCGAAGCAGCTCTTTTATGTCGTCTAATGTTTTTATGCCGCCGCCTATTGTTACCGGCATGAACACGTCGGCTGCCGTTCTCTCGGCTATATCGAGTATGGTCTTTCTTTCCTCGTGCGAGGCCGTGATGTCTAGGAACACGAGCTCGTCGGCGCCCTGAGCGTCGTAGGCAACGGCGCATTCTACCGGGTCGCCGGCGTCCCTTAGCTCCACGAAGCTTACGCCTTTTACAACGCGGCCGTCCTTTACGTCCAGGCAGGGGATGATACGCTTGGTCAGCACTGTTATGCCTTGTTCGCCGTTTGTATGGCTTCTTTAAGGTCTATGTCTCCGGAATAGAGCGCCTTGCCTATGATTGCGCCGTATACGCCCGTGGCCTTCAGCCGCTTTATGTCCTCTATTCCCGATACGCCGCCGGAGGCTATGACCGGTATGCCTGCCTCTTTGGCCATCTTCGTGTTTGCCGCGAGGTTCGGGCCGCTTAGCATGCCGTCTCTCGATATGTCGGTGTAGACGAGGGCCGCGACACCGAGGGCCTTGAGCTTTTTCGCCAGAGTGAATGCGTCTATGTCGGTAACCTCGACCCAGCCTTTGACAGCGACCTTGCCGTCCTTCGCGTCTATGCCGACTGTAATCTTACCGGGGTGCTTTTGCGCGAGGCTTTTTATGAAGGCCTCGTCCTTTGCAGCCGCGGTGCCGATGATTATACGCTCGACCCCAGGGATGTTGAGGTACGCTTCGGCTGTTTCCATCGAGCGTATGCCGCCGCCGATTTGCACGGCGGTCTTTAGCTTGTCGACGATATTTTTGATGATATTAAAGTTAACGGGCCTGCCTTCGATTGCAGCGTCCAGGTCCACAAGGTGTATTATGCGCGCCCCGGCAGCCTCCCACTTAAGAGCCACCTCGACAGGGTTTGTCGAGTACACGGTCTCTGCGTCCATTTTGCCCTGTTCGAGGCGCACGCACTTGCCGCCTTTTATGTCTATTGCAGGGATGATTATCATAGGGGCCTCTTTATTGGCTGTTTGTCGCGCCGTGCCGCACTCAGCGCGTTTTTGCGAAGTTCTCTATCAGCTTTAGCCCGGCTCTCTGGCTCTTTTCCGGGTGAAATTGGAATGCCCGGATGTTATCGGTTTCTATAGAGCTTACGAACTCGCTGCCGTACTCGGTCATGGTAAGCGCTATTGTCTTATCATCGGGCACCGGGTAGTACGAGTGCACGAAGTAAAAGTACTCGTTTTCGTTTATGCCGCTAAGCATGGGGGAGGCGGGCTTGTTCTTTTTAACGGTGTTCCAGCCCATATGCGGCACCTTTAAGCCCGGGCCGAACTTCTTTATCTTTCCGCCGACCAGGCCAAGCCCCTTGTGCGTGCCTTCTTCCTCCGATTCATCGAACAGGAGTTGCAGCCCGAGGCATATCCCAAGAAACGGTTTACCGGATTTTACCGCCTTTACGACCGCTTCGTCAAGGCCGTCTTTCGAGAGGTTCTTCATGCATTCTTCGAATGCGCCTACCCCCGGAAGAACGACCTTTGAGGCAGATGCGATTTTCGCGGCATCGGACGTGACAGAAGCGTCGAGGCCTACTTTCTTAAAGGCCTTTTCGACGCTTCTCAAATTGCCCATGCCGTAATCGACGATAGCTATCATAGCGTGCCTTTTGTCGACATTACTCCTTCTATGCGCGGGTCTATCTCGACCGCGTTCTTTAAGGCCTTCGCAAGCGCCTTGAATATGGACTCTATCGCATGATGCAAATCCTTGCCGTAGTAGAGCGTTATGTGCAGATCCATGCCGGCCGAGTTCGCGAGCGCCTGCATGAACTCTTCCATAAACCCGAGGTCGAAGTGGAATCTGTCCGATTCGTAGAGTTTGTGCACTCTGTAGAGCTCGCTCATGGAGTCCTTATTGGGCGTTATCTTGAAGTAGGGCCTGCCGCTAAGGTCGAGCGTTACCTTCGAGAGCGAATCCATCATCGGAACCTCGGCGGTGCCGTAGCGCACAAGGCCCTTTTTATCTCCAAGGGCTTTTTTAAGCGCTTCCCCGAGGCAGAGCCCGACATCTTCGACCGTGTGGTGGTAGTCGACATCTATATCGCCCTTGGCCTTTATCGTAAGGCCAAACAGGGCGTGCTTGGCAAGGAGCGTTAGCATGTGGTCGAAGAAGGCTATGCCTGTAGATACTTCGGCAGAGCCTTTGCCGTCGAGGTTTAGCTCGAGCTTTATGTCCGTTTCCGTTGTTTTTCTTTTTACTTTCGCTGTCCGTGCTTTTTTAGGCATATGTGTCATCTCCCGCGTTTTTTTCCGCCAAGCCTTGCCTCTGCGCTAAGCGCGTGCGCCTCTAATCCTTCTATTCTTGCAAAGCGCGAGACGGCCTTTCCAAACTGCCTTGCCGCCCTCTCTGAGAATGATATCACGCTTGTCCGTTTCTGGAAATCATATACTCCAAGAGGCGAGGAGAACCTTGCCGTGCCTCCGGTCGGGAGCGTGTGGTTTGGCCCTGCGATATAGTCGCCGCATGCCTCTGCTGTATCAGGGCCGAGGAACACGGCCCCGGCGTTCTCGACCTTCTTTAGATATTTTTCAGCGTCCTGCATGAAGAGCTCGAGATGCTCCGGCGCAATGCTATTCGATATGGAGAATGCCTCGTTTAAGTTCCCGGTAACGAATATCACGCCGTAGCTTGCAATGGATTTCTCAGCTATTGCGCGCCGTTTTAGTTTCTTTATTCTTGCGCCAACTCTTAGCGCCACCTTCTTTGCCATTGCCTTCGAGGTCGTTATCAGTATCGAGGACGCAAGCTCGTCGTGCTCTGCCTGGGAGAGAAGGTCTGCTGCGATAACGTCCGCGCTCCCGGTGCCGTCGTTTATTACGAGTATCTCGCTTGGCCCGGCTACCATGTCTATGTCGACGGTGCCGAATACGAGCCGCTTGGCCGTTGCGACGTAGATATTGCCCGGGCCAACTATTTTATCGACCTTTGGGACCGACTTTGTGCCGTAGGCGAGGGCGGCAACAGCCTGCGCACCGCCGATCTTAAATATTGCGTCCACTTTGGCTACCTTTGCCGCAGCGAGCACGTACGGGTTGATTTCGCCTGTTGGCCCGGGCGGCGTTACCATCACTACCTTTTTTACGCCGGCCACCTTTGCAGGTATCGCGTTCATTAATACTGTAGACGGGTAGGCTGCCTTGCCCCCGGGCACGTAGATGCCGGCCTTTTCTATTGCCGATATCTTCTGGCCAAGCAGTATTTCGTCCTCGTTATAGAACCACGAGAACTCGATTTGGCGCTTGTGAAATGAAGATATGCGGCTTGCCGAGAGCTCGATTATGGCAAGGTCTTTTTTTGGGATTTTCCTTATTGCGGCGTTTATTTCTTTTTCGCTAACCTTTATTGTCTTTGGGCCTATGTCGGCCCTGTCAAAGCGTTTCGTATACTCGAAGAGGGCAGAGTCCCCGCGCTTTTTTACATTGGCTATAATTTCGCGCACTACCGCCTCAACGGATGCGGAGTCGGATTCTCCGCGCCCGAGCACGCTTTTTAGTACTTCTTTGTACTCGTGGTTTTTTGTCTCGATGATGCGCATTGTACTACCTTAGTTTTTTAACTGCCTTCGATAGTCGTTCGATAAGAGTCTTTATCTCTTCGGGCCTTGTCTTAAGGCTTGCCCTGTTTGCCACCAGTCTGGAAGACACTTCCATTATGGTCTCGACCTCGGCAAGGCCGTTCTCCTTTAGCGTCCTGCCGCTTTGCACGAGGTCTACTATCCTCTCCGAGAGCCCAAGCAGTGGCGCAAGCTCTATCGAGCCGTAGAGCTTTATCATCTCCACCTGTATGCCTTTACTTAGGAAATACGCCGACGTTATGTTCGGGTACTTTGTTGCAACCTTTACGCGCGTCCAGTGCGAGGGGTTGTCGGTCTTTTTCACTTTTTCCGGCTCCGCAACCACCATGCGGCATTTGCCGATATTTAAGTCAAGCGGCTCGTAGAGGTCTTTATTTTGCTCTACCAGCACGTCCTTTCCGGCAATCCCGAGATCTGCCGCGCCGTACTCTACGTACGTGGGCACGTCCTGGCCCCGCACTACCATGAAGCGAAGGTTTCCCGGGCCGTCAAATATCAAGCGGCGGTCGTCTGCCTTAAGGGCAGATGCAGCATCTATTCCCGCAGCCTTGAAGACGTTTAACGCCTCGTCCATGATGCGGCCTTTTGGGAGCGCTATCGTGAGCTTGCCGGTTCCTTTATTCATCCTTCACCCGTTTGATGTTAGCGCCAATGGCGTTTAATTTTTTTTCTATTGCATCGTAGCCGCGGTCAAGATGGTATATTCTCGATACCTCGGTGATGCCGTTTGCAACGAGCCCTGCGAGCACGAGAGAAGCGCTTGCGCGAAGGTCCGTTGCCATAAGGGGCGCGCCGCTTAGCGACCTTACGCCCTTTACCACCGCGTTCCTGCCGTCTACCGTGATGTTCGCGCCCATCCTCTGCAACTCGGCAACGTGCATGAAACGGTTCTCGAAGATCGTTTCCGTTATTACGCTTAAGCCGCTAGATATGGACATCATGGCCATCATCTGCGCCTGCATGTCGGTAGGGAAGGCGGGGTAGGGGTAGGTCTTTATGTCAACGCTTTGTATGGGCTTATCGCCCACCACCCGTACTCCTCCGTTTTCCGTTTTTACCGAAGCCCCTGCTGCCTTGAGCTTGTCAGTTAGCGCGTCAAGGTGCTCTGCAGGGCAGTTCTTTATAAGCACGTTCCCGGTCGTCATGGCAGCGGCCACCATGAACGTTCCGGCTTCTATCCTGTCGGGCATGACCTTGTATTCGATTGGCCTTAGTTCTTTTACTCCGCGTATCGTGATTTTGTCCGTGCCTATGCCGTCTATGTCAGCGCCCATTTTCTTTAGTGCGTATCCGAGCTCCGTTACCTCCGGCTCGAGCGCCGCGTTCTCGATTATAGTCTCGCCGTCGGCGTGCACTGCGGCAAGCATTATGTTTTCCGTGCCAGTGACAGTGATAGTGTCAAAGCAGATTTTCGCGCCTTTTAAGTTTTTTGCTTTTACTATAACGTACCCGCCCTGTATCTCGACCTCTGCGCCCATTTTTTCGAGCGCCATTAAATGCAGGTTTATGGGGCGCGCCCCTATTGCGCATCCTCCGGGAAGGCTCACCCGTGCTTCCTTAAAGCGCGCGACCATTGGCCCGAGCACAAGCACCGAGGCCCGCATTGTTTTTACAAGATCGTACGGGGCCTCTACCATGCGCGCGTTGGATGCGTCTATGATAACGCCGCCGTCCGTGTTCTCGACAACGCAGCCCATGTGGCTAAGGACTTTTTTAAATGTGCTGATGTCCTTTAGCTTCGGAAGGTTCGTGAGCGTATATTTGCCGCCTGTCAAAAGCGCGGCTGCCATAAGGGGCAGGGCCGAGTTCTTTGAGCCGCTTACCTCGATTGTGCCAACCAGTCTGTTGCCGCCTTCGATTATGAGTTTGTCCATGTTTATTTCCTTATGTCTGCATCTTCTTTAGCGCCTCGCCCTGATAGTGCGCTATGAGATGGTCCGTCAGTTCAGTTAAATCGCCTTCCATTACGTCGCTAAGCTTATGGAGCGTTACGCCGATTCTGTGGTCAGTAACACGGTTTTGCGGAAAATTATACGTGCGTATCTTTTCCGAACGGTCCCCGGTGCCGACCTTTTCCTTTCTTTCCTTTGCCGCTTTTTCCTCCTGCTCCCTGACTTTTATGTCGAGTAAGCGGCTAAGCAGTATCTTCATGGCCTTCTGGCGGTTCTTGTGCTGGCTCTTTTCGTCCTGGCACACGGCTACGACACCGGTCGGGACGTGCGTTATGCGCACAGCCGTCTCTACCTTGTTTACGTTCTGGCCGCCGTGGCCTCCGGCCCTGAATGTATCGACCCGTAGGTCGCTTGGGTTTACGTCCACCTCGACCTCTTCGGCCTCCGGAAGAACTATTACCGTGACAGTGGACGTGTGCCTTCTGCCAGATGCCTCTGTCTCAGGCACGCGCTGCACTCTGTGAACGCCGCTCTCGTACTTGAAGCGCGAGTACGCGCCTTTGCCCTCGATTATCGCTATTATTTCCTTAAACCCGTTTAGCCCGGTCGGGTTGGAGCTCAAGAGCTCGGTTTTCCATCGCTGGCTCTCGGCGTACCTGACGTACATTCTGTATAGCTCTGCTGCAAAGAGCGCGCTCTCGTCGCCGCCTGCTCCGGCGCGTATCTCGATGATGATGTTTTTATCGTCGTTCGGGTCCTTTGGAAGAAGAAGCACGCGTATTCTCGCGGTGAGCTCCTCGGACTTTTTTTGCAGCCCCGGAAGCTCTTCCTTCGCAAGCTCTCTCATGTCCTCGTCCTTGCCTTCGAGCATCTCCCTGGCGTGGACGATTTCCTCAGCCGTCTTTCTAAGCTCTCTGTAGCTCTCGACGATTTCTTCTAGCGCGGCGCGCTCCTGCGATAGACTCCTAAACTTCGCCGCGTCGTCGGTAACTCCTGCCGTGCCGAGTATGCCGATTATCTCGTTATATCTTTTCTCTATGCCTGCAAGTTTTTCGTTAAGCATCGTAGTGTGTGCGCTTGGCCGTTTGTTTAAATTACAGGGCCTTGAACTTCTCCCTTATCTCTTTTGGTTTGCCGCAGGTCATCTCGCCCTCTGAGCACGCGCCTGCTACACATGCGGGGCCCGATGTCTCGAATATCACGGGCGACTCCTTCTTTACAAGCGCAAGCATCCTTGTTGCCATGTCCCTGATTTCCCACTGCGCCCGCTCGCAGCATCTTAAATTAAAAAAGTGCAGCAGCTCCCGCGCGTTCATCGTCACTATGATTTTCGTGCACGCGGCGTTTGGTAGAACGTATCTTGCGTCTTCTTTCTCGATTCCTGCCTTTATAAGCTCGTCGTATAGGCCGTAGGCCTTGTCCATTGCCTCGCTAAACTTCTTTGCCGCCGCTTCGTCCTTCGCAATCAGGGGAGGGGTGACGTAGTCCTTGCCCTTGGTGGCGTTGACGTATCGCTGGCTCTGCTGCGAGTACGAGGCAATGCGGTGCCTTACGAGCTGGTGCGTAAGTGCTCTCGATACGCCCTCGATGCCGAAGGTGAAGCTCGCGTGCTCGAGCACCGACAGGTGCCCGAGCTTTAGAATTTTTGCGAGGAAGTTTTCCTGCGAGGAGCCTTCGACCTTTTTCTCGAGGTCGTCTATGCCCGAGTCCGAGTAGCAGAGCTTTGCAGCGAGCGAAACGGTCTTTTCAGGCTCCGGGGTGGACCTTAGGAGGGTTACTTTCACGGCGCACCCTTAAAAGGAGATTTTTTAGCTGCTCTTCTTGCCGTACTTCTTCTGGAACTTCTCGACCCTTCCGGCCGTGTCAAGGAACTTCTGCTTTCCGGTGTAGAACGGATGGCAGTGGGAGCAGATTTCCACACCGATGTCCTTGGCCGTGGACCTGGTCTCGACCTCGAAGCCGCAGGCGCAGTGTATCTTCACCGGGATGTAGTTTGGATGAATTCCTTCTTTCATTTGCGTGTACCTTTGCCTTTCTGTGCGTTCCCGTATTATGGGGAGACGACTTGGAGTTGTATTCTTGAATACATAATAATAACAAGGTCTTTCGGGGAATGCAAGGGTTTTTTGTAGGTGGTAAACCCGCGATTTTGGCGTCATACTTCGTTATCAAGGCGTTTTTGTTCCTCGACGTATTGACAACATACGCCTGCGGACAAAAACGCCTTGCTGCCTCGTCTCTCGCCAAACTTGCGGGTTTATGATGGGTAAGGACTTTTAGTCTCTCGCGGCACGAAACTTGCCGGTTTGGCAGGCGTGACGCCTGCACCCAAATATAAAAGATTGTCATTCCCGCGCAGGCTGGAATCCAGTGTATTTAGAAGTTTTGCCCCTGCGGGCGGCTTTACGTCCGGAAAGGGCGATGGGGCGGTCATTGCGAGGCCGCAGGCCGAAGCAATCTCCTGTCTATTGGCGATATTTTGTCATTCCCGCGATGTTTTGAGCGGGAATCCAGTGTCTTTAGAAGTTTTGCCCCTACGGGGCAGGCTTTACGTCCGGAAAGGGCGATGGGGCGGTCATTGCGAGGCCGCAGGCCGAAGCAATCTCCTGTCTATTGGCGATATTTTGTCATTCCTGCGATGTTTTGAGCGGGAATCCAATTTTAGAAATGGATTCCTGCTTCCGCAGGAATGACAAACAAAGAACGAGATGCTGAAATTAATTCAGCATTACAAAATCTACGTCATTCCCGCGCAGGCGGGAATCCAGTGTCTTTAGAAGTTTTGCCCCTACGGGGCAGGCTTTACGTCCGGAAAGGGCGAGGGAGCGGCTTGGTCATTGCGATGCCGCACTTTTGACGCTAAGCAGCTATCACTGTGATTATTAGTGAGAAAGTTGAATGAGGGGAAGCAGAATAAGTAGTAACATTGCAGAGATGACAGCGATTATTCCGCCGATACTGTCC
The DNA here is from genome assembly GCA_029858205.1 of Deltaproteobacteria bacterium. Taxonomy (NCBI): domain Bacteria; kingdom Pseudomonadati; phylum Myxococcota; class Myxococcia; species Deltaproteobacteria bacterium. The sequence continues at coordinate 194,573 of JAOUFM010000001.1, read as the reverse complement.
AAAATGCCTTTTTTATAAAGGTAAGTAACGGTTAATGCGATGGCAGCATGAAATATGAAAAATATGGATGGAAGGGTGATTAGAAATAGAAATAGGATATTGCCCATACAGCCTTCGCCGGAGCATGGGAGAAAGGCAGCAAGCAGCCCTATGCAAAAAAGAAATATTAAGACAATAATCAAGGTGAGTACGAATCCGCGGATGTTGTCTCTCGTTAAAACTACCTTAATGATGATATACCATAGTGTAATGCATATGGCTATGGTTATGCCTGTAAAAAGCAAGTAGCCTATCACTACGTTGGGTGATAGAGCATCAAATCCCAAGTCGATGAATGTTGGGAATATACAGGAAAGTATAATGAAGGTGAAAATGGCAAGTCTGGATAGACGTTCAACTGGTTTTATATATTGTTGGGTCAAGGTGTCCTCGGTATTGTTAAGTCGTTTATTGCAAAAGATGTTGCAACCGCTGTTGCGCTTATTTTGCCATGTTTTCGGCCGGGAATATACGTTTTAGCGAGATGCCTTTTGATAAAATTGCGTTTTCTATGTGCAGCCTGTCGTTAATAATCGGGATAATAGCTGTTCCGCTGTTGTCGAAGAACACCAGCTTTACGGAAAATCCAGAGACGGTAGCGGCACTGCCACTTCCAGCCGAGCCTGCAAATTCAAGTTTGTCGCTTCCAGCCGGGTGTTTTTCGTCAATGAGCGAAAGTTTCGGGCTCCATTGCATGTCATCCACGTTGTCGGCGTATATCATAATACGGTCAATATTGGAATCGGTGGATGACATGGTTAGTATGCCGACTTCATCTCGGTGTGTTTTTCGCTTTTCATGCATGTAGTAGTCTCCGGAATTGACGGAGATGTATGAAATTGTTCTTTTGATAGGTGGGTTTGTAATGACAACGGATGCCGGTTCGGCGCTTGAGGAAAAAATGTATTTTCCTGTTTTGTAGTCGAACATTCTGTAAGTTTTTTCGGAGGCGCAGCAGCCGTGTATTACAGTTCGGTAGTAGTCGTCCCACCTGCCTCCATTGTCGGCCAAGTCTTTTATGGTCCATAACTTTGTGTCGTACTCTTTTTTGTCGGTGACCCATGCCGTGGCCTTCAGCTTGGAGTTTGAGCTTTCCCTGTCCGTGCGGTAGATGGATTTTACGGTTTGTTTTATCAGCATGGTTATGATGCTTCCGTCGGGGTTTGTGAATTTTTCTGTCGAGGAACTGGAGTTGACCACGGTCTTGATGGCAACACCGTTCTCGACTTTTTTTGTGACGGAGGATTCGACTTTTGGTGATTGTTGTTTGTCTGTGCTGCAGACTGGCTGCGCGGTAGAAAGCAGCAGGAAAAGCGCAAGAGCTGTTATTGAATAAAAGATTTTGTGCATCGTTCGTGGCCTCGTTTTTGCGAGTTTGACACTGTGTTCCAGACTAAATTTGATAGCTTGGTCGCGCACGGCTGTGTTTTAAGCCCCATACGATACTACCATATTATTTATTAAAAACAAAACCCCCTCAACCCAAACGGGTGAGGGGCTTGTTTACTTAAACGTACGTCCACGCCAGTGCACGCCGCCTCTTCGATAATATTCCATAAACGACGCGGCAAAGATGGCCCACCAGCCGAGTTCCCTTATAGGATTAAGGAAGGTCACGTACCACGGCTGCCGAAACACAAGGAACATGCTGAAAAATATCCAGTGCATGAGGACAAGCGATATTACCGCGGGCGTGCTTATCGTGCCCGAGTGCATGTAGTTATATATAAGCCCGATGTACGGGACAAAGCTCACGATAGAGCCTAGCACAAATGGCAGCGGGATGAGGAACGGCGCCTTTTTCAGCGCAGGGAACATGTTTTTACGAAACCCCTTGATTGTTTCCATTGCGCCGTCGTACATCCGGACGCTCACGTGCTCCGTTGCCTGCGTTACAACTGCCTTGCCGCCTGCCTTCTTGGCCATGTAGCCGAGCATCACGTCGTCGACAACGCGGTCTTTTATCGAGCCGAAGGCGCCTGTTTTTATAAAGAGCTCTTTCTTGATGAGGTTAAAGACCCCGGCCCCGATAGAGAAGAGCGGGGTCTTTGTCCTCTCGACAAGGTAGCCTGGGAAGATACAGCCGCCGACAAAATATATGTTCGACATAAGGGCCGCCTCAAAGACCCCTTTTGTAACGACGCGCGGGCCAAGCGTCATGAAATCCGCGTTCTTGTGTGCCATGTAGTTAACGGCGAGCTTTAGAAGGCCTTCCGAGTACCATATGTCCGCGTCAGCGAAAAGATAGCAGTCTCCCGCAGCCTCTTTTACGCCGCGCTCGAGCGCTGCGGGCTTTCCAAGCCAGCCCTTGGCTGGGCCGCTGCCTTTTACGACTTTCAGGTGCGGGTACTTGCGCTTTAGTTTTTCGAGAATAGCCGGGGTCGAGTCGGTCGATTCGTCGTCGACTACTATTACTTCGTACTCTGCCGGGTACTCCTGCTCGCAAAAGCTGGTTACCGAGTTCTCTATTGCCTGTTCTTCGTTCCTTGCTGGCACGATGATCGAGACCTTGGGGTAGGTAGCGAGGTCCTTATCCGCGGCATCCGTGAGCTTGCCGTTTAGTAAGTAGTTTAGCGTGCCGTTTATGGTAAGAAGGCACCAGATGATTGCCGAGGCCCAGAGTAGGGTTTCCATCGGCGCATTATACCACAAAACATGCCCGGCTGTGTCGCGCCCAAAGGAGGTCTTATTTCCCGGTCTTGCCGCACTTGCAGCGTTTTTTCGCGAGGTTTTCCAATTGGGCCTTTAGCGTATCCACGCGCGCTTTTTGCACGGCCCTGCCGCGCGCAAGACGTTTATCGAGCGGGGAGGCGTGTTTGAACCCGCGCCGCAGCATCTCAGTGACGATGCGCTCGTGCACGTTGTAGAGCGCCAGGAGCTTGCCTTTCCAGCGAAGCACCTCGGGGTGGCGGGAATACCCTTTTTTCCCGTTAACGAGCACAGACCATATGGCGTGCAGTTCGGCATGCTCGCCGAGAAGATGCGCCCTGCAGAGGCGGCGCGGATGTATGTCCCATATGCGCATATGGAAATTATAGCCTGCTTTCGGCTATCCCGTGGTGTGGTCGTAGGTTTTTGTGGCGGATGAAACCGGCGATTTTCGCGCCGGAGGAAACCCGCGATTTGGCCGTGATGCTTCGTTGTGCGTGAATTTTCAATCCTCGACGTATCTGACGTGATACGCCTGCGGACAAAAACGCCTTGCTGCCTCGTCTCACGCCAAACTTGCGGGTTTATGATGGGTAAGGGGCTGGGTAATTGGTTATGCTTTATACCTATGTCATTCCCGCGCAGGCGGGAATCCAGTGTCTTTGTCACTGGGTGTGGTCTGCCTAACGAACTGGTCTTTTCATTACAATGCCGTAAATACAATCCCCTCTCAACCCAAACGGGCGAGTGGCGGGGGAAGCGGGGGAGAAAGGAAACATCGGCACGGAGCACACACAGCGTCGGCGAAACGTGCTTGGCACACACAAAACATCACCGAAACGCGCCAAGCGCAGTTACTTGGCCTCGAGTTCCTTGATGAGGTACTCGGCGTCTTCGGTAAGTATTGTAGCGGCACGCTCATCAAGGTGCTTGCCGGTCTGCGCCTTGACCTCGCTCATAAGGGCCTTTAGCTGATTAACGGCAGCCTTGTACTGTCCTCTGTTTGCCGCGTCTTCGGCAGCTTCGGCCTTCTTAAGAAGGCTCGTCATAATGCCGTCGTTACGAATACGCTCAAGTTTCCTGGCCAGCCGTATATCTTGCTTCAAAACAGCAAAGCTGACTACCTTTACTATGCTCTTTTCATTTCCGGTATCCCCCAGATAGATTTTAAAAGATACGGGTGCGCCCCTTTCCACGAAACCAGTAGCTTTTATCCCTCCAATTTTTCTCTCGTCATCATCGACAAAACTCCCGCTCAGATAAAACAGGGTTGGCTCTTTTTCCGTCGATACTTTGATAGTATACTCTCCAACAATAAAATCAAACAGCATCTCGAAAGCTTCCGGCTCAGGAACATACTCATCCCCACAGTCATCGCAACCGATGCCGGCATAACTGGCAGTTCCGTTCCATTCCTCAAACCCTTCATCTGTTTCAAAGTCATACCCAAGCTTCCTCTGCTGAGGGTCAATAAGAATGCATGCTACTTCTTTTTCGGAACCTACACAATTAATTTGCGCGCTTTTGCTACCGGGTTCGTAGGCAAAGGCCGCTTGACTGGTCAGCAACAACAGAACCATAGAGAAAAAGACGTTAACGATGCCACTGTTTGTCTGCGCTATATACTTCATCTGCACGCCCCTTTTTCGCACGCATTATTCTACCACATCTGCAGAAAAACAAAACCCCCTCGACCCAAACGGGCGAGGGGGGAGCTGTTTTTTTTAGCGCTTTGGTTTTGGAGTGCTGTCAGGCTTTGGCGTTTCGATGAACTTTAGCGCGTGGAACACGTCGTCGCGGGTTATGAGGTCAAGCAAAGGTCTCGGGTCGTCTTGCATGAAGAAAATATACGCGTTTGCAGTGTTGTTTTTGTGGATGACGAAGAAGTTCGAGGTTTCGAACCCCTTGCCAAACTCCGAGTTAAGCGGCGCGAATGTCGTGTATCCGTCGTCCCCGTTGAACTCAGCCATTACGTCATCGTGGTAGAATTGCTGTAAGTTGCAGAGCTGGCCGCCGGTGATATTTAGACAGATTGTCATGAGTGTAGAATCGTAACCGGCATTTTCATACGCGGCAGGGGAGTTCTTGTCCGTTAGGGCGTCCTTTAGCGGCTCTATCATGTAGCGTATCTCGAGCTTTTTTTCCTTATGAGCAATGGCATAGTTGTATATGACGTCGCCGTTTTCTATGACCGGGACTTCTTTGAATCCTTCGGGCATGGTAAATGTCATGCCCGAGTCTGCGAGGAGCTTCTTAAAAGGATTGTTTTTTGGCTGGGCCGCATCTGCGGCGCAGGAAAGAAAAAGCAGGCACAGGAAAACTGCTGTAGATAGCGCTGTTGGTTTACGCATGCCGTTGTTCCTTTGCCCTGAGGTTGTCTGCGCTTCTTACTTGCTCATGCCGTCCAGGAAGTCCTTGTTGCTCTTGGTGTTCTGGATTTTGTCCAAGAGGAACTCCATGCTCTCTATCGGGTTTAGCGGCTGGAGCACCTTCCTAAGTATCCAGATGCGGTTTAGGTCTTCCTTCGCAATAAGGAGTTCTTCCTTACGCGTGCCGGACTTATTTAAGTCTATGGCAGGGAAGAGCCTTCTCTCGCCAAGCTTTCTGTCGAGAACGATTTCCATGTTACCGGTACCCTTGAACTCTTCGAATATGACCTCGTCCATACGGCTACCGGTCTCGACAAGCGCGGTTGCGATAATCGTAAGGCTTCCGCCGTTCTCGATGTTCCTTGCTGCTCCAAAGAACCTCTTTGGCTTGTGAAGGGCGTTAGAGTCCACACCGCCGGAAAGCACCTTTCCGCTTGGCGGCACTACCGTATTGTATGCCCTCGCGAGCCTTGTTATAGAATCGAGCAGTATTACCACGTCCTTTTGGTGCTCGACAAGGCGCTTTGCCTTCTCAATCACCATCTCCGCTACCTGCACGTGGCGCTGCGCCGGCTCGTCGAAGGTCGAGCTTATGACCTCGCCCTTTACGGAGCGCTCCATGTCAGTGACCTCTTCTGGCCTCTCGTCTATGAGAAGCACCATGAGCACGACTTCCGGGTGGTTCTTTGTAATAGAGTTAGCTATCTTCTGGAGGATGGTCGTTTTACCGGCGCGAGGAGGGGACACGATGAGTCCGCGCTGGCCTTTGCCAACGGGCGTGAACATGTCCATTATGCGCATCGAGGTGTCGCCCTTTGGCGTTGTCTCGAGCTTGATTCTTTCCTGCGGGTAGAGTGGCGTAAGGTTGTCGAAAAGTATTTTCTCTCTGGCAACTTCCGGGTCTTCGAGGTTTATGCTCTGGACTTTAAGAAGCGCGAAGTATCTCTCGCCTTCCTTGGGAGGCCTTATCTGGCCTGTCACTATGTCGCCTGTTCTTAGGCCGAACTTTCTTATCTGCGAGGGCGAGACGTATATGTCGTCCGGGCCCGGCAGGTAGTTATAATCCTGGGCCCTTAGGAACCCGAAGCCGTCGGGAAGGGTCTCTAAAACTCCTTCGCCCATGATGGCTCCGTTCTGGTCGCTCTGGGCCTGGAGTAGCGCGAATATCAGGTCCTGCTTACGCATTCCCGTTGCGCCCTCGATATTGTACTGCTTGGCCATTGCCGTGAGGTCGTTGATTTTCTTTTCTTTCAGGTCTTTTAGGTTCATACTCTCTTCTTCTTAGGGGTTTTTGTTTACGGATGGTTCGGTGGATTGTCTATTGTATTTAGCAATTGCCTTGCGCTTTGGCCTTTATGCCTGCCGTGCGGCAAAGTTTGCGGCGCATTCGGTGCGCGCGGACTCATACGCCTGGTGCTGTCATTGTATATGTTTTAGTATGAGGATGTTTTTAAAGGGATTTATAAATAAAACTCTGCTTTTCTATAAGCGTTATTTGGTTGTTTTTTAGGGAATGCGCTCCGGCAAAACTCTATATGAAGTCGTTTGTGACGGGATAGTCAAATCTACCACACGGCGATTCCCGTGTCAACTGTTTTTCTGGCCAAAGGCGGCGGGAGGGCCGCTACGCCGTCAGCTTCCTGTACGCCTCCCTGACCTGCTTAAGTGTTGCCTCCATGGTCCCGTTATTGTCTATTACGAAGTCTGCGTAGGTTTTCTTTTTATCAAGCGGCATCTGGGATAAGTCCCTGGCTTTTATCTCGGTAAGCGTCAGGTTATCCCTCTTCATCACGCGGTCGAAGCGTATGTATTCGTCTGCAACCACGACGATTATCTTGTTCATTATGCGGTGGTGCCCGACTTCGATTAAGAGCGCGGCGTTTACGACAATCGGCGTCTTTGGCGATTGCTTTTTGAGGGCCTCGGCGCGCTTTTCTATTTCCTTCATTATATGGGGGTGCGTTAGCTCGTTTAGCCGCTTGAGTTTCCTTGCGTCGCTAAAGACTACTGCGGCAAGGGCCTTCCTGTTGACGGCGTTGTCCTTGCCAAGGATTTCCTTGCCGAATTCCTTTACAACATCCTTGTACGCAGCCTGCCCGGGAGCCATCATGTCGCGCGCAACCGTGTCGGCGTCTATGACGCTACAGCCAAGCTTCTTAAGCTCTGCCGCGACCGTGCTCTTGCCGCTTCCTATGCCTCCTGTGAGCCCTATCATCATAGCCATCATATCACCTTAGCGATATAAATGCCAGCTGCCGCCCGGTGACGGCCTTGTCTTTTCTGTACGAAAAAAAATCGTTATTCCTGCATGACGTGCAGGATGCGCTTACAGAGATGTTTTCTTCTCGAAGGCCGTGCAGAGCGAGTTCGAGTTTCGTTGCGAGGGCGATGTCGAGAGAACGCGAGCTGCCGTGTGCCTTGCCAAAGAACTCGTCTCTGTTGCTTCTATCGGCAAATGCGTCGTATACATCAAAGCCTACCACGTAGCAGCAGGGGCCGATATACGGGCCAAGCGATGCGATAATGTTTTCGGGCTTTGCGCCAAACGCCTGTTCCATTGCAGCAACCGTCTTGGACGATATGCTTTTTTGTGTGCCCCTCCATCCGGCGTGGCACGCGCCTATGGATGCGGTCTTCTTGTCGTAGAAGATTACCGGCAGACAGTCTGCCGTAAGTATGCCGATAGAGGTGTTTCTTATATCCGTAATCACAGCGTCTGCAGTCGGCGCGTGAGAGGGCAGGGCGGCGGCCTTAAGCATGTACACCTCGTCGCCGTGCACCTGTTCAAGCGTAAATATTTTTTCGAGGCTGAAGGCCTTTTTTACAAGTCCGCGGTTTTTCTCTACGTCGGTCGAGCTGTCGTTTACATGAAAGGCAAGGTTCAGGCTCGTATACGGCGCCTTGCTTACTCCGCCCTTTCTTCCTGTAAAGGCGTGTATGACGCCTTTTTCATTCGAAAGGAGGGGGGAGGTTTCGTAGCCTATGCCGTCTTTACTTAGCATTCTTCTATCGTCTTTAAGAGGTTTGCCATGTCCAAAGGGTAGGGCGCCTTGAACGCGATTTTCTTTTTCGTTGACGGGTGCGTAAAGCCAAGCGTCATGGCATGGAGCATCTGCCCTTTGATTGCCTTTAGCGCTTTTTTCACGTTCCCGGGAAGGTTATCCGGAAGCGTTCTTCTTCCGTACACGGGGTCTCCGACAACAGGGTGGTGTATGTGTAAGAGATGCGTCCTTATCTGGTGTGTTCTACCGGTCTTTGGCGTTATCTCCAGGAGCGTGAACCACTTGTAGCGCCTTAGCACCTTGTACTCTGTCTCGGCGTGCCTTGTCTTTCTGCTCCTTGGCGATACCTTTGTCCTGTCCTTTATGTCCCTGCCGATAGAGAGCGTTATGGTGCCTGAATCGGCCTTTACCTTGCCCCATACGAGCGTGTGGTATGTCCTCGATGTCGAGTGCTCTCTGAACTGGGCGGCCAGCGAGGTGTGGCTCTTGTCGTTCTTTGCAGCGACTATTGCGCCCGAGGTGTCCTTATCGAGCCTGTGCACGATACCGGGTCTAAGTGGCGCGCCGATGCCCGATAGTTTGCCTTTTGTGTGGTGCATGAGGGCGTTTACAAGTGTTGCCGAGGGCCTTCCTGCTCCGGGGTGTGTGGTAAGGCCGCGCGGCTTGTTGACGACAACGACGTCCTTGTCCTCGTAGAGTATGTCGAGGGCGATGTCCTCGGCAACGGCCTCAAGCGGCGCGGCTTGGGGGATAGTGACCTCCACCATGTCGCCGGGCTTTAGCGTCCTGCTTGCCTTTGCCACGTTGCCGTTTACGAGCACGAGCCCTTTTTCAGTGAGTGTTTTGACGAAGGAACGGCTGATGTCAGGGATGTTTTGCGCTACGAATACGTCTATGCGCTGGTCTGCGTTTGATGTGTCTGCGCGCAGGGAATGTGTTGTTGTCATTTTTGGGTATATGCCTTGAGATGCCGCGCGCGCGTGTGCCGGCGCGCCTTCGGCTTACCAGATGTCGGACTCGATGTTGCCGCTTCTCTTTATAAGGATGTCTACGAGCGCCTTGTTGAAAAAATTGGTCGTCTTGATGAGTTCGGGGTCGACCCTGGTGTTGTAGAGTTTCTCGCCCTCGCGTATTTCGTCTGCGAGAACCTCGAACACGTTGTCGTTCTGAATGCCCTTTTGTATCTTTTCCTTGTTGTAAAGGACTATGTCAGATACGATCGTTCTTGCCAGCCTCGCGGCCGCTTCCGGGTTGTTTACCAGTGCCATCGGAGTCCTTTTCCTTAGAGAGTTCCCTTACCAGTATCTCTGCGCTGAACTCGGCGTTCTTCATGACGAGCTTTTCCGCTTCGTTCTCGTCTTTTTTCTCGAAGGCCGCTATTATGGCGTCGTGCTGCTTTGTGGATGCTTCCATTCTTCCGGGCAGGCTTAGCGCCATTACCCGAAGCCTCTCGAACTGCCTTACCACCTGGTGCGACATGTCGCAGAGCTTGTTATTTCCGCAGAGCCTTAAAAATATCTCATGAAACTGGTTATCGAGCCTGAAAAACCCCTTGACGTCGTTTTTCTCGGCGCACTTAACCATCTGGCGGTTCAGATCCTGTAACTTCTTTATATCCTTTTCCGATAGCTTAAGGCAAGCTTTTTTTGCGGCATAGCCTTCGAGCAGGCTCTTTATGGCGTAGAAGTCCTTCACATCCGAGGCAGATATCGAGCTTACGACAGCGCCTTTTCTCGGCACTACCGTTATAAAGCCCTCGCTCTCGAGTTGCCTGAAGGCCTCGCGTATGGGAGTTCTGCTGATGCCAAAACTCTCCGATATCGAGTGCTCCGGGACTCTCTCTCCCGGGTGGAGCTTACCCTTTATGATAGAGTCCTTTACGAACTCTACGATTCTTTCCCTCAGGGTAAGGGGCTTTTCTATCTCTGAGTCGAAAACCCGGAGTTTGTCCATGACTTTATGTATACTGTGTCCAGAAGAAAAAGTCAACCCATATTTTCCCGTTTTGTTTAAGATTATTGAGAGGTTTGGGAGGCGTATTTTTGATGATTTCCGGTCAATAATGTTTTATAATTAATATAAATGGCAAATATGAAAGATATATTTTTTACGCATGTGCCGTATCGCATGCTTGTAGAGCGCATAGACGATGTTGTTTTCATGGGGCTAAACCCCGAGGTCTATCTCGATGCCGACAGCCTTGATTCGGCCAAGTCGGACGACGTCAAGCGCGTTTCGGCAATGCTAAAGGAAAACGGCCTTCGCACCACCGTGCACGGCCCGTTCATGGAGCTATCTCCTGGCTCTCCGGACCCGAAGGTAAGGGATGTAAGCCGAGACAGGTTCCTTCAGGCAATCGAGGTGGCAGCCCCGCTTTCTCCGGTAAGGATAGTGCTTCATGCAGCCTATGATTCAAGGCGTTTTGACGGAGATGTGGGGCTCTGGCTCGAAGGCAGTAAAAAGACCTGGCCTGGCGCCATAAAGGCTGCGAAGGCTGCAAATACCGTCATTGCGCTAGAGAACGTGTTCGAGGAGGGGCCCGGGCCCATGAAGGCCCTTATGGACGCATTTACTGATGACGCGGAAAACTTCGGCGTCTGCATAGACGCAGGGCATTTGAATATATTCTCCGAGGCCTCTACCTCAACGTGGTTTAGCGAGGTCGGTAACAGGGTAAGGGAGGTGCATCTGCACGACAACCACGGCTCAGTTGACGAGCATCTGCCAATAGGAGAAGGGGTAATAGATTTTAAGTTCTTTTTTTCGCATTTAAGAAAGCACGCAATCGATTACGTGCATACCATAGAGCCGCATGGCGAGGAAATATTAAAACGGGCCCTTGCCGCAGTAAGGCAGTTTGTAGGAAGCGGCGCCAAATAGTTTCAACTGCCTGAAACTGCTTGACAATTAGGATAACGCAGGATATTATTAATAACTTGATTTTTGTAAGGTATTCGCACTTGGTTTTAGTCGTTTTTACGGTGAAGGATGTTTGAAGGACTTACAGATAAGCTTCGTGGCGTATTCAAAGACCTTCGCGGCCACGGCAGGATAAGCGAGTCCAATGTCGAAGCGGCCCTTAAGGACGTCCGCATGGCCCTGTTGGAAGCGGATGTCAACTTCAAGGTCGTAAAGGAGTTTGTAGAGGCCGTAAAGTCAAAGGCCCTTGGCCAGGAGGTGCTCTCAAGCCTCTCTCCTGCCGAGCAGTTTACGAAGATTGTCTACGACGAGCTTACCGCCATGCTTGGCGGCGAGGCAAGCGGCATAAACTACAAGGGCCGGCCCTCGGTTGTGATGCTTGTGGGGCTTCAGGGCTCCGGTAAAACGACAAGCACGGCAAAGCTTGCGAGGCTCATAAAAAAGACCGGCAGGTCTCCGTATGTGGTTCCGGCCGATTTATACAGGCCGGCTGCAGTTGACCAGTTAAAGAAACTTGCCTCCGATGTAGGGGTCGATTGCTTTGATTCTGCAGCGTACAAGGACGCAAAGAACGTTTGCAAGGACGCCTTCGAGTACGCGAAGGCAAAGAACTACGATACGCTGATCGTCGACACCGCCGGAAGGCTCCATATAGACGAGCCTCTGATGAACGAGCTTAAGGCCATAAAGGCCATGCTCGAGCCTTCCGAGATAATGCTTGTTGCAGACGCCATGACAGGCCAGGACGCTGTCAACACGGCAAAGGGCTTTGACGAGGCTGTAGGGCTTACCGGAGTAGTGCTCACCAAGCTCGACGGCGATGCAAGAGGCGGCGCAGCGCTTAGCATGCGCATGGTCACAGGAAAGCCCGTCAAGTTCGTAGGTGTTGGAGAGAAGACAGACGGTCTTGAGGTTTTTCATCCGGGTAGGATGGCCGGAAGAATCCTCGACATGGGAGACATCCTCTCGCTTGTCGAGAAGGCCCAGGCAGAGGTAGACGAAGAGAAGGCAAAAGAGCTCGAGAGAAAGATAAAGAAGGACGCCTTTACGCTCGAAGACTTTAAGGACCAGCTCCAGAGCATAAAAAAGATGGGTTCCGTAGAAAGCCTTCTTTCCATGATACCGGGCTTTGGCGCGATGCAGAAGGCAAAGGGCGTTCAGATAGACGAGAAAAACATAGTGCGCGTGGAGGCGATAGTGAACTCCATGACGAGAAAAGAGCGGCATAATCCGAAGCTCCTTAACGCGAGCCGGAGGATAAGGATAGCAAAGGGCAGCGGCACTACCGTGCAGGACGTAAACAGGCTTATGAAGCAGTATGAGCAGATGCGGGAGATGATGAAGCGCGTTAAAAAGGGCGGCATGGGCGCGATGAAAAATCTCTTGTCTGGAATGCGGCATTAATGTAGAATATAGGGCAGTTAACCAATAACCAAGGAAGGGGTAAGGAGAAAATGGGAGTAAAGATAAGACTTACGAGAAAGGGCACTACAAAGAGGCCTTTCTACAGGATAGTGATAGCGGACTCGAGGAGCCCGAGGGACGGTAAGTTCCTGGACATCGTCGGCACCTACGACCCGTCCAAGGCAGAGTCACCGCTTGTTCTTAAGAAGGAAAAGATAGAGCAGTGGGTAAATAAGGGCGCGACCGCAACAGATACCATAAGAACGCTCTTTAAGAAGGCAGGCGTTAGCCTGAAGGCTTCAAAGGCCGCGTAATGGGGCGCGTGTCAGGGGAAGTACGGGCCTGATAAAAATGCAGGCAAGGTTTTTTAAGCGGTGCGCGCAGTGGGGCGCGTGGCCGTGTGTAGCAGTAACAGCAGTAAGAAAGCGCTGATACTCAAACTCGTGCAGGGGGTGAACTGAAAATGAAAGAGCTAATCGAACAGATAGCAAAGGCATTGGTGGATAAGCCGGATGAAGTGAAGGTTTCCGAGATAAACGGCGAGAGGACGTCTGTAGTTGAGCTCTCGGTTGCAAAGGACGATCTTGGCAAGGTAATAGGCAAAGAGGGCAGGACGGCAAAGGCCCTTAGAACGATCCTCACCGCTGCATCGACGAAGATGAACAAGCGGTCGGTACTCGAGATAGTTGAGTAGCGCTACGCTTATACCTGCCGGCAGGATTGCCGGGGTACACGGCGTAAAAGGGGAGTTAAAGATACGGGTTTACGCCGAAAGCGAAGAAGAAACAAAGGACTTCATAACCTCTGTTGCCTCCAAGTGGGGCCGCGTTACCGTTGACGGTGTCGAGTACGAGGTAACCGGACTCAGGGGGCATAAGGGGTTTTTGCTTACTACACTTAAGGGCGTAGACGATAGAAACAAGGCAGAAACGTTTGTCGGTAAGGATGTTCTCGTAAGCGAGGACCTTCTGCCAAAGCTTGACGACGGAGAGTTTTATATGTACGAGCTCGTCGGGCTTTCGGTCTATGCCGATGACGGACGGTATATCGGGAAGGTCTGTAATATCTTTTCGACCGGAGCCAACGACGTTTACGAAGTAAAGGGCCCGCTTGGAGAGGTGCTCATTCCGGCAATCGAGAATGTCGTGCTGGATGTAGACCTGGAAGAGAAAAAGATTACCGTGCACCTGCTCGAAGGCCTTATAGCAGATGAGGCTGAAGAAGAAGGCGGCGTTAAAAAGGACGTAGCCGGGGCTGTAAAATGAAGTTCTCGGTGCTGACCATCTTGCCGGGGTTTTTTACTTCACCTTTTGAGCAGAGCATAATCGGCAAGGCGGTTGAAAAGGGCGTAATAGCCGTGGATGTGGTAAACATCCGCGACTTTGCCGAAGATAAGCATAAAACGACCGATGACGCTCCTTACGGCGGCGGCAGCGGGATGGTGATGAAGCCGGAGCCGCTTATCAGGGCAATAAGGGCGGCGAGGGCGGCGAATCCCGGGGCGAAGGCAGTACTCACCTCGGCGCGCGGCAAGAAGTTGGATAGCAGAGCGGCGCGCGAGTTGGCAGCCCAAAATGGGCTTGTGATAATAGCCGGAAGATACGAGGGCGTTGACGAAAGGGTCTCCTCTTACGTTGATACGGAACTTTCGGTAGGCGATTATGTTTTAACAGGCGGCGAGGCTGCCGCGCTCGTTATAATAGAGGCTGTATCGAGGTTCGTTCCCGGGGTTCTTGGAAATGGTGAATCCGCAGAGAGCGAATCCTTTGAGCAGGGGCTTCTCGAGCATCCGCACTACACGAGGCCGGAAGAGTTCGAGGGAGCAAAGGTTCCGGAGGCGCTTATATCCGGCAACCATAAAGAGATAGGGAAGTGGAGAAGAAGGGAAAGCCTTCGGGCAACGTTTGAGCGAAGGCCGGAGCTTCTAAAGGACGCGGCGCTAGGGAAAGAGGATATAGAGTTTCTTAAAACGCTTGGGTACGTAGGGTAGGCGGGTTTGAAAAGAAGTTTATCAGTGAAACACAATCAAAGAGGAGGAAGTTGAAATGTCAGGGGTAATAGCGAATATAGAAAGAGAATATCTAAAGACAGGGCTTCCGGAGTTCGCTCCCGGAGATACCGTTGTCGTCAACGTCAGGATAAAAGAGGGCGAGAAGGAGAGGGTGCAGGCATTCGAGGGCGTTGTAATCAGGAAAAGAGGCGGCGGCGTAGGAGCAAGCTTCACCGTCAGAAAGATATCCTACGGCGTAGGGGTCGAGAGGGTGTTCCCGCTTCATTCTCCGTCGCTCGATTCGATAAAGCTAAAGACCAAGGGCAGGGCAAGAAGGGCAAGGCTCTACTACATGCGCGGGCTCCAGGGCAAGGCCGCCAAGGTCGCGGTAGCGGAGCGCTGAGCTTAGCCGCAAGGTTACATACGAGATATTCGAGAACCCCGTTGCAAAGGCAGGCTTCCAAGCCGCTTGCGCTTCGGGGTTTTTTGTTGTTATAATACGCGCTGTGGTCCTTGCGATGGATGCGTTCGAGAAAGAGGCCTTTGGGGCAGGTTTCAGGCTCGTTTGCGGTGTTGATGAGGCCGGCAGGGGCCCGCTTGCAGGGCCGGTTACGGCCGCTGCCGTGATATTTTCCGCACACCTTCCTCTTGACATAGGCATAAGGGATTCAAAAAAACTTTCCGAGAAGCGGCGCACCGCACTTGTTCCACTGATACACGAACGGGCCCTGGCCCTTGGGCTGGGTCTAGCCTGGCCAGAGGAGATAGACGAGATAAATATCTTGAACGCGTCGCTAAGGGCGATGGAGAGGGCCGTTGGCGAGGCCTTTAATGCGGCGCGCTGCGCCAAGGACGATTTTATGGTGCTGGTTGACGGCAATAAGCGCATCGCGAACTTGCCGTTTAAGCAGAGGACGGTTGTCTCCGGAGACGCGCTTAGCGTTTCCATAGCTGCGGCATCAATAATCGCCAAGACCGCACGCGACAGTATAATGCTTGCATACGACGGGCTGTATCCGGAGTACAACTTCGCCTCGCACAAAGGGTATCCCACGCGCGAGCACGTTGACGCGCTCTTGAAGTTCGGCCCTTCTCCGATACACAGAAGAAGTTTCGGTTATCCTGGAAGCGGGCGGGCGTAGGGGCGGCCTGATGTTGAAAAAAATCCTCAAAGGTCTTTTGGGAAAATGCGGGGACGGCGGCGTAAAACCGCTTGGCCAGGCAGGCGAGGACATGGCTGTAGAGTATCTTTCGAAAAAGGGCTTTAAGATACTCGAGAGAAACTTCAGGACAAGACACGGCGAGATAGACATAGTTTGTATGCACGGCACGGTACTCGTGTTCGTCGAGGTCAAGACGAGAAAATCGTTTAAGTTCGGCTCTCCGAAGGATGCTGTTGGCAGGGGTAAGATATCGCGTTTCACGACCGCCGCAAAACAGTACATGGCGCGTTCAGGCTACGGCGGGACCGTTAGGTTCGATGTGCTGGCTATAGTAAGGAGCGGCGAGGATACGGCGATAGAGCATATAGAGGGCGCCTTCGACGTTTCCGAGTAAGCGCGCGAAAAAAGTGACAGGTATGGGAGGTTAAATGGGCGAAGACAGTAAGTGGATAGAAGGAAGAAATGGCTTTCTGGTGGCGGCTGCTGCCGTTTTGGTGGCGGTGCTGCTGGTCTATCTGCGCACCCTGGGGTATGACTTTCATTTCGATGATAAGCATACCATTTACGAAAACAATACAATCCGCTCTCTATATAACTTCTGGCCTCCGTCGGGGCTGCGCTACATAGGCAACCTTAGCTTTGCCATGAACTACGCTATTGGCGGCAATAATGTCTTCGGTTATCACGTCGTAAATATTTTAATCCACGTTATAAACGGCATTCTCGTATGGCGGTTAGCGCTGCTTCTGTTCGATACCCCCACGCTCTCCGGAGCCCCAAACAGGAGCAGGGCAAGGGAGTATTGCATCGCCCTTACGGCCGCGCTGTTCTTTGCCGTCCAGCCACTTAACACCCAGGCCGTTACCTATATCGCGCAGCGCTTTGCCTCGCTCGCAACGCTTTTTTACCTCGGCGCTGCAGTGTGTTACCTTAAATACGCCGTTACTCGAGGCGCTGCCATAGGGCCTTTTGGCAGCGGGCGCGTCTATTATGTCGTTGCCGTTATTTTTGCCATTCTTGCCGTCAATGTGAAGGAGGTAAGCTTTACCCTGCCGTTCATGCTCGTGTTTCTGGAGCTTGCGTTCTTTCCGGCAAGAGAGATGCTGAGAGCGAATAAGCTTCTTGCGTTTTTGCCGTTCTTTTTTGCGGCTGCGCTTATACCGCTTTCGTTCGTAAGGAGCGTCGATGCTATTTCTGTTTTGCCCGGAGCCGCGGCTCCTACTGTCGGCGATATAATCGGCGGGCTCGCGAACGTACCTGCGGAGACAAAGGACATCTCGCGCCACGATTATCTCGTTACTCAATTTCGGGTGGTAGTGACGTACATGCGACTGCTGGTGTTCCCGATAAACCAGAACCTCGACTATGATTATCCGATTGCCACGCGGTTTTTCTCAGCGCCTGTGGTGTTGTCGTTGCTCTTTCTTATGTTCGTTGCCGCGGCTGCAGTATTCGCTTATTTCAAATCGAAAAGTAGAGGCGGATATGCCGGAGTGCTTCTCGGGTTCGGCGCGGCGTGGTTTTTTGTTACTCTCTCCGTTGAGTCGAGCGTTATACCCATACGCGACGTTATTTACGAGCACCGTATGTATCTGCCGCTTGCCGGCGTCTCGATAGCAGTGAGCGCGGTATTTTACCGCGTGTTTTGCCGTGTGCTCGGGCTTAGCCCGTTAAGAACGGTGTTTATCGTGTCCGTTATAGCGGTGTTGCCGTATGCTGCTGCCGCGTATGTAAGAAATGGCGTATGGAAAGACGAAATAACGCTTTGGCAGGATGTCGTTAAAAAGAGCCCTGATAAGGCAAGGGGGTATAATAACCTTGCCGTTGCTTATCAACTGGCCGGGCGCTATGAGGATGCGTTAGTGCAATATAAAAGCGCCATTGCCAAGGATCCGGAGATAGTCGAGCTTTATAATAATATAGGGCTTACGTATGTAGCCTTAAAGCGTTACGATGAGGCCGAGGCTAATTATAAGGAGTCCATAAGGCGCAGCACCAGGTTTTATGAGCCGTATACCAACCTCGGACGCCTCTATGGTTCTCTCGGGCGCTACGGCGAAGCTGAGCTGTACTTGAAGGAGGCTTTGAGGATAAAGCCAGACCATGCGAAGGCGTTTTACGGCCTCGGCGAGGTATACATGGAGCAGGGATATTTGGATAAGGCCGCAAAGGAGTTCAGGGCGGCCATACGCCTTGATTCCGGCAATCTTAGCGCGAGGGTCGCACTTGCCAATTTATACCTTGCCACAGGAGAGTTTTCCTTGGCCGTGGAGCAGTTCGTTGAACTAGAAAAACTCGACTACAGAACCCCTGACCTTTACTATAATCTAGGCGTTGCGTATCTGCGTATGGGCAAGAAGAAGGAGGCCGTGGCCGAGTTTGAAAAGGTTTTAAAGCTGGATCCTTCGGATACCGGAGCACGGCGCATGCTTGATGCCGTGGTAAAGGGGCTTTGACGCTTCGCCTTATCTCGTCCAGATATTTTGTGGAGTGCCGGGCCGCTTTTCGTGAGGTGACGTGTCTACAGACGGTACGGGGGGAGGCTCGGTGGTCTTTCGTTTTTCAGCGCTTTGCTCGTCCTGTTCGTAGGATTTCTTGAGCTTGCCCATGAGTTCGTCCTTTAGCGCCAAGAGCTTTTTCGAAGCCTCTTCGCCGCGTCCTGTCTTTGCATCGCTTAGGAGTTTCTTTACGCGCTCGGTCTCGGAGGCGGCGTACCCGGACACGGTATCCGAGGCCTTTTTGTAGAGCTTTTTCCCGGTGACGCCGCTTAGTCTGAGTTTTTTAAGCTCCGCTACGGCTTCTTCCTTCTTTAGTCGTATTCTTTCAAGAGCGTCCTTTTCTGCGGGCAGGCCTTTTATAAGGGAGGTTTCCTCGTTATAAAAGTCCTCGACAAATGCGGATGCGTCGTTTAACATGTCCGCAAAGGCGAGAGCAGGGCTCATTACGAGCAGGGCGAGTATCAGGGCCTTTAGTTTGACCATAAATTGAGTATACGTTCAAGACGAGGCCGTGTCAAATGTTTTGGCGTAAAGAGGGATAATGGTAGATAAAAAGACTTTCTTCATAATAGACGGTACCTCGTGCGTGTACAGGGCCTTTCACGCCATACCGAGGCTTACCAATGCAAAGGGCGAGCCCACGAATGCTGTATACGGCTTTGCCCAGACGCTTCGTAAGATTATAAAGGACAAGGCTCCGGACCTTATTGCCGTGACCTTCGATGTCAAGGGGCCGTCATTTAGGCACGAGCTCTTTGATAAGTACAAGATAGAGCGGCCTCCGATGCCAGACGACCTTTCCTCCCAGATACCGTATATAAAGAAGATTGCCAGGGTCATGGGGCTGCCTGTGCTCGAGATGCAGGGTTTCGAGGCCGACGATGTTATAGCAACCCTTACCGCAAGGGCCCTTGCCGAGGGTGGTATAAAGGTCTGCATAGTCACAGGGGATAAGGACATGATGCAGCTTGTTAATGACGATGTTTGTATATACGACTATACAAAGGACAAGGAGTACGGCGAGGCAGGGGTTATGGAAAAGTTAGGGGTTCCTCCTCTGCGCGTGGTTGACCTTATGGCTTTTGCCGGAGACACCTCGGATAATGTCCCAGGCATAAAGGGCATAGGCCCGAAGACTGCTGCAAAGCTTGTCAATGAATACGGCTCCGTTGACGATATTTATTCAAATATTTCAAATGTTAAGCCGGAAAAGCTGATAGAGAAACTAAAAGAAGGCGAGGACATTGTCAGGCTCTCGCGCGAGCTTGTTACTCTAAGGCGTGATGTGCCTGTAGAGGGAGAGGTCTCGGGCTTTAAGCAGGCAGAGCCGGATTACGAAGAACTTGAGAATCTTTTAAACGAACTCGGGTTTACAAAGCTCGTAAAGGACCTCATACCTCGCCCTGAGGCTGTGGTTACAGGGTTTACGCCCGTTGACAGCGAAGAGGGGATAAAGGAGTTATCTAAGAAGCTTGCAGGCTCTGCCACATTGTCCGTGGTTCTTCTAAATGACGGCGAGGCCGGGGTGGCGTTATTTTCGAACGAGGCCTTTTATATCGACTCTCTAAAGGCCGGTGGGGCTGATACGGTTGCTGCCGCTCTTGCAGATGTATTAAAGGCCAAAGGCATAGAGAAGTCCACTGACGATGCAAAGGCGCTTTACAAGTTTTGCAGGCGGCGGGGTATCGAGCCTTCCGGCATTGTCATGGATACGTCGGTTGCATCGTATCTTTTAAATTCTTCGGCAAAGTCCCATTCCATAGAGGACGTGTCGTATGCATACCTTGGCGAGACATTACCTGCTACCGGCGAGGGCGGTCTTCTTGAGCCCGGGGCAGCGTCGGCAAGGGCGTCAATAGTAGCGAAGCTTACGCCGATACTTTCCGGGAAGCTTCGGGAAACAGGCATGGACGCTCTGTTTGTGGACATAGAGTTGCCGCTTTCATTCGTGCTTGCCGATATGGAAGAAGCAGGCATAGAGGTTGACGTTAAGTCGCTTGGCGCTTTGTCTTTGGAGATGGATAGCGAGCTAAAGCGTCTTGAAAAGGAGATATACGATGCGGCAGGGTGCGAGTTCAATGTAAACTCGCCAAAGCAGCTCTCCGAGGTGCTTTTTGGCAAGCTCGGGCTAAAGCCCGTTAAAAAGACCAAGACCGGGTTCTCTACCGACGAGGCCGTGCTCACGGCCCTCTCAACACTTCACAAGGTGCCGGCAGGGATAATAGCGTTTCGCCAGATAGCGAAGCTTAAGAGCACGTACGTGGACAGCCTTGTTGAGCTTGCCGATAAAAAGACCTCGCGCGTGCACACAACCCTTAACCAGACCGTTACGGCAACCGGGCGGCTCTCGAGCTCGAACCCGAATCTGCAGAACATTCCCGTAAAGGGCGAGTACGCGGCAAAGATACGCGGCGCCTTTGTCGCGAAAAAGGGCTTTAAGCTCGTGTGCGCGGATTATTCGCAAATCGAGCTTAGGCTTGTTGCGCATCTTAGTGATGACGCTGTGCTGATAGACGCATTCAACAAGGGCGAAGACATACACGCGCGGACAGCGAGCGAGGTCTTTGGCATAATGCCCGGAATTGTGACCTCGGAGATGAGGAGAAGGGCCAAGGCCATAAACTTCGGCATCATATACGGCATGGGGGCGCACGGGCTTTCCGTGGAGCTTGGCATCTCCGTTGGCGAGGCAAAGGGGTACATAGACATGTACTTTGAGCGCCATAAAGGAGTGAAGGCCTTCATGGATTCGACGATAAAGGAAGCCACAGAGAGCGGTTTTACAAAGACCCTTTTTGGAAGGGTGCGCTATATCCCGGAGCTTAATTCCTCGAATGAGCAGACGAGGCGCTTTGGCGAGAGGATGGCAGTGAATACGCCTGTGCAGGGCTCTGCAGCAGATGTAATAAAGGCAGCTATGCTGAAGGTGCATGACGGGCTTTCTCTAAACTTTCCCAAGGCGCGGCTTTTACTCCAGATACATGATGAATTGATAGTGGAGGCGGCGGATAACGAGGTTGATGAAATTGTAAAATTGGTAAGAAAGGAAATGGAGGGAGTGATTAGTCTCAAGGTGCCGCTTACGGTCAATGTAGGCAGCGCTGCAAGTTGGCAAAAGGCAGGGTAGAGAGCGATGTTTTGAGATTAGAATGTCCTTGACAGTTTACGGCAATGAGTAATATAGTTATATTATATATAGTAGTTATATTGTTCTTCAACAAGCTGTTTTGCTTGACTATTTCAAAGACGCTTCCTAAGGATGGATGATTTGTCTAAGGATGTCAAAAAGACGCAACAATCCAAGGAGCCAGATATGAATAACGACGATAGGCCTTATACAACAGGCGAAGTTGCCGATATGAGCAGCGTAACCATAAATGCCGTAAAGAAGTGGATAAGCGCCGGCAAACTTAATGCCTTTAGAACGCCAGGCGGGCACTATCGCATCAGGCGCGATGATTTCAAGACGTTCGTAAATAAGTACCGCTTCCAGATAAAGGAGTCTCTCTTTCCAGAGCAGTCGCGCATTCTCATAGCCGATGACGACACAGAGATACTTACGCTTTTTGTTAAGGCAATCGAGCACAGGTTTGGTTCTTCATGCCTGGTAGAGACAGCCTCCGACGGGTACGAGGCCCTTGTGAAGCTCGGGTCTTTTAAGCCCACGCTCCTTGTGCTGGACATAAGGATGCCGCGCATCGACGGCATCGAGGTCTGCAGGCGCATCAGAAGCGGCGGCCTTGCCAAGGGAATGCTCAAGATACTTGCGGTAACGGCATTCGGCGCAGCCGAGGCCGAGAGGGTAAAGGAGGCGGGGGCAGATGAGTGCCTTTTGAAGCCCTTAACAATAGACGCGTTCAACTCCGCAGTTGCAAAATTGATAGGCACTACAAGAGAGGCGGCCCTCTAAGCAGCTATTTCTCACCACACTCACTCTCCGCGCCGCACAAAGAACAACAAGATGAACAATACGCATTCGAAATCCGGATTTTCGATAATGGGCAAGTTTTGGCTCCTGATGGTCTTTTTCGTGGCCATCCTGCTTGTCAATGCCGTGTTCGTGACAAGGGCGCCAGGCGATATCGACAGATACGACGCGCTCGTAAACGACATTGCGCTTCTCGAGATAGACGTCGTAAAGTTCGAGTACCTTCTCGACATATATGTCGTAGCCGGGTCCTTCGAGTCCGGCCGCTCAGAGCTGCTTGACAGGGACGCAGGCCTCATATCCGCAGCCATAAAGCGCATGGAGGCCTCTGAGTCCGTGGCCGTGTTTGCCAATCCCGAGGCAAGGGCCCTTCGCGACGCAATATCTGCCAAATGGGATCTCGTGCTAAACGAGCTTAAGAGCATGCGGAGCGCAAAGGGCAGCGAGGCCCTGCTGCTCATACATAACTACGTAGATCAGCATACCTACGAGGTCTCCGAGCAGCTAAAGAAGTTAAGCGTCATAGTCCAGGGCTCGCGCAAGGCCGTTCTTCAGAGTAAGGCCGACATGGACTTTGCCGTGCATCTTTTTTCCCTCATTTTTTTTGCGGCAGCGGCCTTATATTACGGCATACGCGTGATGGCCCCGCAGCGCGAGTTCCTGCGCATTGTGCGCGGCGTGCGCGAGGCCGGCGGGGCAAACCTTATTGCACGCGAAGACATGGGCGGCGAGTACGCGGACCTCTGCCGCGACCTTATACGGATGAAGGCAGAGCACGACGAGTTCGAAAAGGCGGCGAAGACCAGGCTCTCGGATGCCGAGGGCGCGCTTGCATCCGAGCTCGGGCGCACGGAACTGGTTAGAGCCATGGCAGAGGCGTCGAGTTCGACACTTTCATACCACGACGTGTTCCTGACTACCCTTGCCAATGCGCTCGGGGTGCTTGGTTCCTCCGGGGCTGCGGTCTACGTGAATGACGGCCACAGGCTTAAGCTTCTCGTGTCCAAAGGTTTTTCGGGCTCATTTTTCTACAAGGGAGAGTTTGCTTCCGTAGTTGTCGGCAAGGGAGGCAAAGAGGCGGCATCTTTGCCGCACGTGTTCAACGTTGCTGCCGAATACCCCTCCGGCGATTTCAAGGGCGTTCTTATGGAAGAAGGAGTTGCCATGCTTGTGACCGCGCCCATGCGCGCAGCCGGCGAAATAACCGGAGAGCTTATGCTCGCGTTCAGGGAGACGAGGCAGTTAAATGAGAGAGAGACCGCCTTTGTCGCGGCCCTTGCACAGCTCTTTTCCGCCATATACGCGCATGCCGCGATATTTTCAAGAGAGTACTCGGCAAAGATGTTCTACGAGAATATGCTCGAGAGCATGTCGTTTGGCATCGCGGCCTTCGACAAGACGGGCAAATGCGTTATAGCCAATTCCGTTTTCAAGAAATATCTTTTGGGGCACGCCTCCGGTGAGTTTGCCGGCAATTACAACGTGCTCGAGGATGAACTGCTTATGCGGCAGGGGCTTGTCGAATACGTAAAGAAGGCATACGGCGGCGTTGCGGCCGAGTTTATATACGATAACACTCTGTCGCCAGGGATCGGCAAGAGGCCCGAGAAGATGCGTGCAACCGTGTCCCCGGTGTTTACCCCGGGCGGCAGTGTCGAGCACGTTGTGCTGAAGTACGATGCCATGAGTCCGGAAGACCGCGGGGTGAAGTCATGATGAACATGATGCGCGGTCTTAAGATATCGAACAAGCTCGGAGCGGTCTTCATCTTCCTTGCCGTCATGATGGTTATAGGCGGCGGTGTGGGGTATTACAACGCGACCGCTGTCGTAAGGATGGCTGGTGGGGTTTATGCAGGAGCATTTACGCTCTTCGAGACGCTTACAGATCTCGAAAACGAGCTGATGAGCGAAAGACAAGAGGTCCTTATACACGTGAGCCTCGACGATAAGGACTCCAAGGTGTTTTTGTCCGAATCCCTTAATGTGAGAAGGACAAAGATACGGGAATTGCTTTCCAAGTTTGAGAGCATGGCAAAGGAAGAGGACCATGCCTTGGTGGCTGTCTTTAAGGAAAATATCGAGAATTATTGGAAGTTCGAGGCCGAGCTAATAGGGCTTTCGCTTTCGGGTAAGAAGCAGCTGGCGCTAAGGGCCGAGAGCGAGAAGGTAAAACCGGCGTTCATGAAGGCGGTGTCTTCTCTCCACGATATGATAACCGAGGAGAAGAGCGATATCGCAGGCGGCTACCACGAGGCCGAAATGTTTGGCAACAGGGTTAACCTCATCACCGTGTCGGCAACCGCCATAGCGCTGATTGTGGCAATTGGAATGTGGTGGCTTCTTACCAGGTCCATCGTGGTGCCAATCCGGGTCATAGCAGAGTCCGCGCGCAAGATGACGGTTGGGGACCTTTCCCACAGGGCGGCGGTGCTTGGCGACGACGAACTCGGCAACCTGGCGCGCGACTTTAACAGAATGGCTGACGCCCTTCAGTACCACTACGACAACCTTGGCAAAGAGGTCGAGGAAAGGACAGAGGAACTAAGGCTCGCGAACGAAGAGCTTTCGGTAAAGAAGGTGGAACTCGAGAAAAAGAACGACCAGCTCGACAAGGCCAGCCGCATGAAGAGCCAGTTCCTTGCAAACGTTTCCCATGAGCTAAGGACGCCGCTAAATTCCGTTATCGGCTTCTCCGAGCTTCTTCAGGAGAAATCCTTTGGCGAGCTTAACGAGAAGCAGCTCCAGTACGTGAAGTTCATCAATACGAGCGGCACGCATCTACTAAACCTCATAAACAGCATCCTCGATCTTTCCAAGGTCGAGGCCGGGAAGATGGAACTCATGCCCGAGAACGTAGTGTTGAGCGACTTCCTCGTCGAGGT
Organism: Deltaproteobacteria bacterium; assembly: GCA_029858205.1. Taxonomy (NCBI): domain Bacteria; kingdom Pseudomonadati; phylum Myxococcota; class Myxococcia; species Deltaproteobacteria bacterium. The sequence goes on along the minus strand of JAOUFM010000001.1, from coordinate 169,728 downwards.
GATAAGCACGGTGCGCCCAATAGCGCAGAAGAGGAATATCTCGATAGAGGCCAAGGCAGCGCCTGTTTCTCCGGTGCTTAGCATAGACAGGGGCAAGATGCGCCAGGTGCTTTTAAATCTCATGTCCAATGCCGTCAAGTTCAATGTCGAGGGCGGCAGGGTGATAGTAGACTGGGACATACGCGAGGAACCGTTTGGCATGACCATGCGCCGCTTCCTGTTCATTTCCGTGCAGGATACCGGCATAGGGATAAAGCCCGAGGACATGGGCAAGCTCTTTCGGGAGTTCGAGCAGCTTGATCCGAGCGTTACGCGCGAGTACGGCGGCACCGGGCTCGGGCTCGCGCTCACAAAGAAGCTCATAGAGCTTCACGGCGGCGAGATATGGGGCGAGGGCGAGGAGGGCAAGGGCTGCAAGTTCACGATAAAGCTTCCTCATGCCGGAACAACGCTCGAGGTCGTGGAGCCGCAGGTGCTCTTTGACATGCAGCCCGGCGCAGCGGAGACGGCGGCGGCAAAGGCCGGCTACGAGAGGCCTCTTATACTGGTCGCTGCCGAGAGTAACGAGCTTGCCAAGCTCGTGGACGCGTACCTTAGTTCCCCCGACCTCTATAACGTCATAACGGCCTCCGACGGCGCCGAACTTGTCGATAAGGCCCGGGAGGAAAGGCCTTTTGCCATAGTCATGGGCATAGCGCTGCAGAAAAAAGACGGCTGGCAGGTTATGAAGGAACTTAAGCTTTACGAGGAGACACGCGACATACCGGTCGTTATTATTTCTTCGGCCAACGAGCGCGAGCTCGGCTTTGCGCTCGGAGCAGTGGATTACCTCGAGAAGCCCGTTGACAAGGGCATGCTCATGGGCGCGCTAAAGCGCCTTAGCTTCACAACCAAGGTAAAGAGCAGAAAGCTCTCAATCCTGACAGTGGACGACGACCCCCAGGTGCTGACGCTTCTTGGCGATATGCTAAAGAAGGAAGGTTTCATAGTGTTTAGAGCGCAAAGCGGCAAAGACGCCGTCGAGATTGCCACGGAAAAAGTGCCGGACCTGATAATACTCGACCTCATGATGCCCGAGATGAGCGGCTTCGACGTTGTGGATAAGCTGAAAGAGGGCTTTGCCACAAAGAACATTCCCGTCATGATATTCACGGCCAAGGACATAACGAGCGATGACAAGACGCGCCTTGGCAGCGGCATACGCAGGGTCATACCCAAGGCCGGCTTTTCCAAGGACGACCTTGTATCCGAGATACGACTTTTAGAGCTCGCGTACCCTGAAAAGGCCTTCATGGTGGATACTCTTACCAAGTCATATAACCGAAGGTACGTGGAGCTTCAGCTGCCGCGCGAGGTGGCGCGGAGCGAGCGTTACGGACAGGCCTTCTCTACAATGTTTGTAGGCGTCGATAATCTAGGCGACATAGCTTCGAAGTACGGCATAGAGGCCGCCAATACGGTGCTGTGTGATATTTCTGAGTTCCTGCAGAGCAAGCTTCGAAGGGCGGATTGCTGCGCGCGTTACGATGATGACGTGTTTTGCGCGATACTCCCGGGCACTGCCGTGGACGAGACAATACGTGTTGCCGAAAAACTTAAGGAAGGGCTGATGGAGCACGGCTTCAGGGGAGTACTGCCGCCGGGCACGGTCTCGCTAAGCATCGCCATCATATCCTGTCCCGACAATGCCACCGATGATATCTTGACAAAGCTCGAAGGCACGCTCAGGAATTCGAGGGACACAGGCGGCAACAAGATATCGGTTTACGGAAGGAAACGTAGCGATGGCTGATAAAAAGCTCAAGATACTGGTCGTCGAGGATAACTTCATGAACAAGGTGCTCGTTAAGGAGATACTCACCCTAAACGGGTACGAGATAGTCGAGGCCTCGACAGGCGCCGAGGCCATCAAGGCCGCGAAGGCCGAGATGCCAGATCTTGTGTTGATGGACCTGCATCTGCCCGAGGTCGACGGTTTTACCGCCACGCGGATAATAAAGCAGGATGCGCATTTGTCTGCTATCCCGGTAGTCGCGCTTACGGCCTCTGCCATGAAGGGCGACAGGGAGAAGATAGTGACCGAGGGGTTCGACGGCTACGTACAAAAACCAATCGACATAAAGAAACTGATAGAGGAATTGGAAGCTTGTCTCAAGGCCGCGAAAAAGTAAGCCCCTTTATTTCGCTTCTTCGAGCCGTTCAAGCAGTTTTCTTGCCTGTATATTGGATGTGCCGTCAAGCGCTTCGTTGCCGTAACGTATCCGCATGAACATCTTGGTAAGTTCGTCTACCGCGCTGTCCTTTATCCGTGCCGAGAATTCGAGCGGCGTTTCGTGTTTCATGCGCTCGAACCCGCGCTTTGCAAGAATCCTTAGCATGTCGGTATAGAAGGCCGGTGTTTTCCTGCAGGTTTTATTGCGCCGCGCTCTTCGTATGGCGTATACGGCAATTAGTATTGCCGATAGGACTGCCAGTATTGCGATTAGCGCAATGCCGATTGCGCGAGGGGTTGTCACGCGCCCGCTTTTAGCGAGGTTCGAGAGAAACGCCTTAAGCTTACTCCTTACAGAGTGCGAGGTGCCCTCTATCGCAAGCCCTACCTTTATCTGGTCGGTGATGGCGTAGTTTATGACATAGCGGTTCCACTGCCATGCAAATGAATCGATGTACATGCCAAAGCGCGACGAGCCGCTTTCGTACTCGAACCCTCCAGGGGCTGTTGGCTCGAACCTTGTCCAGCCTTTGTTTTTTGTGTAGGCCTCGACCCAGCTGTGCGCGTCCCTCTGGCGCACCATATAGTAGCCTGCCACGTCGTTATATTCGCCGTTTACGAATCCGGTGACTATTCTGGAAGGTATGCCGATGGTTCGAAGCATCAGCGCCATGGCGCTTGCGTAGTGCTCGCAGTAGCCTTGCTTGGAATAAAAGAGAAAATTATCTATGGCGCTTATGCCTTCGGTCTTCTTAGGCGTCAGTGTGTATGCGTAGTTTGTTTTGAGGTGTGTCTCAATGGCTCGCGCTTTTTCCTCGTCGGTCTTGAGCCCCTTGGTAACTTCTGCTGTAAGGGCTTTTATTTTGCCGATTTCCGTTATATCCGGCAGTTGCATATATGAAGAGAGTTCTTCTTTCGGTAGCGGAGGTATTGTGCCCCTAAGTTTTTCTGTGGCAATCGTCGGCACAACAGACCATGCCGTGTACTCGAGCTTTGTGTAGGGCGTGTATCCGAGGTAAAGCGCTCCTGTGTCGTCGGTTAAGAGGTTGCGGAATTTTCCATTGAGCATGGACCATCCCTCGAGCGCGAATATGACCTCGGTGTCTATCGGCTCGAGCAGTATTTCCTGTTGCACGTGCCGCCCGGCCATTTTTTGCCCAGAGGTGAAGATGCCGCCGGCAGCGGTACGGGCGAAGTACTTTTTTTGCGGCGTCCTGGTCCACGTCGAGCCGTCGAAACTATCGAGCACAGCGCCCCGAAAGTAAGCGTTGCCTTCCGGCTTTGCGTTCGGGTATCTTACGCGCATTACTACCGTGCCGTCGAGTTTTACGTCTCCCAAGGCTCCCATGGTGACGCTATCGGAAAAGCCAACTACCTGGAGGGCGTTTAGCGTTTTGAACTCGAAGAGGCCTATTGCCATTCTCGGTATGCTAAAGAACAGGATAAGGGTTGTGATTATGGAAAAGGCCGTCACTGCGATTGTCAGGGCCGCGAAGGACGCGCCGAAAAGCGAGCGCGGCGGCGCGAACTCTTTTTTCGTATATTCCTCCGCATCACGCTTCATGCTGAATATGGTCATGGCCCATGTCGCTGTTATCACGTACGAGAGAAGCAGGAGAAAGAATAACGGGCTTGCGGTCGAGGTTGCCGCCACGAGAAGTTCCAGGAACACGAGAAGGTAGAGAAGCATATAGTCGCGCCCCCTCTTAAGGTCCAGCAGCTTAAATACTATCAAGACCGATGTCATGTGGGAAGCAGAGGCTACGAGCGAGCCCGATACCGTTAAGTAGTCGGCTATAGCCACGAAGAACAAAGCTACGGCGAGCACGTTCCACAGGGCCGCCGGGAGCTCTATTTTTCTGCGTACGGCAGGGAAGAGGCACGCAGCGGTGAGCGCGCCTACGATAGATAGAAATACGGCGCCAAACTCCTCGATGAGCGCGAGAGCGAAGAAACCCGAGGCCACAACCGATATGGTTACCGTATTTATCCGGGACGCCGCTTGCATGGTCAGTTTCCAGCCCCGCTTATAGCGACCGTTGCCGCGCCTTTTGTGGCGACCGGCTCTATCAGCGCGAGCTTGGAGAGTATCGTGTGCAGGTGTTCTGTGCCAAAGCCGTATGGTGTCTCAAAAGTAAGGGTCTTTAGCGATACCCTGTAGCCGAGCCTTATCATGCGGTATGCCGACGATGCGGCCCTGTCCACTGCCGATTCGAAGGCATCGTTGGAGTCCCTGAAGTTATTGAAGGTGATAAGGGCTTTTTTCTCGGCCTCTTTTTCGTATTCGCGCGTCATGAGCTTTAGCGCGCGCGCGCTCGCCTTCCAGTGTATGTGGCGGGAGTCGTCGCCAACGGCATAGTCTCTTAGCCCGTATATCTCGAAGCCCCGCCCTTTTCTGGAGACCCCGGATGTCCCGCTCTCTGAAAATATGCGTATATCGTCCGAGACGTTTACGTTGACGCTTGGGTACACAAGGACGCGGCCAGGAGATACTATTGCCCTGCCTTTTCGAAACAACCCGAACGGAAAACGCGTCGAGAGCTCGAATCCGGTGAGTTCGGCGTAGCCGCGTTTTTTGAAAACAAACGGCGTGTAGAGCGTGAGTTTGGCAAAGGGCTGGAGTTTGAGCACATACTGCGCAGCGGACGATATCCCGGCCGACTGCATTTCGTTTACGGTAAACGAGAAGGATGCGAGTTTTTTCTTGCCGTTTCCAACGTGCAGCGCTGCCGGGGCCTCCGTGTCCTTGTATATGTGTTTTGGCATCTCGCGCTCTACCGTCAGGCGGCGAAGTGTGGATTCGCTAAGCAGCCCGGAGACGATTATGAGGCTCATGAGGGCGGCCGTTATGAGGTAGAGAAGATTATTTCCGGTGTTTATGGCAGCAAGTCCTATGAGGATTAGCGCTATGGTGAAGTTGCGGCCTTCCTTTGTAAACCTGAGCGTTCTTGGCAGGATATAGGCCATTGCCGCAACTCTGGCGCTTTTCTTTCCGAGGAACGCGCCGGCAATGCTTACGAGCCAGGGCATGGGAGCCGATATCGTCAGGCGAAAGCTCATTTATACGGGGACGTTTACGCCCGATAGCACCTCTTCGATGATAAGTGCCGGGCTCGAGCCTCTTTCCTCGGCGCCGTATCCGAGCGGAAGTATCCTGTGGCGCATCGCCGCAAGGGCCACCTTCTTTACGTCGTCAGGGATGATGTAGTTTCTGCCGGCCATTAGCGCCGCTGCCTGCGATGCCCTGAAAAGCGCCATGGCGCCCCGGGTGCTCACTCCAAGCTTTACCGCCTTGTGCGTTCTCGTTGCCCTGACGATGTCCACTATGTATGCCGCCACATCCTCCTCGGCCTTTACCGTAACGACCTCGTCCTGGATTGCTGCTATGGATTCGGCGCTGATTACGGGTTCGAGGTGCTCGGGAGACAGGGTGGAGGGAGACGACATTATTATGCCGCGCTCGGCCTCGGCGTCAGGGTACCCGATGCTTAGCGAGAGCATGAAGCGGTCGAGCTGGCTCTCGGGCAGAGGGAATGTGCCAGAGTACTCAAGCGGGTTCTGGGTTGCGAGTATCATGAAAGGGGCGGGGAGCTTGTACGTTACGTTATCTACCGATACCTGGCCTTCGCTCATGGCCTCGAGAAGCGCGCTCTGGGTTTTCGGAGTCGCGCGGTTTATCTCGTCTGCGAGGATGATGTTAGAGAATATGGGGCCCCTGCGAAACTCGAAGGCGCGAGCCTTTTCGTTATATATGGTAACCCCGATGACGTCGGAGGGCATGAGGTCGCTTGTGAACTGGATTCTCTGAAAGCTTGCGTCTATGCTCCTTGCCAGTGAGTGGGCAAGTGTCGTTTTACCGACCCCTGGCACGTCTTCCAAAAGAAGATGTCCGCGCGAGAAAAGCGTTACCAGGGCCGAGTCTATTACGTCGCCCTTGCCGCGGATTACTTTCTCGAGGTTGGCTTTGAGCCGTTTTATTATCTCTTGCGAGCTGCCCTGTGCGGTTGCCTGTTTTGGTATGGTGGCTGATGTGCTCATTGGTAGTAGGGGTTCTCCCGGAGGTATTTTGCGGCGCAAACACTCTTATTATACCAGAATACTGCTTTTATGGCAATAATACGCCTTTAATATGCGTAGAAGGCCTTGTTTCATTTGAAAAAAACCTTATTTTAAGCTAAATTATGTGTATGGTCAGATTAGACGACATACTCGATAAGGTCTCTGCTTATAACCCAGGGGCCGACTTGGACATTATAAGAAAGGCCTACGTCTTTTCGGCAAAGGTACATGAAGGCCAGCTTAGAGCCTCAGGAGAGCCCTATCTCTCGCACCCGTTGGAGGTGGCGAACATCCTTACCGAGTTCAAGATGGACGCGCCCGTTGTCGCAACCGGGCTTTTACACGATACCGTCGAGGATACTCACACGAGCATAGAAAAAATCGAGGAGCTCTTTGGCGCCGAGGTCGCAGTGCTCGTCGACGGGCTTACGAAGATAAGCAAGCTTTCCTTTGATAAGCGCGAGGACAGGGAGGCCGAGAACTTCCGTAAGATGATTCTTGCCATGGCGCGCGACATGCGTGTCGTGCTGATAAAGCTTGCCGACCGCCTTCATAACATGCGGACTCTTTCCGTGTTTGCCCCTGAAAAACGCATGAAGATAGCGAGAGAGACAATCGACATCTACGCTCCTCTTGCAAACAGGCTTGGCATAGGGTGGGTGAAAAACGAGCTCGAGGACCTGGCATTCAAGTACCTTGAGCCGGATGAATACGAGCGGTTAGAGGGGCTTCTCAATGCCGAAAAAGAAAAGCGCGAGGCAAATATTTCCGGCATAGCCGCTTCCATAGAGGCCAAGCTTGCCGAGAACGGCATAACGGCAAAGGTCTCCGGGCGCGTTAAAAGCATCTACGGCGTGCATCAGAAGATGACCGAGAGGGGGGTGGACTTCGAGGACATAGGAGATCTGACGGCCTTTAGAATCCTTGTCGACGATATGAAGGCGTGTTACTCGACCCTCGGGGTAGTGCATGCGCTCTGGAGGCCAGTGCCAGGAAGGTTTAAGGATTATATAGCGTTGCCTAAGCCGAACTTTTATCAATCCCTGCACACAACCGTCATCGGCCCGCTTGGCGAGAGGATGGAGGTGCAGATAAGGACCGAGGAGATGCACAGGAGCGCCGAGTACGGCATAGCCGCGCACTGGAAGTATAAGGAAGGCAAGGCCGTTCTCTTAGACAGACACGACGAGACGTATGCGTGGCTCAGACAGCTTCTTGAGTGGCAGCGCGACCTTAAGGACTCAAGCGAGTTCCTCGACACGTTAAAGCTCGATTTCTTCTCTGAGGACGTTTTTGTGTTCACCCCGCAGGGCGAGATAAAGGCCTTTCCCGCGGGCTCGACGGCCGTTGACTTTGCATATGCCGTTCACACGGACGTAGGGCACAGGTGCCTGGGTGCCAGGGTAAACGGCAAGGGCGTGCCGCTTAAATACCAGTTAAAGAACGGCGATGTCGTCGAGATAGTGACTGCCGAAGGGCACGTGGCAAAGCACGACTGGCTAAGGTTCGTCGTCACGTCCAGGGCAAAGGCCAAGATACGCCAGTGGCTGAAGGCCGAGGAGAGAAGGCGGGGCGTGGAGCTTGGCAAGGAGATACTTAGCGCCGGGCTTGGCAGTATCGAGATAGATATGGCGAAGGCCGAGGAGTCGGGCGAGATTAAGCACGCTGTCAAGGAACTCGGGCTTCAGAGTGTAGACCATCTTTTCATGAACGTCGGGTACGGCAAACTTGACGTTAAGGACGTAATCGCGAAGTTTTCTCCGGCTGCGGCAGTGAAGCCAAAGCCGCAGGCGGAGCAGGGCTGGGGCTTTATGAACGTCTTCGACCGCTTTAAGCCGCAAAAGAAAAAGCCCGTGTCCGGCGGCGTTGTCGTAAAGGGAGTAGAGGACGCGATGGTAAAGTTCGCATCCTGCTGTAACCCCCTTCCGGGCGACCAGATAGTCGGCTTTATCACGCACGGCCACGGCATAACCGTGCACACAAGGGTATGCCAGAGCCTGCATGACGTGGACAGGGAGCGCGTGATAGACGCGGAATGGGAAAAACAGGTGTCGGGCGTAAGACAGGTCCGCCTCGACGTGATGTGCAAGAACGAGAAGGGCATACTCGCCGACATGTGCGCGGCCGTGAAGGAAGCGGATGCCAATATCGCCGGATTGGATATAGAAACATCTTCCGATAACAGGGCCGTTTGCACCTTTATAGTTGAAGTAAAGGACGTAAAGCACCTAAAGACCATAATGCGCTCGCTTCAGCGCGTAAAGCGCGTCATAAACGTGACGCGCGTAATAGAGAAGCCCGAGGCTGCCGACAATCACGGCAAGGGCCAGGTAAAGAGCTGACGAGACAGGGGAGGGCTGTAAAATGGCTGCAGATTCGAAGAAGAACGTATCGACAAACGGCGCGCCAAAGGCAATAGGGCCGTACTCGCAGGGTGTCGTAGCAAACGGGTTTTTGTTCGTCTCGGGCCAGGTTGCGCTCATTCCGGAGACAGGGGAGCTTATAAGCGGCGGCATAAAGGACGAGACAAGGCGCGTATTGGCCAATATAAAGGCGATAGTCGAGGCAGCCGGGCTAAAGATGGACGATGTGGTCAAGACCACGGTGTATCTGACGGACTTAAAGAAGTTCGTGGACATGAACGAGGTCTATGCCGAGTTCTTCAAGGAGCCGTATCCGGCAAGGGCGACTGTCGAGGTAAGCGCTCTTCCAAAAGGCGTTTCGGTAGAGATAGACGCTATCGCGGCGAAGAGGTAGTTTTTTTTCGCAAAAAAAACAGCCGGCACAGGGCCGGCTGCGTGTTTGACGCTGATTGATATTTCCTTATGCGGCTTTTGTGACCGCTCCGGAGCGCAGGCACCTGGTGCACACGTTGGCGCGCATGTTCCTGCCGTTCTTTGTTATCTTGATTTTCTGTATGTTAGGGTTCCAGCGCCTTCTTGTCTTATTGTTGGCGTGGCTCACGTTGTTGCCGTAAGCAGGGCCCTTGCCGCAGATGTCGCACTTTAAAGCCATTGTATTGCCTCCCGTTTTTGCAAGTTATCCGCCCGCCTGATGCGGGCGCTTTTCGGTAAAAAGAATTTATACCATAAAAAGCCTTCTTAATTCAAGCTTTTTTTACGGGGAAACGCATTTTGGTCAAACTTTCCGGAAAATCCAGGTTCATGGTTCTTTGCGCTGCCCTGATAGGGCTGGTTGTTGCCGCGGATTTTGCCCTGTTTATCAAGGAATTACGAGGATTTCGCAGGCCTGTCGCCACTCCCTCTGCCGATTCTATCGTTGTTTTGACAGGCGGGGCCAAAAGGGCCGATATAGGGCTCGGGCTGCTTAGAAAGGGCAGCGCAAAGGCGCTTATACTAAGCGGCGTTGATCCGGGCTCTGACGCGGCAGCCATATTTTTCCCCGAAAAGATAAGCAGCGCTGAGCTTGGGAGCATCATCTTGGAGAAGGGCTCTGCTAATACCTACGAGAATGCAATCGAGACAAGGGGCGTTCTTGCCGGGCTTAAACATAAATCCATCGTGCTCATTACGTCGTCGTACCACATGAAGCGCGCTCTGATGACCTTTAAACAGGTTATGCCGCCGGATGTCGTGATAATTGCCTATCCTGTCGAGAGCGAATCGGGATTTTTTCTCATGTTCTCCGAATTTATAAAGTACAATTGGTACGAGGCGAGGTTTTATCTGTCAAACTGACATGCGTATGTAAATAATTATGCGGAGGTTTGAAGTGAAATATTTCAGAATATGCGCCGTTGTTGCGGCGTTTATGTCGGTGCTCTTTATGTGCGCGTCCTTGGCCATGGCCGATGTGGTAGGATCTTTTTTCGGCACGGTCGTTGACGAGACTACCGGGCAGCCCATTGAAGGGGCCGTTATTATCGTTTCGATGGAAAAGGCGGTTGCAAGGTTTCATTTCGAGGGGCCGGATTATAAGATAGCCTATGCTAAAAGTTTCACTACCGATAAGGACGGCAAATATCGCACCGACGTTATAGTAAAGCCGGACGTGCCGCTCTTTAGCGCCACGATTAGCACTAACGTGGTCGTGTATGCGCAGGGATATCTCGTTTATTCCGATAAATTGAGCGCAACCGGCACGGGTAAGAAGTGGAGCGGCGGGTTTTCCGGATGGAACTTCAAGCTGAAGCTGAAGAGGATACCTCCCAGGTTCGATTACGGCAAGGGCTATGAGGATGTGGACGACGCCCTCGATGACGCGCTTTTTTCTAACGAGGGCGACGATCTGAAAAAAATGATTGAAAAGAAAACAGAGTGGCTCAAGCGGCGCTCGAGATACGAGAAGGAATTCAAGGAGACCTTCGATATAAAGCGGGAGAAAAAGGAACAGGCCGAGGATGTTCCGGCGCTCCTTGCCGCGTTAAAGACAGGTTCCTTCGAGGACAAGATGGACGCGCTCTGGCGTCTTGGCAATCTCCCTTTTTGGAAGCCCCCGGACGAATCAAAGCAGATTCTGGAGGCCATAAAGGATATTGTCAGGGCCGGGGACAAGGCGTGGAGCGACGTGTTTTTTAAGCGCGAGGCCGTTATTACGTATCTTAAAGCGTGCGCCAAGTTGCCTAGCTGCTCAGGGGATTTCGGCGGAGTTCTTTATGAAAAGCGCGGGGAGCCGATGCTTCGTCCGGACATACTCAAGGCGCTTGCCCTGATGAATTGCAGGGAACTTACCGATGATTGGATAGAGTTGTCCGGCAGCGTCGACGAAGAAGATAGGTTTTACGCGGCTATCGCGCTCACTAAAATTCGGGCAGGCAGAGGCAACGTATGTTTTTTCAGTGCCGCCCCTGAAAGCGAGGCTGCCGCCCTTGATAAAAAGTACGTGGCTAAACTCTTTGAGAAGCGTCCGCACGATGGAGAGCCGGACCAGATGGATTCTGTGTATGACAAGCTCCTTAACGACCCTTCTGCCAACGTGCGGCGTGCCGTTGCTACAGGGCTTGCCGACCGGTGGGATAAAAGAGAGTACGCCTATAAGATGATTGCCCATCCTGATGCCGCAGTGCAGAAAATAGGCATAGGCGTCCTTGGAAAGACGAGCTATGGAGATACATCAAGGAAGGAGTTGGAGGTGCTCGCTGACGTGATAGCCAGGGGCAGCGTAAGCAAAGAAACGCTCAAGGTCTTGACCGATACCTTCGAGAAAAAGATGAAAGATGGCGCTTCCTGGGCAAAAGACAAGGAATGGAGGGACAGGGGCTATATATATACCAGCAAGAACGCTGCCGATGCGCTCGTGGCCGCGGCTGCCGTGGCAGAGCCGAACAGGCTTGTCTGGATAGTAAAGCTTCTTGGTGAACTCGATGACACAAGGAGCATCGAAATATACAAAAAGGCGCTTGCAAACGAGTCTGCCCGTTCTTGGGCGATATGGGCGCTTGGCAGAAGGCACGACATGCCCACAGACGTTATTCCGGATTTTATCGGTTTCTTAAAGGATAAGGACAACTCTATCAGGGCGGCTGCTGCCAAGGCGCTCGGGTATTCGAAGGATAAGAGGGCATTCGAGCCGCTCATGCAAAGTCTTGTCAACGAGGACTCCGGTATTACGTATGAACTGTTCCGTGCCATTATGTCTTTTGACGGTAAGGAACAGGTCGCCAAGGCGCACGGCGTTATGCTGGGTATTTTCGATGAAAACAAGGTCAACTTGTTTGCCAATGCGTGCGATTACCTGAAAAAGTATCCTGATACCAGGGCCGTTCCAAGGTTGATTAAGGCGCTAGAGGCCAGGAAATACGGGGAGCCGGCTAATCTGGTGCGAGCCCTCGGTGTTTATGACGATAAGCCGGCCATTAGCGCGCTTATTAAGGCGGTGAAGGGCGACTATAGCATACCGAACGCATGGTTTGACCATAACGACGATGCGAGGCAGGCTGCCGCCGAAATACTCGTTAAGAAAAAGGTAAAGGCCGCGGTTCCGGCGATAATCGAGATGGTGAGGGATAAGGACGTAAACGGGCATGCAAGGAGCGCGGGCATAAAGGCGCTTGGCCGTATGGGGGATGCCTCCGCGCTCGCGGTTCTCGATGAGCTTGTAAGGGAAGAGGGCGGGATTTACAGCAGAGAGATAAAAGAGGCGCGAGAAGAGATACGTAAGGCCAACCCGAGGATGAAGTGATAGAGAGGAATGCAGGGCCCTGCTGGCGTTTCTGCAGAGTTCGTAAAGTATAACCGGTACGAGGCGAGGTTTTATCTGTCAGCGTAGTTTCGTAGAGAGAGTATAGTTTCTTAGGAAATGGTTAAGGAGACCCGCATGACTAATATTTCGGCGACGATATTTAAGCGGCTGGTTCTTGTATGTATTGTTTTTTTCCTTTCCGGCTGTTACGCTACCATCAGCGGCACTGTAATAGACGCGGAGACAGGGGAGCCAATCGAAGGCGCGGTCGTGCTCGCGGAGTGGACGGTTACAAAAGGGGCCCCCGGGCTGACGCATACGGACTCGTATAAAGTCATCGAGGCCGTGACAAACAAGGACGGAGTTGCGGCAGTATCTGGAGTGTTCAATCCGTTCGTCAATAAGCCGTCGCTTACGGTCTATAAAAAGGGGTATGTCGCATGGAATAACCAGTATATCTTTCCGGATTACAAAAAGCGCGAAGATTTTAAGTGGCAGGACGGGGCGGTAATCAGGCTGGAGAGGTTTAAGGAAGGGTATATGCGTGATGATCATGTAAGATTTATAGAGAGCGTTGGCAGTACTCATCGTAATACAGAGCAGAAAATGAATTTTAAGGCGGCATATTTCTGGGAGATTGTTCTGGCATCAGAAGAGCGGGATATTAAGGCGAAGAAGCATAAAAATAAAGAATAAGCCATCAGGAGGATGTTTATGAAAAAGCGTGTGCTTATATTTTTTGCCGCTATTTTGCTTACATTGTGCACTAGTAAAATATCGTGGTGTTATGACGACGAGAAAACACATCCTGAAATGACGAAAAAGGCGGTTCAGGGTTCGCAGCTTGATAGTTATTTGAAGGATAATTTTGACAATATATTTTCTCTGGGGTTTGATTCGGTGGTTTTTAATAAGTCCGTTATTGATTGGCTCCGTGACGGCTCAACCGCCGAGGACAGCCCGTTATGCCGCGCCTCGAACCACTTTCATAATCCGCCTGGGGCGTAGTTTTTTGTGCTATTCAACGCCGATTATCTCTATGCCGTTTTCCATAAGCAATGCCGCGCTAACTCCGGCGCCGCTTACAGTCTCGTTGTTCCTTGATATAAGCCTTACACCGCAGGACGGGCTCTTTTCTTTGAGATAGGCCTTTGCCGCGCCTGTTGAAAGGGCCTTTTTAAGCGTTTCTTTCGCGCCTTTGATGAAAAGTGCCGTTACGTCCCTGCCATGCTCGTCCATTACGCGGGAAGAGCCGTTTAGCACGTCGCTGCCGCTGCCTTTTTCTATCTCTGCTCTCGGCCTTGGTGTTGAAAGCCCGCCAAGCTCCTCAGGGCACACCGTTACCACCGTAACATCCGAGAGCCTTTGCATGAGCTCCTGATTAAGGCAGTCCTTGCCGTCATAGCGGGTCTTCATTCCAGTAAGGCACGCGCTTACTATGACAGTCTCTTTTGCCACTTTAGCGGGTCTTGGGGTTTGTAAGCGGGGTATCGTTCTCTGCCGCGTCTTTTATGATTACGCGGCGGCCCTGTACGCTGACGCGGCCCTCTGAGATGAGGCGTATTGCCTCGGGTAGTATTTTATGCTCTTCGTTAAGTATTCTTGCTGCAAGCGTTTTTGCGGTGTCATTTTGGAGCACTGGAACAACGGCCTGTAATATAACCGGCCCAGTGTCAACGCCTTCATCTACAAAGTGCACTGTCGCGCCCGAAAACCTCGCGCCGTAGTCTATGGCCTTTTGTTGTACGTCGAGCCCCGGGAACGCAGGCAAAAGCGCAGGGTGGATGTTTATGATTTTATTTTTAAAGGCGTTTATGAGTGTAGGCGTTACGATTCGCATGAAGCCTGCGAGCACGACAAGCTCCGCTCCCGCGTCCTTTAGAGCTGCTACGATTGCCTTGTCATATGCCTCGCGCTCCGGATGGTCGGCCTTTGTTATGACAAGGGTTTTGATGCCGTGCTTTTTCGCCCGTTCGAGCCCTCCGGCGTCAGGCTTGCTGCTTATGACAAGCGATATCTTCGCATCAAGGCGCTTTGCCTCTATCTCGTCGATTATTGCCTGGAGGTTCGTTCCTCCGCCTGATATGAGAACTCCGAGCTTTAGCATGGGAGATATTCTCTGTTGTTTAAATGAATTTTACCTGAGGCGCGCGGCCTGCGCGTTTTTCTATCGTGCCTATGACGCGAGCCGAAATCCTGCTCTTTTTAAGGCAGGCAAGCGCGGCGTTTACGTCTTTACTTCTTACGACCGCGACCATGCCGATTCCGGAATTGAAGGTGCGTAGCATCTCGGCCTCTGCGACCGGGCCGTTTTCCATAAGAAGGCGGAATATCGGCGGCACTGTCCATGAGCCGCGCTGTATGGCAGCTACCGTGTTCTTTGGCAGTATCCTCGGGATATTCTCGGTAAAGCCGCCGCCTGTGATGTGCGCAAGGCCGAGCACGTCGACCTTCTTTGCGAGTTCGAGTACCGGCTTTACGTATATGCGCGTAGGTGTTAGGAGTTCCTCGCCAATGGGTTTCTTAAATCCCTTTACCTTGGACGATGGCTTTAGCCGCATTTTATCGAATACGATTTTCCTCGCAAGCGAGTACCCGTTGCTGTGGAGGCCGCTTGATGGAAGCCCGATTATAGCGTCCCCGGGCTTGATGCGGCTGCCGCTTATGATATTTTTCCTGTCTATGACGCCGACTGCGAACCCGGCAAGGTCGTACTCACCTTCGCTGTAAAGGCCCGGCATCTCTGCTGTTTCGCCGCCAATCAGGGCGCAGCCCGACTCTTTGCATCCAAAAGCTATGCCTTTGATTACCTTTGCCGCTGTCTTTGCGCTAAGTTTTCCGGTTGCGAAGTAGTCGAGGAAAAATAGGGGGCGCGCCCCTGTTGTGACGATATCGTTTACGCTCATTGCAACGAGGTCTATGCCGACTGTGTCGTGCTTGTCGCAAAGGAACGCGACCTTGAGTTTTGTGCCGACTCCGTCTGTCGATGACACGAGCACAGGGTCCTTCATGCCCGAGAATTTAGCTGAGAACGACGCGCCAAACCCTCCTATGCCGGAGAGCACGCCCTTTACGTTCGTTGCCTTTGCCATGGGCTTGATAAGGCTAACGAGTTTTTCGCCTTCGTCTATGTCAACGCCCGAGTCTTTGTATGTGATTTTTTTCGGCATGCCCCTTTAGATTAATAAAACGCATATTCAATGTCAATGGGTGTTTTTAGTTTTGCAGGACGCTGCATATTTTTCTGTGCGTTGCACAGGCGAGTATGCAGCAAAGGGCTTGAGTAAATGTTGCTCTATTTTCGTAACATGCTGTTTTGTAAAGAATGAGCGCATTGAATTTGTCATGATAAAAGTTGGCACGCGCATTGCAATAGTATGGTGTAGAGTTTGGTTACTTGCATCATATATCGCGCGGCTTTTGGTATCACTGTAATAGTTGTAACTACTAAATCATGGTGCTAAGAAAGGAGCAGGCAAATGAACATTACTGAGGTCAAGGTATTACCGGTGGACGGGGACGAGAGGTTGAAGGCGTATGTAACGCTAAAGCTTGGCGGATGCTTTATCGTTCGCGATGTGAAGGTGATAAACGGCAACACCGGGCTGTTTGTCGCCATGCCGGCAAAGAAGATGAAGGACGGCACGTATAGGGATTTATTCCATCCGCTCGATAAGCCCACGAGGGAGGCTGTCGAGTCAATGGTGCTTGGCGAGTACCAAAAGGCGCTTGCCTCGCCGGAGTCGTATACAAGGATATCGGCTCGAAACGTCATGGCGGCGTTCGCGTAGCCCAGAGGGTCGCAAAGCGCAAAAGAAAGGGCCATAGGCGTTTTAGCAGGGCCTGTCCTGCGCCCCGGTACTCCTTCCGATGTTTCCGGGCTGCAGGGCAGGAGAGCTTGCCCCGTTCTCTTTATTAAGGGAGCGGGGTTTTTTATTGACTCTCGAAACTCGTTACCCGTTTGCAATGTATGGATAAATATAGTATTATATTCTGCGCGGTGGGCACCCTTAGAACTGCGTCTTAGCATATCCGAACGAGGAGGACTATCTTGAAGGGAATAATACTCGCAGGCGGGCTTGGCTCGCGGCTATCGCCGCTTACACGCGTCACAAATAAGCACCTTTTGCCAATCTACAACGCGCCGATGATTTACTATCCCATTCAGTGCCTTGTAAACGCCGGCATAAAGGACATCATGATAGTCACAGGCGGCAATAGCGCCGGAGATTTTCTAAAGCTCCTTGGAAACGGCAAGGAGTTTGGCCTAAAGCACCTTAACTACACCTATCAGGAGGGCGAGGGCGGTATAGCCGAGGCCCTTGGCCTTTGCGAGCACTTTGCGGATGGCGAAAAGATATGCGTTGTGCTGGGCGATAATATAATAGAGAATAACATAGTCCACTCAGTAGCTGCCTTTGATAAGCAGAAGGACGGCGCAATGATACTTCTAAAGAAGGTTCACGACCCGCAGCGCTTTGGCGTGCCGACAATAGACGGCAAAAGCATCGTATCCATAACCGAAAAGCCAAAGGACCCCGCGTCAGACTATGCGGTGATAGGCATCTACATGTACGACAACACGGTTTTCGACATTATCAAGACCCTTAAGCCATCGAACAGGGGCGAACTCGAAATCACGGACGTCAATAACGCCTACATAAAGACCAAAAACCTCACCTGGAGCGAGCTTGACGGCTGGTGGACGGATGCCGGAACCTTCGAGTCGCTCTATCACGCGAACCGCCTGGTTGCAGAGGGCGGCGCCAATAAGGTATAATCAGCGGCCATGAAGGTTCTTCTCACAGGCTCGGGCGGCATGCTTGCCGAGGACTTGCGCCCGGTGTTCAAGGCAAAGGGCCACGACGTCATCGTCGTCAGAAAAGACGCCGTGGATATCACGCACAAGATGGCCGTTGACCTGGCCGTAAGGGCAGCGGCTCCGGACGTGCTCATCAACTGCGCTGCATATACAAAGGTCGACAGGGCCGAGGACGATGAAGCCCTTGCCATGAAGGTAAACGGCGAGGCCCCGGGCATACTCGCCGAGACGTGCAGGAAGGCAGGGGTAAAGCTCGTGCATTACTCGACGGACTTTGTTTTTGACGGCTCTAAGTCTACGCCATACACCGAAGAGGATGTGGTAAACCCGATTTCAGTCTACGGTAAAAGCAAGCTTGAAGGCGAAAGGCGCATAATCGCCTCTGGCTGCGAATATCTGATAATACGCACGGCGTGGCTCTTCGGGCATACAGGCGTTAACTTTCCAAAGCGCATCGTAACGCTCGCGGGCGAGAGAGATGAGCTTAATATCGTATACGACCAGACCGGAACTCCGACATATACCGTGGATTTGGCAGAGGCAACACTTAACCTGCTCGGAAAAAAGGCGTCTGGAATATTTAACTTCACGAACGACGGAATAGCCAGCTGGTACGACTTCGCGTATCTGACGCTCGAACTCGAGAGGAATAAGGGCCGCGCCTTGAAGCTAAACAGGGTAAACCCCATACTCACTGCAGGGTACAAGACCCCGGCAGCGAGGCCGCCGTACTCGGTGCTGGATAAGGCAAAGTACAGGAATATTACCGGAGCTGCTATACCGCACTGGACAGACGCGTTAAAGAGGTTCGTTGACAGGGAGTGGGAGGGTAAATGATCGAGGGCGTAATAGTGCGAAGCCTTGCAAAGCATTCCGATAGCAGGGGCTGGCTTTCCGAATTCTTCAGGGCCGATGAATTGGACGCTTCCCTTATGCCTGTGATGAGCTATATGTCCATGACAAAACCCGGAGTTGCAAGGGGGCCGCACGAGCATATCCACCAGACCGATTTATTCTGCTTTGTCGGGCCATCTACCTTTAAGATATACCTTTGGGACAATAGAAAAGGCTCAAAGACCCACGGCGAGAAGATGACGCTTACAGCCGGTGAGGGTGAGCCGAAGGCCGTAATAGTACCTCCGGGTGTTGTTCATGCGTATAAGAACGTCGGCACTATGGACGGTCTTGCTTTTAACGGCCCTAATAAGCTCTACAAAGGCCCTGGCAAGACTGAAGATGTCGACGAAATACGTCATGAGGATATTAAGGATTCGCCGTATCTCCTTGATTAAAAAGGTAAAATGTCCAATATAATTATAACAGGCGGAGCAGGGTTCATAGGCAGCTGTCTTGTAAGGTGGATGGTTAAATCGTATCCGAATTATAAGATAATAGTCGTTGATAAGCTCACCTATGCCGGCAATCTGGAAAACCTTAAGGATGTCGAGAGTGCGTCGAACTACGCATTTGAAAAGGGCGATATAACGGACAGGGGCTTTGTCGAGGCTGTATTTAAAAAGCACGCTGTTGACGGCGTCATGCACCTTGCCGCAGAGAGCCATGTCGACCGTTCCATAATGGGGCCCGAAGAGTTTTTGAGGACAAACATACTCGGCACCTTCACGCTCCTTGACGCGGCGCGTCATGCGTGGAAGGACTCCCAAGGCAGGAATATGTTTTTAAACGTATCGACCGACGAGGTCTATGGCTCGCTTGGTGAGATTGGCGCGTTCACTGAAAAATCACAGTACGCACCGAACAGCCCGTACTCGGCATCAAAGGCCTCGGCAGACCACCTTGTCAGGGCGTATTACAAGACATACGGCTTAAATGCGCTTACAACTAATTGCTCGAATAATTACGGTCCGTATCAGTTCCCTGAAAAGCTCATTCCCGTCGTAATATTGAATGCCATAGAGGGTAAGCCCATCCCCGTTTACGGCGAGGGGAAAAACGTAAGGGACTGGCTGCATGTCGAAGACCACGCGGCTGCCATAGACCTCGTGTTCCATAAAGGCAGGGCCGGAGAGGTCTATAACATAGGCTCCGATAACGAGTGGAAGAATATCGACATCGTCATGCTGATATGCAGGATACTCGACGAGCTAAGGCCTGCTTCCAAGCCACATGACAGGCTTATAAAGTTCGTTACCGACCGCCCGGGGCACGATTTGCGCTACGCAATAGACCCGGCAAAGGTTACAAACGAGCTTGGCTGGAGGCCTCTTATAAAGTTCGAGGACGGGCTAAGGTCTACCGTGAAGTGGTATCTCGACAACCTCGATTGGTGCAGCCGCGTAAGAAGCGGCGAGTACGCTGCGTACTACGAAAAGAACTATTCGGGCAGGTAGGGATTTCAACGAAGGGCTTGACGTTTCTGTATTTACGGTGTATAAATTTAAAAAACGGAGGATGACGGCGAATGGCATTTTTTAAGAACGACTCTGGTGAATCCAACCGCAGTCTGCTTGTCTGGATATTGATAGTTGGGCTCATAGGGTATTGCGGCTACCTCGTGGGTGTGCCGGAGGTCACAAGCAAGATGCTCAAGGCCGATATGGAGGACGAGGTCGAGAACGCGCACCACTACGACGACGAGGAGATAAGAAAGCATCTTATGGAATCTATCGCCAAATGGGAACTGCCGATAAAGCGCGAGCAGATACAGGTGACAAGGGATAATGATTATATAGATATACGGATAAAGTATTCTGTGAACGTGAGTTTCCTCGGAGCCTACGAGAAGAGGTTTGATTATAATCTTGCGAGCAGGAAGAGGATACAGAAAACTTAGCGGCGTGGTATTAGAAATAATTGGACAAGCGCCGTTTGATTTGGTAGCATGATTGCCGGCAAACAAAACTTTGTTTGCCGGAAAACGAAAGACCCTTTTAACTTAATCCTGAGAGATTAGGAAAGGGGAGGAAAGTGACCCACACACTTCACATAGAGGCGGGCCCCGGCCTGCCGCCATACGTGTATGCTTATATGACCTCTACGTCCTTTAAGGGCGCGGAGGTTTTTTTATGCCCGGTTTCAGGCCCTATCGCGAGCAAAAGGAGGTTTTATCATGCCCGATAAGACAGTGATGGATGCGAAGGCCGTTGACAGGGCTCTCTCCAGGATTGCTCACGAGATAATCGAGAAAAATAAAGGTGTCGAGAATATAGTTCTTCTCGGCATTCCCGAGCGCGGCGATACGCTTGCCAAAAGGCTGAAGGCCAAAATCGACTCTATCGAAGGCTCGAACGTGCCCTCTGGCGCTGTTGACGCCACCCTTTACCGCGACGATATCGGCATGAAGGAAGCTCCTCCGTTAAAGAAAATGGAAATACCAATCAATATCGACTCGAAGGTCGTTGTCATGGTCGACGACGTGCTCTTTACCGGGCGCACCATACGCGCTGCCATGAACGCGCTTATGGACTTTGGCCGCCCGACCGCCATACAGCTTGCCGTGCTCGTTGACAGGGGCCACAGGGAGCTGCCGCTAAAGGCCGATTACGTCGGAAAAAACATCCCGACCTCAAGAAAAGAAGGCGTTAAGGTGATGCTCGAAGAAGTGGACGGCAAATGCGAGGTGCAGGTCAGCGCGCCCGAGAAGCCGTAGAAAGGGTTTTATTCTGTGAGGCTTGAGAGAAAAGACATACTCGGAATAGAAGATCTTGCAAAGGATGAGATAGAGGCGCTTCTATCCACTGCCGAGAGCTTCAAGGACGTCTCGAAGAGAGAGATAAAGAAGGTCCCGACACTTAGGGGAAAGACCGTTATCAATCTCTTCTACGAGTCTTCTACCAGGACCAGGACGTCATTTGAGATAGCGGCAAAGCGCATGAGCGCGGACGCAGTCAATATCTCCGTAGCAACGAGTTCCGTTAAAAAGGGCGAGACGCTAAAGGACACTGCCAAAAACCTCGAGGCCATGAACCCGGACTGCATCGTCATACGCCACGCTTCGAGCGGCGCGCCGCACCTGATAGCCAAATACGTAAAATGCGCCGTTGTGAACGCCGGAGACGGAGCGCATGAGCATCCATCGCAGGCGCTTCTCGACATGCTGACAGTAAGGGACAGGCTTGGCCGTCTGGACGGCTTGAATGTTTTAATCGCAGGCGACATTGCGCACTCTCGCGTTGCCAGGTCCAACATCCACGGATTTACGAAGATGGGCTCGAAGGTTACGGTGTGCGCTCCTCCGACGATGATGCCAAAGGGTATCGAGAAGCTCGGATGCGAGGCAACACACGATTTTCAGGGTGCGATAAAGAACGCGGACGTGATAATGATGCTTAGAATCCAGCTTGAGCGCCAGGAAGAAGCGCTTTTCTCAAGCGGACGCGAGTACTCGAAGGTCTACGGCCTGGATGCGGCAAAACTTAAGAATGCGAAAAAGGACGTTGTCATCATGCACCCGGGGCCTGTAAACAGAGGCCTCGAGATATCCAACGACGTGGCAGATGGCCCGTGGTCTCTTATCCTCGACCAGGTCAATAACGGCGTTGCTGTTCGTATGGCGATGTTCTATCTCCTGCTTGGCGGGGTGAAGGAGTAATTTTTTTTTCGATTGTGCGCGCAGGGTTTTGACGTAATTGGATGCGCTGTAAAGTTTGACGCGAAATGGAGCTTAACTTATGAAGAGAATGCTTATAAGAAACGGCCGCGTTGTAGACCCGGCCTCGAATGTGGACGGCAACTTCGACCTTGTCATCATGGGCGGCAGGATTGCGTCCATCAAGCCTTCGGGAGAAAAACTCGAGACACCAGAGACTACCGATGCCGGTTGGGATATAATCGAGGCCTCCGGCAAGCTTGTCATTCCCGGCTTGATTGACCTGCACGTGCATCTTAGGGAGCCGGGCGAGGAGTACAAGGAAACCGTTGAGAGTGGCACGCGTGCTGCTGCAGCAGGCGGGGTCACTACCGTGTTTTGCATGGCCAATACAAAGCCTGTAAACGATTCCGAATCAATAACGAAGTTCATAAAAGACCGCGCCGAGGCTTCGGGGTTTGGCGCAGTGTATCCCGTTGGCGCGATAACAAAAGGACTTAAGGGCGAGACATCGTCAGAGTTCTTCGAGCTTAAGGCCTCTGGTTGCCTTGCGGTGTCCGACGACGGCCGTCCGGTTGCATCTGCTTCTGTTATGAGACGGGCGCTTGAGTACGCAAAGGGCGCGGGGCTTGTTGTGATAACGCACGCCGAGGAGCCGACATTGTCAAAGGGCTCGATGAACGAGGGCGCTGTCTCTACAAGGCTCGGGCTTCGCGGCATACCAAACGAAGCAGAGGACTCGATGGTTGGCCGCGACATCGGCCTTGCCGAGCTTACGGGCGCGAGGCTGCACGTTGCGCACGTTTCGACAAAAGGCGCTGTCGAGTTGATACGCGCTGCAAAGAAAAGGGGAGTGCAGGTTACGGCAGAGGCAACACCCCATCATCTTGCCTTAACCGATGACGCGGTTACGCTTCACGGCGGCTATGATACGGACGCGAAGATGAACCCGCCGCTTCGGTCGCGCGCTGACGTGGACGCGCTAATAGAGGGCATAAAGGACGGCACAATCGATTGCATTGCAACCGACCATGCGCCGCACTCTGCATTGGAAAAGGACGTTGAGTTCGACGTTGCGGCAAACGGTGTTGTCGGGCTGGAGACCTCTCTCGGAGTCGTGCTGACTCTTGTTAATAGCGGCCACTTGACGCTTGTAGATGTAATACGCGCTATGACAGCCAACCCGGCAAAGGCAATGGGGCTTGGTAGCGGCGCGCTTAGGGTCGGAAGCCAGGCAGATGTAGCGGTCGTTGACTTGGATGCCGAATGGACGGTTGAGCCTGAGAAGTTTTTAAGTAAAGGCAGGAATACGCCGTTTAAGGGTTGGAAGCTTAAGGGCCGCGTTGTCACAACGGTCTATAACGGCAAGGTAGTGCATAAGGCATAAATATTTTTTTATAAGGGGATACGATGAGCTCGAAGAAGAAGGCGCTGTTGGCGTTAAGCGACGGGACAGTTTATGAAGGTCATTCGCTCGGAAGCGAGGGAGAGGCCTTGGGCGAGGTGGTGTTTAACACCTCGATGACAGGGTATCAGGAAATCCTCACAGACCCGTCGTACAAGGGGCAAATGGTCACGATGACATACCCGCAGATCGGCAACTACGGCACGAACGTAGAGGATGTCGAATCCCACAGGCCCTGGGCAGAGGGGTTCATAGTAAAAGACCCGTGCGACGAGCCGAGCTCATGGAGGCACAGGAAAGAAGGCGGCCTTACCTTGGATGAGTACCTGAAGGCAAATAAGATTGTCGGTATCTACGGCATAGACACGAGGTCTCTTGTAAGAAGGCTTAGAGACAAGGGCGCGATGGAGGGCGTGATATCCACGGTAGACACAAAGGCCGAGTCGCTTGTTCATAAGGCGAGGACTTCGCCCGGGCTTGTGGGCCGTGACCTTGTTAAGGAAGTCACGTGCAAGAAGCCGTATAAACTGGAAGAAGGGCTCTGGGAAATAGAGGGCGGGTATGCGAAGGGTATCGAGAAAAAATTCAAGGTCGTCGCATTCGATTTCGGTATGAAGCGCAACATCGTGCGTAACCTTCTGAATGTCGGATGCGATGTAACTGTTGTGCCTGCATCCACATCAGCAGACGAAGTTCTCTCAATGAACCCTGACGGCGTGTTTCTCTCAAACGGCCCCGGAGACCCGGAGCCTGTGACCTACGCGCAGGAGACGATAAAGAAGCTCATTGGCAAAAAGCCCATATTCGGCATCTGCCTTGGGCATCAGTTACTAAGCCTCGCAATCGGGGCGCGGACTTATAAACTTAAGTTCGGGCACCGCGGCGGCAACCAGCCTGTGAAGGACTTTACCACCGGCAGGGTGGAGATAACGAGCCAGAACCACGGCTTTGCCGTTGACGCGGAGCCGATTAAGAAGACAGCCGACATCACGCACATCAACCTTAACGACCAGACTAACGAGGGCATCGCGGACAAGGCGGGCAGGTTCTTCTCTGTTCAGTACCACCCGGAATCCTCGCCCGGCCCGCATGACTCGATGTATCTATTCAAACGTTTCGCGGATATGATGGAGGGGTAGAGGGGATGCGTTACGAGGATATATTCGATAAATTAAACGAGAAGCGCGTCAGTTACGTCGTGGTCGGCGGCGTTGCCATGGCGCTTTACGGCGCCATGAGGATGACGGCTGATTTGGATATCGTGATTTCCTTTGAGCGCGGGAATGTTTTGAAGTTTATCGAGGCCATGGAGGAGCTTGGTTTTAAGCCGAACGTGCCGGCAGGCGCGGCGAGCCTTGCCGAATCGTCTAAGAGAGAGTCGTTTATAAAGGAAAAGAACATGCTGGTGTTTTCTTTTTATAATTCAAAGGAAGCGATGGGGCTTGTGGATGTTTTGATAAACGAAGTTGTCGCTTACGACGGCTTGAAGGAGCGTTCGGTGACGCGTAAGTCCGTGAATACGCCGATCCCTGTTGCCGCGCTCGACGACATGATAGCGCTTAAAAAAGCGTCGGGCAGGAGACAGGATTTGCTCGATATAGAGGCTCTCGAGATGATAAAGAAAAGGGGCGATGCGTCATGAAGAAAAATAGCGCGGATAACGGCGCGGTGTGCGTTTTTTCCGAGGAGAAGCTCGACGAGTTCAAGTCCATGCCCGTGCATTTGCGTTTGAAGTGGCTCTGGGATGCGAACGTGTTCCTCAATAACGCGCTCGGCCTCGAAAAACGCGCCGAGGAGGACGGACGCTTCAAGGTTTTTTTGGAAAAACCGGGCAAGTGAATTGCTCGCGGACATGATGGAGGGGTAATTAAAAAAGGAGGTCTTATGGCTGTTCCTACATATGATGGATTGATAGCCCCAACTGTTCAAGCAATGAAGCAGTTAGGTGGTTCGGCATCGGTGGATGAATTGGAGGAAGTTGTGGCTCGAAACCTCAATCTTTCCGAAAAGGATGTTAACG
Source organism: Deltaproteobacteria bacterium (assembly GCA_029858205.1). Taxonomy (NCBI): domain Bacteria; kingdom Pseudomonadati; phylum Myxococcota; class Myxococcia; species Deltaproteobacteria bacterium. The sequence continues at coordinate 144,520 of JAOUFM010000001.1, read as the reverse complement.
ATATACATCGTGGAAACATTACAAAGCTAAGCTATCGTATGGCTTGGGCTAGAACTTATCTTAAGAATTATGGTGTGTTGGAAAATTCGTCCCGCGGTGTTTGGGCATTAACTTCAGAAGGTAGAAGGATAGAGCGTGTTGATAGTAAGGAAGTTGTTCGTAGGGTTAAAGAAGTACAAAAAAAGAGAAGTGATGTCGAAGATGAAGATAGTGACTTGGGTGCGGATATAGTTGGAGAGGTGAATTGGAAAGATGGGCTTTTAGAGGTGTTGAAAAGTGTTTCGCCGGGGGCATTTGAGAATTTATGTAAGAGATTACTAAGAGAGTCTGGCTTCGTGAATGTGGAGGTTACGGGAAAAAGCGGAGATGGAGGGATTGACGGCAAGGGCGTTGTTAAGCTTGGAAATCTTTTGTCGTTCCATGTGGCTTTTCAGGCGAAAAGATGGAAGGATGTCGTTGGTCCGAGTGTTATAAGAGATTTTAGGGGTGCAATGCAAGGTAGGGCTGATAGAGGTATTGTCATAACTACCGGTGTCTTTACTCGGGATGCAAGGAATGAAGCTCAACGTGATGGTGCAATTCCTGTTGATTTGGTGGATGGTGAAGAGTTAGCAGAGAGGCTTAAGAACTTATCGCTAGGTGTAGATGTAAAGAAGGAAGTTGTAGAAAGGGTTACTGTAAATAAAGATTGGTTTGAAACGTTATGATGTGTAATGCGCCGCGCGGCGAGCGCAGAAGTTGCGTTAAGCTCATCGGCTAATTGAAGAACATTCGGGTGCAGGCCCTCGGCCTGCCGGCGAGCGCAATTAAAATAACTTTTGACTTATAAAACCAACCAAAGGAGAGTAACAATGGCAAAGAAAAAGGCAAAAAGCGCAGCGCAAAATAAGGGCCCCATATCCAAATTCATCGAACGGCATTATAAGCACTTCAACGCCGCAGCGCTCGTGGACGCGGCAAAGGGCTATGAAACGCACCTTAAAAAAGGCGGCAAGATGATGGTCACCCTTGCCGGAGCAATGAGTACGGCGGAGCTTGGCAAGTCACTTGCCGAAATGATACGCAAAGGCAAAGTCGACATCATCACCTGCACGGGCGCGAATCTCGAGGAAGACGTCTTTAACCTCGTTGCGCACGATTACTATAAGAGAATACCCAATTACCGCGACCTTGCGCCAAAGGACGAATGGAAGCTTCTCCAAGGCGGCTTTAACCGCGTAACCGACACATGCATCCCGGAGGGCGAGGCCATAAGGAGAATCGAGCACCACATATACAGGATATGGAAGAGAGAGAACGACTCGGGCGGCAGGATGTTCCCGCACCAGTACTTCTACGAGCTTCTCAAAACCGGCACGCTAAAGAAGTACTATCAAATAGACCCAAAGGACTCGTGGCTTCTTGCGGCTGCGGAGCGTAACCTGCCAATCATCGTGCCCGGCTGGGAGGATTCGACTCTCGGAAATATTTTTGCGTCCTACTGCATCACAGGCGAGCTAAGGCCGCAGACCATGAAGTCAGGTATCGAGTACATGACCTTTCTTGCGGATTGGTACATAAAGAACGCAAAGGGCCAGGGCATCGGGTTCTTCCAAATCGGCGGCGGCATAGCAGGGGACTTCCCGATATGCGTTGTGCCGATGCTGCAGCAGGACTTGAGGCTTAAGAAAACCCCGTTCTGGAGCTACTTCTGCCAGATATCGGACTCGACAACAAGCTACGGGTCTTACTCGGGCGCAGTGCCGAACGAAAAAATCACGTGGGGCAAGCTTAGCATCGAAGCGCCGAAGTTCATAATCGAGAGTGACGCGACAATTGTCGCGCCGCTTGTGTTCGCGTGGATACTCGGCTGGTAAGCCGGACTAAATAACCGCAGGAGAAACTTAAGTGCCAAAACGCACTGATATAAAGAAGATACTCATCATCGGAAGCGGGCCAATCGTCATCGGCCAGGCTTGCGAGTTCGATTACTCCGGCACGCAGGCCTGTAAAGCGCTTCGTGAAGAGGGCTACGACGTCATACTCATAAACTCGAACCCCGCGACCATCATGACCGACCCGGAGCTGACGGACAAGACCTACATCGAGCCCATCACGCCCGATACTGTCGAGAAGATAATCGCAAAAGAACGGCCCGACGCGATACTTCCGACAATGGGCGGACAGACCGCGTTAAATACTGCGGTAAAGCTTGCCGAGGCAGGGGTGCTCGATAAATACAACGTCGAGCTCATTGGCGCAAGGCTGCATGCCATCAAAAAGGCAGAGGACAGGGAGCTTTTCAAAGAGGCGATGAAGAAGATAGGCCTTGCTGTGCCAAAGAGCGGCACCGTGCATACATTTGCCGAAGCCGTCGCGTTAATTGATGAATTTTCCTTCCCCGTAATACTTAGGCCTTCGTTCACGCTTGGAGGCACAGGTGGCGGCATTGCCTACAACAGAGAAGAATACGAGGACATCGTAAGGAGAGGTCTTGACGCAAGCCCGACAAGCGAGGTGCTTATAGAAGAGTCCGTCATCGGCTGGAAGGAGTTCGAGCTCGAGGTCATGCGCGATACCGCGGATAACGTCGTCATCATCTGCTCTATCGAGAACTTCGACCCAATGGGCGTGCACACAGGGGACTCGATAACCGTTGCGCCGATACAGACGCTTACTGACAAGGAATACCAGATAATGCGCGACGGAGCGATAAAAATAATCCGCGAGATAGGTGTAGATACCGGAGGAAGCAACATACAGTTCTCCATGAACCCTGAAAACGGCAAGATTTACGTAATCGAGATGAACCCGAGGGTCTCTAGGAGTTCGGCCCTTGCAAGCAAGGCAACAGGGTTCCCGATAGCGAAGATTGCGGCAAAGCTTGCGGTCGGTTATACGCTAGATGAAATTCCAAACGACATCACGAAGAAAACTCCTGCGTCCTTTGAGCCGACGATAGATTACGTGGTAACCAAGATACCTCGTTTTACATTCGAGAAGTTCCCGAAGGCCGACTCGACCCTTACAACCCAGATGAAGAGTGTTGGAGAGGTGATGAGTATTGGCCGTACTTTTAAGGAAAGTTTCCAGAAGGCGCTTCGCTCTATGGAGACCGGGAGCTACGGCTTTAATAAGCAGCCTGTCTCGCCGCGCTACGGTATTAGAAAAGGCTTGCCAGAAGAAATCGAGAAGATATCGCACGAGCTTAAGACCCCGAGGCCGCAGCGCATCTACTATATAGCCGACGCCTTCAGGGCGGGGATGAAGGTCGAGGCAGTGCACGCGCTAACGAATGTAGACAACTGGTTCCTTACGCACATACGCGAGATAGTCGAGTTCGAGGATAAGATGGTTAAGCGGAGCAAACGCGGCGCGCTTACCGAAGACATGATGAGGCAGGCTAAAGAGTGGGGCTTCTCCGATAAGATGATAGCTGCCGTAACCGGGAAGAAGACCGAGAGTGTTGTAAAAAAACTTTCTAAGAAGCTTGGCGTCGAGCCGGTGTATAAGCGTGTTGATACGTGCGCGTCAGAGTTCGAGGCGCATACGCCGTACCTGTACTCGACTTACGAGAGGGCGTTTTATAATGTGGATGACAAGACAAAAAAGGCCGAGTGCGAGGCCGAGCCGACCGATAGAAAGAAAGTAATGATACTCGGAAGCGGCCCAAATAGGATTGGCCAGGGCATAGAGTTCGATTACTGCTGCGTGCATGCGAGCTTCGCTTTACGTGAAGAAGGCATCGAGTCCATCATGGTGAACTGCAACCCGGAGACGGTCTCAACGGATTACGATACGTCCGATAGGCTTTACTTCGAGCCACTTACCTTCGAAGATGTCATGGCAATTGTTGAGAAGGAGAAGCCTTACGGCGTAATCGTGCAGCTTGGCGGGCAGACGCCTTTGAAGCTCTCTGTGCCGCTCGAAAAGGCGGGTGTGCGAATCCTAGGCACGTCGCCTGATTCAATCGACATGGCAGAGGACAGGGAACGTTTCGACAAATTACTCGATAAGCTTAAGTTAAAACGCCCGGAGAGCGGCATCGCAAGAAGCGTTGACGAAGCGGTGAAGATTGCCGCGAAGGTCGGGTATCCTGTTATGGTCAGGCCCTCGTACGTGCTCGGAGGCAGGGCAATGGAGATGGTCTACGAAGAGGCAAAGCTTCTTGAGTACATGACCAGGGCGGTAGAGGCCTCGCCGGAGCATCCGGTGCTGATTGACCGTTTCCTCGACGGCGCGCAGGAAGTCGACGTTGACTGTATCTCGGATGGCAAGGACGTCATAGTCGGCGGCATCATGGAGCATATAGAAGAGGCAGGAGTGCATTCCGGCGATTCGGCCTGCTCCATACCGCCTTACTCGCTAGATAAGAAGACGATGGACACGATACGCAAGCAGGCCGTTTCGCTTGCCAAAAAACTCAAGGTCATAGGCCTTATGAACGTGCAGTTTGCCGTAAAGGACGGCGCTGTCTACATATTAGAGGTGAACCCGAGGGCTTCACGCACCATTCCGTATGTCAGCAAGGCAATCGGCAGGCCTCTTGCCAAGCTTGCGACAAAGATAATGGCCGGGAAGACGCTAAAGGAACTTGGCTTTGATTCGGAAATAATTCCAACGCATACGTCTGTTAAGGAGGCCGTGTTCCCGTTCATAAAGTTTCCGGGAGTCGATACGCTCCTTGGCCCTGAGATGAAGTCTACAGGAGAGGTGATGGGCATAGGGCACGACTTCGGCACTGCATTTGCCAAGGCGCAGATTGCAGCAGGCAACACGTTGCCTCTTAAAGGCACGGTGTTCGTAAGTGTGAGGGATGAGGACAAGAAGAAGATAGTTGGGGTTGCAAAGGAACTTAAATCGCTTGGCTTCCATGTCATAGCCACTACAGGCACGGCGAGGCTCCTCAATGCCGGGGGTGTAGAGACCGAGCGTGTGGCCAAGGTCGCGGAAGGAGACAGGCCAAATATAGTAGACAAGATAAAAAGCAAAGAGGTCGCGATGGTGATAAACACGAGCTTCGGGGCCAAGAGTGTCGCGGACTCGTACTCTATACGCAGAAGCTCGATAGAGATGGGCGTGCCGTACTTTACAACCGTTGCCGGAGCGTATGCCGCGTCCAAGGCCATAAAGGCCATTCAGAAGGACGGGCTCGGCGTGACTACCATACAGGAGTGGCAGAGGGCGAAGGCGTAGGCCACGCCTAATTTAACGGAGGTTACGGATGAGGGTAACGAGAGAGGCTGTTTTTTTTCTGTGCCTGTGCCTGGTTTTCTGGGGCTGCGCCGCAGTGGGCACAAACGGCGCGTCAAAGGTCTTGTCCTTAACGCCGAAGAAGACGTACGAAGAGCATGTAAGCGGGCTTAAGTCCGGCAACACAGAAATCAATTACTTCGATTTTCGCATATCGTATACCAGGACTGCGTTTTACAACCCTTATAAGATGAAGAACGTCGAGGTCGACGCCGCGTTCCTTGCAAAAGAAAGGGGCGAGTATGACAAAGTGCTCGAGACGGCGAATGCCATATTCGAATACGATTACACCGATATGGATGCGCATTACCTCGCCTCTGTTGCGTACAGGGAAAAGGGGGATGAAAAGAATTTCCGTTTTCATACGCGCGTTTTTAACGGCCTTGTGGATTCCATAACCGCAAGCGGCGACGGTCTTACGAAAGACACGGCCATGATAGTCATAAACGCGCACGAGGAATACGTGTGGCTCGGTGTTAACGGGTTCAGGAGGGGGCGGGTTGCCGGTATGGCGCATAAGGGCAGCATGCTTGACGAGCTCATGTGCATCCATAAGGACAGCGGTGAGCACAAGACTTTCTATTTTAACGTCGATTTGCCGGAGGCGTATCTGAAAAGAAAGTCCGGTAACTAGCGATGTGGCGCTGCGGTCAATAACGAAAAGCAACGGAGGTGATTATGAAAAGGATCGCGATGAGGTCGCTGTTATGCGTTATTTGCCTTGCGGCGGCTTTAGGTGTTCTGGCCGGCGTTGCGGCTGCGGCAGAGGGCAAAAAGGCTCCTAAGGCAGGCGTCAAGGAAAAATCCTACGATGATTATGTGAAGGACCTTAAGGCAGGAAACACGGAGATAGATTACCTTGCCTTCCGCGTTTCATACACAAAGACCGGCTTTTATAAACCCTATGCGTTGACTTCCGAGATAGTCAACCTTGCCTTCGACGCCCTGGATAACGGCAAATACGATGTGGCGCTCGATGTGGCCAGTGGTCTTCTGGAGACTAATTACACTGATATGGACGGGCACTACATTGCCGTGCTTGCTTACAGAGGAAAAGGCGATGAGAAGTTGGCGCGTTTCCATATGCGCATATTCGGCGGCCTTGTTGATTCCATAACCTCAAGCGGCGACGGGCTTACAAAGGATACGGCCATGATAGTCATAAACGTGCACGAGGAGTATATCTGGTTTAGCGTGAACGGGTTCAAGCCGCAAAAGCAGCAGCTTGTCAATAAGGACGGACATTCCTTCGACCTTATGACGGTTACGGATGAAAAGAGCGGAGAAAAGAAGGATCTTTATTTTAATGTCGATCTGCCGTTTTCCACGCTTGCCAAAGAGCTTAAGAAATAAGACAGGGAAGGCGTAAGAAATGAGGAATGCGGCCTTTGTCGCTACATGCGTTCTGGTTTGTGCGCTGGTCTCTGCCGGATGTGCAGAGAAGATCGGCGATGTCCCGGTGGCTGCCGCTTATTTCTATCCTGCAAAAGAAAACGTCGAATACGTTTATTCCATAGAAAATAGTAAAGAGCGCGTAGTTCGCATACTCGCGGTAAAGAAGCCGGATGGCGGCGCTGTTGCAATGCGCGCCGAGGAGTCCATGGCGCTAGTGAGCGGCAGCTTTAAGTCCGCGCTTGAGTACAGCGTGGATAGCGGCGGCGCGGCGGTTATTGGCAGCGGCGGGTATCCGGTACTTAAAAACCCGCTTCAAAAAGGCACGGAGTGGGACATGCCGCTTGCCGATTATGCCGATATGTTAGATAAAAACGGCGAGCGCATAAAGCCAGTTGGAAAAGTAATCGGCACCATGCGCTGCGTGTTCGACAAAGCCTCTACGGTAGACGTTGCGGGCGTTAAGTATCAGTCCATTGAAATCGGCTGCGCGCCAAAGGGCGGGGATTTGAGTTCTCTTGGCTCGGCAAAGACGTACGTATATGCAAAAGGCATTGGGTATGTGGGGTGGAAGTTCAATCTGCTGGGTTCTGCCGTGTGGGTGGAGAGGCTTAAGGAAGTTAGCGGGCTGTAGTTATTTGGGTGGCGATATGAAAGCGGCGATTTGGCTGCCATGCGTCGTTGCCGGTCATTTTTGCTTCCTCGACGTATTATCGAATACGCCTGCGGAGCAAAAATGACCGTCGCCTAGCCTGACAGCCAACTTGCCGCTTTATGGTGGGTAGCGGCGGTGAATAAAAGGTTATTGTGAAAATGGAGATGTTGTATGACTAGAAAACGTCAAAAAGAAGAGGAAGTGTTTTATGCTCAGGCTGCTGGTAAATTACTTTGTGCAAATTGGGACATAACGGAACCTCTCAACGAGAAAGAGTGGCCGGATTTGGTTGTAAAAAGCGATAAAGGTGAGTTTGGTCTGGAAGTCAGACATATCTTTTCTGATGAATCCGACAGTGGCTCTATAAAAAAGCAATCCGAAAGTAAAAGTAGAGGGGTAGTCGAGGAATTGGCTAATGCATATTATAGATCTGAGGATAAGCTTGCTGTTCCAATAAAAGCGCAGTTTTTAGGCGATATCGATAATGAGGAAGAGTTGCTAAGTTGCATAGTGGAAAACGTAAAAGGGATGGCCGAGTTGGAACAAAAGCGATGTGAACCATATAAAGGTTGTGTCGTTTATATTAGAAGGCTCCCGGATATGTGGAAAAAGGAGCGGGAGTGGGTCTATGTGCCTGATAAGGTAGGCTGGGTGAGGACTGTCGATAGAGTTTCTGTTGAGTCTATTATAAGGGAGAAAGCGGAGAACTTGCCGAAGTATAAAATGCACATGAAGGATGTAAGATTACTTTTGGTGGCAGATAGGATGTTTGATTCAGGTAAAATATATTTTCCATCGGATTTTAGTTGCGATATCGGAGGGTTTAAGGTTGTATATTGTTTTTCGTATCCCGAGAATATAAAAGCGATTATATCGAGTAGTGCGGTAGAAAAATTATAAATATTGTTTGAGTGTTACGTTAAGCCTGCAAGTCGGCTGTCAGACGAGGCAGACGGCATTTTTGAACCGCAGGCGTATTGGGAAAATACGTTGAGGATTCAAAAATGACGGCTAACGAAGTATGACAGGCGAATCGCAGGCTTCCGGGAACGATATGCCAAATAAATCCATTTCCGACATCTTAGATACTCTTACCAAACCCCTTGCCTTTGCATCCAAGGACAACTTTGCCCACATCCATACTGTCAAAGGCCTCGAAGGGCTGGTTACGAAGGTCGCAGATGAGGCGATAGCCGCCGCTCCTGCAAGGAAAAAAATACTTTCTGAACTTAAGCTCATCTTCGCGGGTTTTGACTCTCTTGATGTCGAGTTAAAAAAAGAACGCGTTGGCAGGGCCATAGAGATTGTCGGCGTTCTTTCTAAGCCTAAGGGGCCGTCTGTATCCGGCGCGTCTGCCTCCGTTCCAAATGATATCGACGAAAACCTTAAAAAACTTTCAACCCCGATACAGTACGTAAAAGGTATTGGCCCGAAGCTTGGCGAGAGGTTCGAGAATAAAGGCATCGCTACAATCGAGGACGCGCTTTATTTTCTGCCCATACGCTACGAAGACAGGACGCGCATTAAGAAGATAAAAGAGCTGACTGCCGGAGTTAACGAAGTAGTCAGGGGCGAGGTCGTTGCAGCAGGCGAGGCCAGGTACGGCAGGCGCAAGGTCTTCGAGGCCGCAATCACCGACGGCGCGTCTTTGATGGCGCTTAAATGGTTCAACTACCGCATCTCTTACATGAAAAAACTCTACGAGCCGGGTAAAAAACTCGTCTGCTACGGCCCTGTCACAGTATTCGGGCATAAGAAGGAAATCATCCACCCTGACGTAGAGTTCGAGGACGACGACGCATCCGAGGGCGCGGCTGCTCTAAAGGCCGAGGGAATAGTCCCGGTGTACTCGCAAATCGAGAACATGCACCAGAGAACGCTTCGCCGCATTATCGGCAGCATTGCTGCCGAGTACGCGGCTTTTGGCATTGGCGCTGCGACAAGCGGCTCTCTATCGAAGCGAAGTCTTTCGCCAGTTAGCGAGGCCTTTCGAATGGCGCACTTACCAAAGACCATGCAGGATGCCGACGGCGCGAAGAAAGCGCTTGCCTACGACGAGCTCTTCTCGCTCGAGCTCGGGCTGTTCCTTAAACGGAAAACACAAAAGGCAGAGGCAGGGTGTGTTGTGCGGCCAAAGGGCGAGCTTGCCGAAAAGCTTAGAAAACTCTTGCCATTCGAGCTTACCAGGGCGCAGGACAAGGTCATAGACGAGGTAAGACGCGACATCGCATCCGGCAGTCCCATGCACCGCCTTGTGCAGGGAGACGTAGGGAGCGGCAAGACGGTAGTGAGCTTCATGGCTGCGCTCGATTGCGTGGAGTGCGATCATCAGGCCGCTATCATGGCGCCGACGGAAATACTTGCGGAGCAGCATTATATCAACATGCACGGCTACGCCGAGGCGCTTGGGCTACGCGTTGCGCTCCTTACGAGTGCTCTTACAAAGGCAGAGAGAAAGAAGCTCCTTACTCTCATAAAAGCAGGCGAGGTCGATGTAATAGTCGGCACGCACGCGCTCATACAAAAGGACGTTGAGTTCGCTTCGCTCGCCCTTGCAGTGATAGACGAGCAGCACCGCTTTGGCGTTGTGCAAAGGGCCGAGCTTAAGAAAAAGGGCGCTGACGGCGCGCCTCCGCATATTCTTGTCATGACGGCAACTCCCATACCGAGAACGCTCTCCATGACGGTATTTGGCGATCTGGACGTGTCTGTCATAGACGAGCTTCCAAAGGGCAGGCAGCCGATTGTGACGAAGATAGTTAGAGAGTCCTCGCGCACCGCTGCCTATGCTGCCATCAAGAAGGAGCTTAACGCAGGCGCGCAGGCGTATATCGTATACCCGCTAATCGAGGAAAGCGAGGAACTGCCGTTGAAGGACGCAACGCGCATGAAGGAGCACCTTGCCAAGGATATCTTCACGGAGTTTAAGGTCGCTCTCATGCACGGAAGGCTTAAGAGCGATGAGAAAGAGGCAGTTATGCGGGACTTTAAGGAGCACAGGATCGACGTGCTCGTTTCTACCACTGTGATTGAAGTCGGAGTTGACGTGCCAAACGCCACGGTGATGCTCGTTGAGCATGCCGAGCGGTTCGGCCTTGCGCAGTTGCATCAATTAAGGGGGCGCGTTGGAAGGGGCACAAAGCCGTCTTTATGCCTCCTCATGGCAGCGTATACGAAGAACGAGGACACGTGGAAGAGGCTGAAGGTTTTAGAGGATACGCTTGACGGCTTTAAGATTGCCGAAGAGGACTTGAAGATACGTGGGCCGGGGGATTTTATCGGCACGCGGCAGTCCGGCATGCCGGAGTTTCGTTCAAGCGGCATATTCTCGGACCCGGCGCTACTGAAGGCTGCAAGAGAGGACGCAAACGGGCTTCTTGAAAAAGACCCTGCGCTTAAATCCGCCGAAGGCTCCGCCGCGCTCAAAGTCGTTAAGGCCAGGTGGAAGGGCCGCCTCGAGCTTGCGGAGGTGGGGTGATTCGGGAAGGCCGCCGATTTTCACGCCACAGGAAACCGGCGATTTGCCTGTCATGCGTTGTTGCCGGTCATTTTTGCGTCCTCGACGTATCCTACGGATAGGCCTGCGAAGCAAAAATGTGTTGTTTGTACGCGCCGCTAATGTGGCGCGATGTCTAGCCTGACAGGCAACTTGCCGGTTTATGATTAGGTAAAGGCTGCTGCCGCGTCTGACGGTAACCTTGCGGGCCTGTGAATGGATTTTATTTTTTTAGGTGGTTTGGTAAGATAGCGAGCAGGGCAGGGAAGGCTAAAAAAGGAAAAGCCGTAAAAAGGGCGCTGTCCCCTTTTCTGGTGCGCCATAAGGAGGAATAGGAATGGAGTTAAGTGTTACATTGGAAAGCGAAAGTGGGGAGGTGGAGGAAAGTGTTCTGGATAAACATGGGTGCTTGGTTGCATTATTGCCGGACATAAGCGACAGCGCATTTCCGTTGTTGAGATTTATAAGCAGGCATGGCGACACAATTTTTAATAAATTTCAAATGCGACAGTTTATTTTAGATTGGAGGAAACTTAGAAGACAAGCGAGTGTACCCGAGGAGATAAACCTGTTAGAGGAAATAATGATACTTGCAGAACGGTGTGCTGAAGGTGTTCATTTGTATTTAAGGTTTTCTGTAGATTAATCGCAACTCGGAATGCTACAGGACGAAGTAGTTTTTTTGACCGATTTTTAAAAAGAATTTTTGAGTTAAATGGGAAGATACGGTGTCGGTTTTTATGTTTACGGTATAGTTTCTAATGGTCGAATTAGCGTTATTTTATTAAGTTCATAAGCGAGATAAGGTAAGGAGCAAGGGTGTATATAAAATGGGAATCGATGTCGCTTTAGAGTTGAGGCGTGGCGAAAGTTTGGCTATCGTTGGAGACCCGCATAGTTTTCTTCCTAGACTTTTACCAAGTGTAGACGATGAAACATTTCCGCTTTTGCGTTTCGTAGATTGGTACGGGAATACTGTTTTTAATAGTATACAGATGCCACAGTTTATATCAGAATGGGAGAGGCTTATAAAAAAAACTGATGTGGCAGAAGAGTTGAAAATACTAGAGGAAATATTGGTGCTTGCAAATAAGTGTAAGGACGACATTCATTTATATATAAAATTTTATGGCGATTAGTTTGTAGGGTACATCGCCACCAGCGGTGTATGGTGGCTGTTCACGTGTGAAAGCCGGGTAGATACCGTCTTGGAAGTCAAGCGGTTCTTGCCATGCAAAGTGCTCTTCCAAAAATCCCTCTCCCCGAATTTTATCGGGGAGAGGGATTTTTATATTCGGGTGCAGGCGTCACGCCTGTGGGCGCGGACATTCTCATGCGCGATAGCAGCGGTGTTTTTCAAAAAAATCCTCTCCCCACTCGCCTTGGGGAGAGGAAAAAGGTGAGGGGTTACGGCGCTTTGTTGTATAAGGTTTTTGTGGTAAAATTAGGCACGTTAAGATTCGGTGGGCGATGCCCACCCTACGGACTCCAGGAGATGATTTTATGGTTCTCGAAAGATATTTTAAGAAATTTAAAATTCGAGATAAAATAGCCCTGCCGTTAAAAACAAATTGCAGCACTGGGCCGAAGATATGCTTTGAAGGCATAGAACTTGTTCTGTATTACTTTTATGAATATAATAATGGAGATAAGCAGTGGGTCAAAATAGATTTTGATTATACACTTGCTTTCGAATGTAGACAAGCCGTATGTATTGAAAGCAAATTTTCTAAGCTTATAGATTCCTCTTCGATACTTATTTGTGATGGTTCGGATTGGCAAGAGCGAGTTTTGAATACATGGTATCATGATGTTGGAAGACATCATAAATATCTGCAGGAGTTGGGTGGAAAACATAGGTTTAAGCACTATTCCATTTATTTCGATGATGAGGCGTACATTTGGGTTCTCGCTGCTGGGATAAAGGAGATTTCAGTGGTAGCCGATTTGAGCGAGTTGCCGGCTTTTGTGTTCAAATAGCGGCGTAGGGCGGGTCACACCCGGCGCATGTTTTACAATTGAGGTCAACTGAACCACGGAGCTTACGAAATGCAAATCAAGCCCGGTGCCCCTCTCCTTTTTTCCCTCTCCCCGTTATAATCGGGGAGAGGGATTTTTATTTGCAGGCACAGACATTTTCATGCTTGTCTTGTACACAAAAATATGCTATTTTATGTGTATAGGAATATTGGAAAAGGAGGAGCGCCATGTTAAGAACGAACATCGAACTCGATGAAAAGCTTATAAAGGAAGCTATGAAGCTTACCCACAAAAAAACCAAAAAGGCCCTGGTAAATTATGCCCTCACGGAGCTGGTGAGCAGGTTTAAAAGGAAGCGGATTCTTGAGCTTGAGGGCAAGGTTAAATGGACCGGCTGCCTCGGCAGGTCGAGAAAAAGCAGGGTATGATACTCGTTGACGCCAGTGTTTGGATAGATTTTTTGAATGGAGCAAATTCAAGAGAGCGCCGTATTCTACATAGGCTTATCGAAGAGGAAAACGATATTTCACTTGCCGAAATAATTGTTGTCGAAGTTCTTCAGGGAATTAAGGACGACGATAGTTTCAAGAAGGTTAAGGACTATCTTTTGGAATTTCCGATTTGGAAGCCGAGCGGTATCGAAACTTATTTGAAGGCGGCTGAAATTTATAGAATATGCAGGAAAAACGGCAAGACAGTAAGAAAAACCGTTGACTGTGTCATTGCTGCAATATGCCTCGAAAATGATTTGACCCTTTTGCACAAAGACAGCGATTTTGAGCGCATAAGCGCATGCACCGGGCTTAAGGTGCTATAAAGCTGCTGATAGAACGGCGCTAAAGCCGGGTAGATACCGTCTTGAAAGTCAAGCGGTTCTTGCCCCGCAATAGAGGCAAGTTTTGCAATCGAGGTCAACTGAACCACGGAGCTTACGAAATGCAAATCAAGCCCGGTACCCCTCTCCCTTTCTCCCTCTCCCCGCGTTGATGCGTGGAGAGGGATTTTTATTTGCGGGTGCAGGCGTCACGTCTGTGGGCGTTGATATTCCCATGCGCGATAGCAGCGGTGCTCCTTAAAATTATTTCCTCTCCCCAATCGCATTGAGGGAGAGGATAAAGGTGAGGGGTTACGGCGCTTTGTTGTATAAGGTTTTTGTGGTAAAATTAGGCACGTTAAGATTCGGTGGGCGATGCTCACCCTACGGACTATTCTGGCAGCTGATGTAACGCGCATTCAGCATTGTAGACATTACTGTATGTATGAGGGGTGCGGAAATGACTGATGATATCTATGAAAAGTGTGTAAATTTTTTAGATGATGTGTTGGGGATTGAAAAAGATAAAATATCACCGAACACACGTATAAATTATGATTTGGGCGTGGATGGGGACGATGGAATTGAATTAATGGATGCTTTTTTTGAGAGATTTTCTGTTCAGCCAGGAGATTTTTCTTATGCTAAATACTTTGGTCCGGAAGCTGGAGCCAATTTATTTAGTTTAATAGATAGTATGCTAAATATATTTCATCTAAGGCAACGAGAAGGAGCTATAACGGTACAGGATCTTGTTGACGCAATTCGTGAGGGCAGATGGATAAAATAAAAGGAGCCAGGTAGATACCGTCTTGAAAGTCAAGCGGTTCTTGCCCCGCAATAGAGGCAAGTTTTGCAATCGAGGTCAACTGAACCACGGAGCTTACGAAATGCAAACCAAGCCCGCACCCCTCTCCCTTTCTCCCTCTCCCCGCGTTGATGCGTGGAGAGGGATTTTATTTTCGAACGAGGATATTCTCATGCGCCAATAGCAGCGATGTTTTTTAAAAATTCCCTCTCCCCAATCGCATTGGGGAGAGGATTAAGGTGAGGGGTTACGAAGCTTAATCCTTTGCATTCGGGTGCAGGCCGTCGGCCTGCTGTCATGTGCCACCAGGCAGAAGGGGCGGTATCTACGGCTCTCGTTTCTCCAGTAATGCCTTTTCTTTCGCTGCCGATAATGATAAAATAACAAAGTAAAGAGGGGCGAGGGCGGTTTTGATGGTTTTCGCCTAACTCTGCGTTTTTCTTTATTTAGTTGACATATAATTATAGGTGTTTTATACTTAATTAGATTTAAAATACACTGTAACACCTTAAAAAAACCTAAGGTGAAAGGGGTTTGGTGTGTTTTCTACCATAAAAAAGACCTTTTTAAGCAAGATTTTCCTGTCTATACTGGCGATTTCCCTTATTGCCGGATGTTCAACATCCCAGGCTGTAAAGCGCGCTGACAAGAAAGCCGCCTCTGGCGACTGGGACGAGGCTGTTCTCATATACACCGAGGCGGTTAAGAAAGACCCGGAAAACGTCGGCTACATAATGAAGTACAGGAACGCGCGCGTGGAATCATCGCGCTCTCACCATGAGCGCGGCGTAAGGCTTACGGAGTCAAAGGACTACGACTCGGCGCTCATAGAGTTCCAGGTTGCCGCAATACTCGACCCGACAAACAAGAAGGCCGAGGAAGATGTAAAGAGAACCAAGAACACCATAGACTCGCTCTACTTCTACGGCAAGGGCGTGGACGCACTGAATAAGGGCAACATCAAAGAGGCGAGAAATAGCTTTAAGAAGTCCGTTAGCCTCGACCCGAAGAATTCCGCCTCATCTGCCGAACTCGATAAGCTCTCCAAGGACGCCGGTATCATGATGGACGGCGTGATGCTCGACATCAAGTCTGCCACACCCATAACCCTCGAGTTCAAGGACGCCGGGCTAAAGAACATTTTCTCAGTATTATCGAAGCTTTCCGGCATAAACTTCATATTCGATTCGGATTTGAGGGACACAAGGTCTTCTATATTCCTAAAAGACGCGACCTTTAAGCAGGCCCTTGATCTACTTCTTCAGACCAACAACGTCTCGAAGAAGGTGGTGAGCGAAAATACCATTATCATCTACCCGGCCTCTCCGGCAAAGGACAAGCAGTACGAGGATTTGATGATACGCGTGTTCTACCTCGACAACATCGACGCGAAAAAGGCCGTTAACCTCATTCGCAGCATGGTCAAGGCTAAAGACATATACGTGCACGATGAGCTTAACGCCCTTGTCATAAGAGGCAAGCCCGCGTCCATAGATCTTGCAGAGAAGATACTTTATGCAACCGATAAGGCCGATGCCGAAGTCGTACTTGCCGTTGAGATAATGGAGGTCAGCAAAAGCAAGAACTATAACCTTGGCCTCGCCATACCGGACGCAATAGGCGTGAACGTCCCGAACCCGGATACATACGGGTACGCGGACTCTCCAAGAGGGCTTCTCGCAAGCAACTTCGGCAGCCAGCTCGTTGGCTCGAAGATGCTCTTTACG
Source organism: Deltaproteobacteria bacterium (assembly GCA_029858205.1). Lineage (NCBI taxonomy): Bacteria > Pseudomonadati > Myxococcota > Myxococcia > Deltaproteobacteria bacterium. Next base: position 128,416 of record JAOUFM010000001.1, on the reverse strand, counting down.
CTGCCGCCAGGGGTTATAAACCTCAAGTCAAAGGACGGCTCCACAGAGATACTGGCAAACCCCAAGATTCGCGTCAAAAATAACGCCAAGGCCAAGATACACATAGGCGAGCGCGTGCCCATCATAACAGCAACGGTTAGCGGCACAACGGATACCAGGACAGAGAACGTGCAGTACCAGGACGTTGGCGTTAAGCTAAACGTCGAGCCAACTGTAAGGCCAAACGACGAGATAGATTTAAAGCTCGGGCTCGAGGTAAGCACGCTTGGAGAAAAGACCGTTACGCAAAGCGGAAGCGTTGTCTATCAGATTGGAACAAGGAATGTGGAAACGATACTTAGGCTCTATGACGGAGAGACACAGGTCATAGGCGGCCTCATAACCGATGAAGAGAGAAAGGGCAGGATAAAGATCCCCGGGCTTGGCGACATACCGCTTGTCGGCAGCCTCTTTGCCAGTAACACCGGAGACAAGGTAAACTCCGAGATACTTCTTGCCATAACCCCGCATATCGTTCGCAGGGTGGATGTGCCAAGCGCCGAAGAAGGCTCGTTCTGGTCCGGAAGAGAGGACGACCCGTCTGCCGCAGGGGTTGTGACGTATACCGATACCGCGCCGGTTGCGTATGATACGGCGCCAGGGGTCATGCCGGTTCAGCCGGGTAGTGGATCCCCGTCCGATGATAGTGATAAGTTTGGCGCCCCGCCGCTTCCGCCGCCGCCGATGACCATGCCAACACCGTTTTCGCCCGGAGGCGCGCCGGCTCCGCAGCGCAGGACGCCTTAAAATACCGGTACGAGAGGCGTAGTGCGCGATGAACGACAAAGGCTTCACTTTAATCGAACTCCTCGTCACTATCACCATTATCGCGATACTCGCATCGATTGCGGTTCCGCTTGCCGAGCTCTCGGCAAAGCGTTCCAGGGAAATAGAGCTTAAGAGGAATCTGCGCGAGATACGTCTTGCGCTCGATGCATACAAGAAAGCGTGGGACGACGGCAAGATTATCAAAAAGGCCGGAGCCTCTGGCTATCCGCCAAGCCTTGATGTCCTTGTCGAGGGCATTGACGACGCGTCTTCGCCGGAGTTTGGAAAAAAGCTCAAGTTCCTTCGCCGCATCCCCAGAGACCCTATGAACACGGACGCGTATCTGCCGCCTGAGAAGACATGGGGGCTCAGAAGCTATAAGAGCAGCGCAGAAGATCCGGAGGAGGGCGAGGATGTCTTCGATGTGTACTCGTTAAGCGAGGACACTGCCATAGACGGAACGCCGTATAAGAAATGGTAAGCGAAAAAAAACACGATAACGGATTTACGCTCATCGAGCTTTTGATAGTGCTTTCTGTGCTGGCCGTTCTTCTGGCAATAGCCGTGCCGACGTACCAGCGGCATCTTATCAAGGCCAGGGAAGCTGCACTTAGCGAAGATCTTTTTCAGATGCGCGATGCCCTTGATAAGCACTTTGCCGATACCGGCAAGTACCCGGCTGCGCTTGGAGAGCTTGTCAGTAAGAAGTACCTTCGTAAGGTCCCGGAGGATCCGTTCACGAAGTCAACGGATACGTGGGTAACCGTTGACTCGGATACTTCCGAAGGCATATCGGATGTTCGCTCCGGAAGCGACGGGGAAGGGCTAAACGGCGTGCCGTATTCCGAGTGGTGATGCCCCTGGCAAGAGGGTTTGGCATGTTTAAACGGCGTATCGATATTCGCGAAGATGAGGGGTTTACTTACCTTGGCGCGCTGTTTCTTGTGGTGATAGCCGGAGTAGCTCTTGCGGTTACGGGTTCCGCGTGGAGCACTGTTGACAAAAGGGAAAAGGAAGAAGAGCTTTTGTTCGTAGGCACGGCGTACGTGCAGGCCATAAAGAGCTATTACGAGACAGGGCCCGGAGAGCGCAGGTTCCCGCGCGACATAGCCGAGCTCGAGAACGACAGGCGGTTTCCTGTGCTAAAGCGCCACATACGGCGCCTGTATAAAGATCCGCTTGGAAAAAACGACGATTTGGATATCATCAAGGAACCGGACGGCTCAATCGTTGGCGTAAGAAGCAAGAGCAGCGAGACTCCGTTTAAGCAGGATAATTTTCCAAAGGACTTCGAGGATATGGCCGGAAAGACGAGCTATTCCGATTGGGAGTTCAGATACAGGATTAGGGCTGCTTTGCCTGGCGGCGCCCCAGGTGGCGTGAAGACGTCAGGGGCTTTGGCAAAGGGCAAATAAGGATATTATGGCATTGTACAAGGTAAAGGCCGCAAACGACTCGGGCAAGGTGTTTGTGAGGGACATGGAGGCAGTGTCCGAGGACGATGTGCACGTAAAGCTCGAGCGCGAGGGGCTCTACGCCCTGGATGTCAGGGCAGAGGGCATGTTCGGCTTTCTTTCAGGCCCTGTGCTTTTTTCCGGCAAGGGCGTAAAGAGGGCCGAGTTCATGGTCTTTACCAAGGGGCTTATAGCGCTCATGAAGGCAGGCATACCGGTCGTGGATGCGCTCGACGCGCTTGGCGCCGGCGCGGCCTCGGTGACGCTAAAGAGCGCGATAAGGGACGTTTCAAGCGGCGTAAGAAGCGGCATGCAGCTCTCAGAGGCAATGGCCAAGAGGCCGGACGTGTTTTCTCCGCTCTATACCGCTGCGCTAAGTTCGGGCGAGAGGACAGGCGATATGCTGCCTGCCATGAAAGGTTATATCGAGTACGCGGCGCGTATCGAGACGCTTAGAAAGAAAATAGTGCGCTCGGTCTCGTACCCGCTGATACTTGCTTTTGTGAGCACTTTTGCCATAGGCTTTCTCATGTGGTATGTTGTGCCGACGTTCTCCAAGGTCTATGAGGGTTTTTCAGGAGAACTCCCGGTCGCAAGCCGCGCGCTGTTTGCGGCCTCGGTGTTGGTGCGCGCGTACTGGATAGCGCTTGTGATAGGTATGGCGGCGGTTTTTGCCGGCGCGGTGCTGTACTTAAGGACGCCTTCCGGCAAAAGGCGGCTCGATTCCCTAAAGCTCGGGTTCCCGCAGTTTGGCGACGTGTACAGGGGGTATGCGGCGGCAAAGTTCTCGAGAACGCTTGCGATGGTTTTCAAGTCCGGGTTGCCTATAATGCATGCGCTAGAGACCGCGAAGCCCGTGCTCTCGAATTCGGTGCTTGAAGAGAAGCTCGATTACGTGATAAAAAAGACGCGCGAGGGTTCTTCTGTCGCTTCGGCCATGGAGGAGGTTTCGTTCTATCCGGACATAACGCAGCGCATGTTCACGGTCGGAGAAAAAACAGCGAGCCTTCCGGAGATGCTACTCGATATAGCCGATTATCACGACGAAGAGGTCGACCATAGGATGCAGATAATGACGAACATGATAGAGCCCGCGCTTATGATATTCATGGGGCTTATCATCGGCACTATCGTGATACTTCTCTATCTGCCGATATTCCAGATGGGTTCAAGGTTCTAAGGGGTGAAGGGTGATGCAGCTTAAGGCGTATAAAAGGCTTGGAAAACTTCTCGTGGAGAAGAGCCTCATTAGCGAGGAGGGGTTATCACGCGCACTCGATATGTCGGAGGCCGAAGACATGCGTTTTGGCGAGGCCTGCGTGAAACTTGGCATTATCGGAGAAAGAGACCTTGCGATTACTTTGTCCGAGCAGTACGGGCTTAAGTTCGTTGAGACAGAGGCCATGCATATAGATGACGAGGCCCTTGACGCTATTCCTTACGAGGCCCTGCACGGCGCGCGCGTTGTGCCAATGAAGGACCCTTCAGGCGAGGGCACGTTTATAGTGACAAGCGACCCAACCGACATATCGGCCATAGACGACATAGAGCGCATTATACGGCAGCGCGGCAGGAAGGTCATTGGCAGAGGGGTTGCCACCGTGGGCGCGGTTTCCGCGCTTCTTGCAACAGGCAAGGGATCAAGAAAGATGCTTACCGAGGCTGTAAGCGGCTTTGGCGCGAAGGGGAGAGACGCTTCCAGAAAGCAGGGCGAGGAAGATAACGTACTATCTCTTGAAAAAATAAGCCAGGACTCGAGCCCTGTAATCAAGGTCGTGGATACCGCCATATACGACGCGCTTGCAAAGCGCGCAAGCGATATACACATGGAGTCTACCGCGGATGGGCTTATCGTGAAGTACAGGCTTGACGGCGTGCTGCATGCCGTCATGGGGCCTCTGGATAAGAATTTTCAGGCAAGCATAATATCAAGAATAAAGGTAATGAGCGAATTGGATATCTCCGAGAAACGCATACCGCAGGACGGAAGGTTCAAGGTAAAGCTAAAGGAGAAGACCATAGATTTCAGAGTCTCGATAATGCCAAGCATCTACGGCGAGGACGCTGTCATACGTATACTCGACAAAGAGAACATCACCAAGGAGTTTCGAAAACTGAGCCTCGACTCCCTTGGGTTTGGAGAGCCGGATAAAAAACTTCTACGCCGCCTTATAAGGGAGCCCTACGGTATGGTGCTCGTCACCGGCCCAACCGGAAGCGGCAAGACTACGACACTATACGCCGCTGTTTCCGAGATAAACACCGGCGAGGATAAGATAATAACCATAGAAGACCCGGTCGAGTACGAGCTTAAGGGGGTTGTGCAGATCCCCGTTAACGAGAAAAAGGGGCTTACATTCGCAAAGGGGCTTCGTTCGATATTAAGGCACGATCCGGATAAAATCCTTGTCGGAGAGATAAGGGACCCGGAAACTGCGCAGATAGCCATACAGGCCGCGCTCACAGGGCACCTTGTGTTCACCACCGTGCACGCCAACAACGTTTTCGACGTCATAGGGCGTTTCATACACATGGGCATAGAGCCATATAACTTCGTTTCGTCACTTAACTGCGTCATGGCGCAGCGCCTTCTTCGCCTCGTATGCGATAAGTGCCGCGCTGTCGTCAGTATAGACAACGCCGCGCTCGAGGCCTCTGGCATAGATGCGAAGAAGGCCGAGGGCGCAGTGTTTTACGCAGGCAAGGGATGCCCCGAGTGCTTTAATACCGGATACTCGGGAAGAAAGGCCATACTCGAGATACTCGACCTTTCAGACGATATAAAGGATATGATAGGCGCAAAGCAGCCTGTCTCGGCCATAAAGAAAAAGGCCGCTGCCGAGGGCATGAGGAACTTAAGGCAGGCGGCCATAGACTGTCTGTTTTCCGGTCATACTACGCTTGAAGAAATTAACAGGGTTACGTTCGTTGAGGAAAACCGTTAAATCAGCAGGTTCGAGCGTTGTGATTACTCCGTCGCCCGATGCCTCGGCCGCGCGCCTCGATGCCACGGAGCCTGGCAAACCGCCGGCGCTCTCCGTTGCTACTTTTGCGTGGGGCGGCGGCGCCATGCTGCCGCAGGCAGAGGCCCTCTCTCTTTCTCTCGAAAAAATCAGGGGCAAGGCCTCCGCTGTAACGCTTTCCTTGCCCGATACCGTCGCCAAAATATCGATAATGGACTTCGAAACGCTTCCGCAAAATGCCGATGAGGAAGCAAGGCTCATAGGAATGAAGACCGCAAAGGGATTGTTCCTAAAGCCAGAGGAATGCGTTGTGTCGTACCATAAGCTTGTGCCTGACAAGGGGGCCAGGGTTGCGGCAGTTGCCGCACCAAGGGCCTTTGTCGAGTTCTTCGAGGATTGCCTCGAGAGGGCCGGCATGGTGGTCGAGAGGGTAACGCTCCAGAGCTTCGACATATTCAACGTCTTTACCGACAGGGCAGGGCTTTCGGCTTCGTATTCTCTCGTCATTAGGAGAAAAGGGTATTTCACATTCATGGCCGTAAGGGATAATGTCCTCGAGTTTTGCCGCACAAAGGACGTCTCTGGCGACGAGGAGTACCTTGGCGAGGTCGAACGGTCGTTCTCGTACTATGCGGCGCACTCTGGCGAGGGCGCCCCGGACAGGCTGTATTCGCTCGATTTCGCGGAGAAGTCTATCTTGAAGGCAGCCGTAAGCAACGTCGAGGTGGAGGCCATCTCGCCTGCCTCGCTTCTTCCTTCAGGCGTGGATACGCCGCCGGGGATGGATGTCTTAAGCGTTGTAGCCGCGTTCGGCGCGCTCAAGTACTGACGGATATATGGCTCAAATGACGAAGATACACATAGACCTCTCGACAAAACGCCACAGGCGCCTTAGCGTGCCGGTGTGGGTCACGGCCGCTTTTGCCGTGTGCGCCGCCGTGTACAGCGCGTACAATGCATACGGATATTTCGCGGCGCGTTCTTTTATGGCCGAAAATTCTGCGTACCTGGTCAATGCCAAGGCGCCTTCTATCGAAGAGGCGATGAGAATCAAGGACGAGACAGTGGCCGTAAATTCAATCATAGGGCGTAAGGCGTTCTCATGGACGACGCTTCTTACCCATATAGAGGAGAGCGTGCCCGCAAGCGTTACGATAGTCGATATAGCGCCCGAGCCCGAGAGCGGCAATGTGGAGATAAACGCCATGGCATCGAGCTTCGACGACGCGATGAGTTTTGTAGAGAAGCTTTCCAAGTCGGGGCGCTTTAGCGAGGCGTTTTTGAAGGCGCATGACGAAAAGACAATTGGCGGAGCGAAAAAGATAATGTTCTCAGTGCACGCAGTGTACAAGGGAAGGGCGTAGCCGTGGCTTTTGCGGTATACAGAAAATCCGTTTTGGCGTGGCTACGGACGCCGGCTGCCGCAGTTACCGTTATTTCAGCAGTACTGTTGCTCGTGAACGCGGTTTTTTCGTTCACCGTGGCTGCATCACAGGACAGGGATGTGAGCCTGATAAAGTTTCGTAAGGGGCAAGGCGGCGATTGGCGCGGCAACGACCCTGTGTTCATGTTCTCTAAAGCCTCGGAGGACCTCGATACTTTTAGAAGCAGGCTCCCTGACGAAGAGGCGGTAAATAAGACGCTCTCTGCCATATACGCCGAGGGCAAAAGGCTCGGGCTCAAGATAACGAAGGGAACGTATAAGTCCGATACGATAAAGAAGGCCCGCATATCGCGCTACGTGGTGACGCTGCCGGTCGAGGGCGGCTACGCCCATATAAAGCGTTTTATAGCGTACCTTGACGCCACTTCCGAGATGGTCGTCATAGAAGATATGGCGCTTACAAAGGGCAGCGCCTCTGGCTCGGTCATAACAATACAGCTTAGCCTTTCGGCGTACTACAGGTAATCATTCATGCGAGGCGTTGATAAAAAACATATTGCAGTAATAGTTGCCCTGTGGGCGCTGGCCGTTATTTTTTATGTCGCGCTCGGCAAAGGCTCTTCATCCGTGGCGCTTACGGGTGTTACGCGGGGCCAGTCGGTAAAGGTCATGCTTGGTACTCTGGATACGAGGCCCAAGCCCTCGGCATCTGTCAAGCGCGATATATTCAGGCCCGTAGGGCTGGCAAAGGCGGTTGTTGCGCCTCCGCCGCCGGTGGTTGTAGCAATTCCTGCGCCAGTGCCGCCGCCAGAGCCGCTTGTGGCGGTTTTTGCAAAGGACGCCAGGTTCATGGGCTATGTCAATAAGTCGGAGAAAAAGACCATCTTCATTGCCAGGGGCGCAGACGTTTACATTGTAAAGGTCGGCGATGTAATAGAGAATTATTATAAGGTTGCCGAGATATCGGGTGATTCCGTAAAGATCGTTGACGAAAGAAGCAGCGAGGAGGCCTATATCAAGGCCTCTGCGGCAGGCAATTAATTTTATAGCAGCGGTTATTTGCAGTACCTGAAAAATCTTTACCTTTAATCTCCGATTAATGTTGGTTTGTTATAATTTTGTCATATGAAGCCCGAAGCACGGCCGGCCTAGGGCGAGATGTCAAAACAGAAACCAACTAAGGAGATGTATAACATGAAGTACTCAAGGGTGATTGCAACGTTTGCAGCGGTGTTGGCGGCAGTGGCGCTTACTTCCGGCAATTCGTATGCATCTAAGGACGAAGGTAAGAAGGGTAGCGCGGAAAAGACAAAGGTAACGCTCGAAGAGGCCGTAAAGATAGCAAAGGATAAAGTGCCCGGCGAGGTTATCGAGGTCGAGTACGAAAGAGGCAAGCGCGCCTATGAAGTAAAGATACGCACCAAGGACGGTGTTGAAAAGCTCTATGTCGATGCTGATGAAGGAACCATAAGGGATCGTAAGGACAGAGACGACAAGAACACCAAGGGTACGACGACCGATAAGAAGTAACACTGGCCCAATGTTGACATTCGAAGGGCGGGGTATAATATGATAAGAGATATTGTTATCCCGCCCGAAGATGTCTGGTGCGTTGATTGTGGAGATAGGGTTGTAGGCGCAGGGGGTTAGCGAAGTCATTGCAAAGGAGATGTGAAGATGAACGATATAGTTAGAAAAGAAGGGCTTACCGAGGTAAAGGTATGGGACTGGCCCCTTAGGGTGCTTCACTGGACCAACGCGGGGCTTATTATATTCCTTATCCTCTCGATGGTCGGTTACGAAATTCTCGAAGAACTCGGCGCAGGAAAAGCCATAAGAAAGCCGATAAAGGAAATACACGCGTACGTCGGGCACGTGCTTGCCGTGACGCTCATTCTAAGAATAATCTGGGGGTTTGTCGGCAACAAGTACGCGCAGTGGTCCGATATCATTCCTTATAAGAAGGAAAGATGGATAAATGCCTTCAAGAACCTTGGCTGGGTGTTTGGCGGCCTCAAGGGCAAGCCGCCTGTTGAGAAAGGGCATAACAGCCTTGCCTCCATGCTGTATGTCCCGCTCTTCGCGGTGCTTATAATGCAGGTCTTCTCAGGCGTCATACTTTCGGGCGAGGAGTTTGGCACATTCCCCGGAAGCGTGCTTGCCGGCAAAAGTGTAGAGACCGGTGTTGCCTATGCCGACGATGACGAGAAGCACGAAAAGGCAAACGGCGCGGCCGCAGTGGAAGGCGAAGGCGCTAAGCACGGGCACGGCGAAGAAAGCCCGCTTGTCGAGGCAATGGAAGAGGTCCACGAAGTCGGGTACGGTTTCCTGCTCTTCTTCATAGCAGCGCACCTTGCCGGATTGATACTCCATGAGATAGGCGAGAGAAGAGGGCTTCTTTCTTCGATGATAAGCGGCTCGAAGTACTATGAAAAGGACGAGGTCAATTGATTCTGTAAGAGGCATGGAAGCGTCTTTAACCGGAAGGGTGGAACGTGCGTATTCTGCTTGTTGAGGACGAAAAGGAACTTTCCAATATAATAAAGAAGGGCCTTGAAGAGGCCTCCTACAACGTCGACGTTGCGTACGACGGAGAGGAGGCCTTTTATATGGCTGCGAATTATCCGGTCGACGTAGTAATACTCGACGTAATGCTTCCGAAGATGGACGGCATTGCCGTGTTAAAGAAGCTTAGAGCGGCAAAGTCCGAGGTCCCGGTAATACTTCTTACGGCCCTTGATTCCGTTGCGGATAAAATCAAGGGGCTCGATGCCGGCGCAGACGATTATCTTCCAAAGCCTTTCGAGTTCGGTGAGTTGCTTGCCAGGGTGCGCGCGCTTCTTAGAAGAAAGTCTTCGGCAAAGCAGTCGGTTATACGGATAGCGGACCTCGAGATAGACACGGCCGCGAGAATTGTCAGAAGGGGCGGCGAGGAGATAGCGCTCTCGGCAAAGGAGTACTCGATACTCGAACTCATGGCGTACAATAAGGACAGGGTAGTCAGCCGTCAGGCCATAAGCGAGCGTATATACGAGGAGGATGTCGAGCGGGATTCGAACGTTGTGGACGTGTTCATAAACTATCTTAGAAAGAAGATAGACAAGGACAGGGAAGTTAAGCTCATACAGACGGTCAGGGGCTCGGGCTACATGCTAAGAAGCCAGGAAGAATAAGCGGAGTCGGTCTTCGGTGATATTTTCATCATCCATAAAGTCGCGGCTCGTTGCAGTGTTCCTTTTTACGTCGGCTGCCATATACGCATCCCTTGGGTTCTACCTTTATTATAATTTGAAGAACATAGCCATAGGCGCGGTAGACGAGCATCTGCACGATGAGGTGCAGCTGATTGCCGGGCACATCTACGGCAGGGACGGACGCGATTCTCTTGCCGAACTGGCCGACATAGCGATTGGCGACTACGCAGAGCCTCTCTCCGGCCATTACTACCAGATATCGGATGAGAGCGGCAAGGTACTTGAGTCCTCGCCGTCGTTATCCATAGTGGGCGCAGCGCTGCCGTTTCGGCTGCCTTCGGTTGAGCCCGAGCTTTCGTTTATTACCGGCCCTGATAGAAAGCCTCACAGGCTGATAGAGCAGCGCTTTGTTACTCCCAAAGGCAAAAGTATCATAGTGCAGGCCTCTGAATCGCTTACAGAAACATATGTGCTTCTCTCAGTGTTCAAGCGGCGCACGTTCCTGGTACTTACGGTAGTGTTTCTTCTTACGGCCGCTGCCATATACACGGCCGTTGGTTATGCGCTTCGAGGCATAGGGTTCTTTACGCGCGAGGTCGGGCTTATAACCGAGAAAAGCCTTATGAGGCGCATAGACACCGAAGGCGTGTCAGATGAATTGAGGCCACTGGCCGAGAGCTTCAATACCGTGCTCTCCCGCCTCGAGACCTCGTTTGAGCGGCAGCAGCGCTTTGTCTCCGAGACCTCGCACGAGCTTAGAACGCCTGCGGCTGTGATTAAAAGCTACTGCGATGTGACGCTGGCGAAGAAGCGCGAAAGCGCAGAGTATATAACAGCGCTCGAGGGCATATCCAATTCCGTTGGCCGCATGTCGTTTATGATAGACAGAATCCTCGAGGTCGCAAGGCTCGAGGCCGGCATACTCGGCATGACAAGGGCCGATGTCAGAGTGAAGGACGTAATAGACGACGTCTTCAGGCTCGTTGGGCAAAAGGCCGAAGAAGAGGGCGTTCTACTAAAACTAGACGCGGATGATTCCGTGGTATCGGCCGATAGAGAGCGCATTACCGAGGCCTTCGTGAACCTTGTGTATAATGCCATAAAGTACAACAGGCGAGGCGGATATGTAGATGTAGCCGTGCGCTCGGACGCTAAATATTGTGTTGTTACGGTATCGGATACCGGTGTCGGCATTGACAAGGCCTCGCAGCAAAAGATATTCGACCGCTTTTTCAGGGCTGACGGCGCAAGAAGCGTTGCCGATGGCACAGGGCTTGGGCTTTCTATTGTAAAGGGCATAATGGACGCGCACGGAGCGGCCATATCCGTTGAGAGCGAGGAGGGCAAGGGCACTACATTCAGAGTAGCTTTTCCGCGTAAATAAAGGTCTCTTTTCCGTTTAATCCGCAGTTGCAGACACGTAATTCCTTCTTCCTAAGTATCATTAAAAATTATTTAATATTTATCTTGACAATGGGGTGGCATTTAAATATAATCGCCACTGTGCGTACATCCATGCCCGCAAGGGGAGGTGTACCATTTTTCTCGGTTAAAGGGTTCAAATAAGGGTGGCGTCGCCGCGCCAGCCGAATCGAAAAAAGCGGCGAATGCGCTCTTAATTCTTACATAAAAGGAAGGAGGGTATAAATGCAAGTACGTAGCGTAATCTCAATGAAGCAGTTGCAGGTGTTGCTTGCGGCATTCACCGCGGTAGTTCTTCTGACCGTGTTGGTGCCTGCGGCCGCATTTGCGGGAGCCGAGGAAGGCAGGAAGCTTTTTACCGGTGAGGTAAAGTTCTCTGCAGGCGGGGCGGCGTGTATATCGTGTCATTCGGTAGGTGCAACAGGGTCTTTGGGCGGAGGCTCTCTCGGGCCGACACTCACAGGCAAGCAGGACCTTCTCATGGCAGCATGGATCAACGGCGGCGGCTCGCCGGTCATGTCCCAGATCTATGCAACCAGACAGGTGACCGAGGGTGAGGTCGAAGACCTTAAGGCCTTTGTCACAAGCGTTGGGGCTCAGCCCGAGCAGTCTTCCGGCAAGTTTATAGGCATCAGCATTGTGGTTGCTATCGGCCTGCTCATCATTTTTGCAATAGGCTGGGGTGATCGTTACAGGAACAGAAACAGCGGCACAGCCCACGATGCCCTGTGGAGAAATTACGGCGGAAAAGGAGGGAAATAAATGTCTACGCTTATAAAAGATATTTTCGAACCTGCCAAGCGCGGTTGGGAAGAGTTTTACCGCAATCGTTGGCAGTATGATAAGACCGTCAGGAGCACCCACGGCAACAACTGCACGGGCGGCTGTTCCTGGATGGTTTATGTAAAGGACGGTATTATCACTTGGGAACTCCAGGCAGTGGATTATCCGCTCCTCGAGTCCACCCTTCCGCCTTACGAGCCCAGAGGCTGCCAGAGAGGCATATCCTCTTCCTGGTACGTATATAGCCCTGTCAGGGTAAAGTATCCTTACATCAGGGAAGCCCTCTTGAACGCATGGGGCGAGGCAAAGGGCAAGTACTCAGACCCGGTAGACGCATGGGCAAGTATCGTCGAGAACGCCGAGACCAGCAAGGCCATCAAGTGGAGCAGAGGTAAGGGCGGTTTCAGAAGGTACAACTGGGAGGATGCGGCCGAGATAATCACCGCAGCCCAGATATACACTATTAAGAAGTACGGCCCGGACAGAAACATCAGCTTCTCGGTCATCCCGGCGATGAGCCAGATAAGCTACGCAGCGGGCGCAAGGTATCACCAGCTCATCGGCGGCGTTTCCATGAGCTTCTACGACTATTATACAGACCTTCCGCCGTCCTCACCGGAAATATGGGGCGAGCAGACCGACGTTTGCGAATCAGCCGACTGGTACAATGCCGGTTACGTCGTAAGCCTTGGCGCAACACCCAATAGAACCAGGACAGCGGACTGCCACTTCTACGCGGAACTCAGGCACGGCGGAGCAAAGCTCGTCGTCATGAGCCCGGACTATGCCGAAAATACAAAGTACGCCGACCTCTGGGTACCTGTAAAGACCGGTTCGGACGGAGCGTTCTGGCAGGCAGTAAACCACGTAATACTTAAGGAATTCTACGTCGACAGGCAGGTTCCGTACTTCGTAGAGTACCAGAAGAACTACACCGACATGCCGCATCTCGTAATACTCGAGAAGGGCAAGAACGGCGCATATGAAATGAGCCGCTTCGTAAAGGCCGTTGACCTCGCCGATTATGCAGACGAGGACAACCCCGAGTGGAAGATGGCGATGTGGGATGCAAAGGCCAACAAGGCCCGTATAGTATACGGCGGCGTCGGCTATCGTTTCCCGAAGAAGAAGGAGAGCGAAGGCAAGTGGAACACCCTCATTAAGGACGGAAAGTCCAATGAGACCTTCGATTGCGCGCTTTCTCTTCTTTCACATAAGCAGGGAGTTGAGAGCGTAAACACCTACGAACTCGACACCGGCGAAGTCTATAAGAGACAGGTCCCGGTCGTATATCTCGACACCAAGACCAAGGGTAAGGTGCCGGTAACCACGGTATTCGACCTTCACATGGCTACCTTCGGTGTTGCGCGTCAGGGCCTTAGCGGCGATTACTGCAAGGACTACAACGATACCAAGGGCTACTCACCGGCATGGCAGGAAAAGTATACCGGCATAGGCCGTGATACCATCATGCAGGTTGCCAGGGAGTGGGCATCCAATGCCGAAGTGACCAAGGGCCGTTCGATGATCATAGTGGGAGCTTCAATCAACCACTGGTATCATGCGGACCTTATCTACAGGGCATTCACGGCAGCCCTCATGCTCTGCGGTTGCGTTGGACGTAACGGCGGCGGTATGAACCACTACGTCGGACAGGAAAAGCTCGCAGCCTTCGACTCGTGGGGCCAGGTTGCTCTCGGTCTCGACTGGGCAAGACCTCCGCGTCTCCAGAACACGCCGAGCTACTGGTATATCCACACGCAGCAGTGGAAGTACGACGGCAAGCTCCAGGACTACCATAAGGTTCCGGACCCGAACGCCCTCGATTTCAACCACACGGCCGATTACAGCGCCCGTGCGGTGAGGATGGGCCACCTTCCGTGGTATCCGCAGTTCAATAAGAACCCTCTTACCCTTGCAGAGGAAGCCGAAAGAGCAGGGGCAAAGAGCGATGCAGAGATAGTCAATCATGTCGTCAAGAGGATCAAGGACGGCGACGTTAAGTTCGCCATCGATGATCCGGACGCTCCGGAGAACTGGCCGAGAGTGTGGATGATATGGAGAGCCAACGCGCTTGGTTCAAGCGCCAGGGGCCAGGAGTACTTCTTTAAATTCCTCCTTGGAACCCACAATAACGTCGGCGCCGAAGAGGCGGCTCAGCCTTATGTAAAGGAGATCAACTACAGACAGTCTCCGATAGGCAAGCTCGACCTCGTTGTCGTAAACGAAATGCGTATGAACACCACGCCTACGTACTGCGACATGGTGCTTCCGGCAGCCCACTGGTATGAGAAGGAGGACATCAATACAACCGACCTCCACTCCTACATACATCCGATGGGCGCGGCAGTTGCTCCGAACTGGGAAGCAAAGAGCGACTGGGACGCGTTCCAGTTCTACGCAAAGAAGTTCTCCGAGCTTGCGAAGAAGCATTTACCCAAGCCCATGAAGGATGTTGTGGCAACTCCGCTCATGCACGATACGCCAAACGAAATCACCCAGCCCGTTCTCAACGGCAAGATAGAGGACTGGAAGAAGGGCGATTGCGAGGCCATACCGAGCGTTACGATGCCCAACTTCACCGTCGTCACCAGGGACTATACCAACATCTATAACCGTCACAGGAGCCTTGGGCCGCTAATGAAGACCAAGTACGGCTTCCACGGCGTGCTTATAAGCGGTAAGCCCTTCTACGACGAGTACATCAAGCAGAAGCACACCGATACCGTTGAGTTTGGCGGCGAGAAGTACATCGCGATGAACACGGCAAAAGAGGCCGCGAACGTCGTCATGCAGTTCTCCGGCGTCACCAACGGCGAGGTCTGCTACGCTCAGTGGCAGGAGGAAGAGCACCACACAGGTCTCCACGGCGACCAGTTCAAGGAAGCCAAGGAGTCTGTGAGGAAGATAAAGGGCGCGGAAGAGGCCAATAAGGTGCCTTACTTCGCCGACGAATCCCATCACGGCCTTGCCGACGCAATCGGCGGCCCGTTTAGGGACTTCAGAATCACCTATGACGACATCGTTGCGCAGCCAAGAAGGGTTCTCTCCAACCCCCTCTGGACCGGCGACACGAGAGCAGGCAGGGCGTATAACGCGTACTGCATGCAGGTCGATTACAGGATTCCGTGGAGGACGCTGACCGGAAGGCAGCACTACTACATGGATCATCCGACGTTCCTTGAGTTCGGCGAAGGCGTAGTCGTACACAAGTACAAGCTGGATCCGAATAAGATGAACGAGCTTAACAAGAGCGATAAGGAAGGGGCGATAGTCTGTAACTATATCACTCCTCACGGTAAGTGGCAGATCCACTCCACGCACTACGATAACCTCAGGATGCTAACGCTTTCAAGGGGCGGTAACGTTTGTTGGATAAACGACAACGACGCCGAGAGCGTAGGCATCAGGGATAACGACTGGATCGAGGCGTACAACGACAACGGTATATTCGTATGCCGCGCAATCGTTAGCGCCAGGATACCTACCGGCGTTGCCTTCGCCTACCACTCGATGGAGAGGACGGTCAACGTTCCCAAGACCCAGCAGAGGAACATCATAAGGAGCGGATTCCATAACAGTCTTACGAGGCAGAGGCTTAAGCCAACGCTCACCTGCGGCGGCTATGGCCAGTACTCGTACGGCTTTAACTCATGGGGCCCGATCCCGATCATCAGGGATACGACAGTCCTCGTGAGGAAACTGAAAAACCAGGAGGTGGAATGGTAATGGACGTCAGAGCCCAACTTTCAATGAGCTTTCACCTTGACAAGTGCATAGGTTGTCATACGTGCAGCGTGTCTTGCAAAAACGTATGGACCACGCGTCAGGGTGCGGAATACATGTGGTGGAACAACGTTGAGACCAAGCCGGGCGCCGGTTATCCTCTTACCTGGGAAGACCAGGAGAGGTACAGGGGCGGCTGGGAACTCGACGGCGGGGAATTGAGGCTTAAACTCCTCAAAGGCCCGGGGAAGCTTAGGACGCTGGCCAACATTTTCTTCCAGCCCAATCTTCCGACGATAGACGATTACTACGAGCCGTTCACGTTCGACTACGATAACCTGTTCAACGCCCCGGCCGGAAACGATCAGCCGGTTGCGAGACCGAAGTCGCTCATCACGGGCGAGTTCATGAGCAAGATATCGATAGGCCCGAACTGGGACGACGACTTCGGAGGCTCGCCTCTGTATGCCGCGAACGACCCGAACCTTAAGGGCCTTTCCGACTCGCAGAAGCTTATGCTCACGAAGTTCCATAAGCTGTTCTACTTCTACTTCCCGAGGATATGCAACCATTGTTTGAACCCCGGTTGCGTAGCATCGTGCCCCTCCGGCGCTCTCTATAAGAGAGGCGAAGACGGAATCGTGCTCATCGACCAGGACACCTGCCGTGCATGGAGGTTCTGTGTTAGCGCATGTCCGTACAAGAAGCCGTATTACAACTGGAACACCGGTAAGAGCGAGAAGTGCATATTCTGCTATCCGAGGACCGAAACGGCCCAGGCCAACGCCTGCGCCCATGCCTGCACAGGCAGGATCAGGTTCGTTGGAGCGCTCCTTTACGACGCAGACAAGATAGAGAGCGTTGCCAAGAGCCCCGACGACAGGATAGTGGAAGCAATGAGGGACGCCATACTCGACCCGTGCGATCCGAAGGTAGTCGAGGCCGCAAGGGCAAACGGTATGGAAGACAACTGGATAAGGGCCGCGCAGAATTCTCCTGCTTACAATCTCTTCAAGAAGTGGAGAATAGCGCTCCCGAACCATCCTGAGTTCAGGACCGTTCCGATGAACTTCTACATACCGCCACTTTCTCCGATCCTTCACCAGGCCAAGGGCGACCAGCCCGGCGGCACCTATGATCCGGAGAGCATGGAGTTCTTCAACGACGTGAACCTCATGAGGATACCGGTGAAGTATCTCGCCAACCTGCTTAGCGCCGGCAACGAGAGCCTCGTAATAGAGTCGCTCAAGAAGCAGATGGCCTGCAGGATGTACACCAGACAGCAGAGGGTCGGTGACGTAGGCGAGGCGAAGGTAAAGGCAGCTCTTAGCGAAGTGGGGCTTACCCCGCAGGACGCCGAGGACATCGTAAGGCTCGTTGCTCTCGGAACGTTCCAGGAGCGTTTCGTAATACCGGAGACGCACCGCGAGAGCAAGACCACGGTGGACCCGAGGACCATGTACGAGAAGAGGGGCTCCATCGGCTTTGGCCAGAAGAAGAAAGAGTTCCTGGGTAGACAGTTCTAATGCAGGCTACTATTCAGGATAATCTGTACTCTCTGTTTGCGGTAGCGTTCGACTACCCGACTGAATACACGCTCGATGCGGCCCGGAGGAGTCTTGAGCTCCTCAAGGGCCGCCCCGAGTACCCTCAGTCGGCTGCGAATGAAGTGGCTGCGTTCATAGAAGGGTTCGAGGGGCAGAGCCTTAGCGACATCCAGGGTGTGTACTCGTACACATTCGAGATAGCGAGCGGCGAATACACCCTTGACCTCGGCTACCATCTCTTTGACGGCTTCAAAAGGGCTAATGCTCTACTGGCGCTAAAGGAGACCTACAAGAGATGCGGATTCGATTACGACGCTATAGCAAAAGGCGAGCTTCCCGACCACCTGCCTGTAGTGCTTAAGTTCCTTGCCTCTCTCGAGGATAAGGAGTTGGTGGCGGAGATAAGAGAGACCTTTCTTATAAGGGCTCTCGAGGGGCTTGCCAAGAACTTCGCAAAGAAGACCGACGCAGTATACGGGCATCTTGTGAAGGCCATACTCGCTGTGATAGACACGGACGTGAAGGTCGCCGGAGCGAACAAAAAGCCGGCGGGCAAGGCGTAAAAGAGAGCGGCAGTAAAATACGTTTCTTTTGTAATAACACTATAAGGAGGGGCATAAAATGGATAAATTCTTGTTCGTATATCTGCCCTATGTCGTGATAACCGTCGCGATAGTGGGCACGATATGGAGGTTCGTCACGAATCGTTATTCGTGGTCGAGTCAGTCGTCCCAGTTTCTCGAGAACGGGACGCTCTTTTGGGGCTCGATTCCGTGGCATATCGGCATAGTGCTGGTACTTCTCATGCACATCATAGCAATTGTAATCCCGAGCTTCATACCGTGGTGGAACGCATCGCCGGTAAGGCTCGCGATACTCGAGATAAGCGGCTTGGCACTTGGCTTCCTCGCGGGTATCGGTATCATAGTGTTCGTCATCAGGAGGCTTTCGGACAGCCGCGTAAGAGCCGTAACCTCCAACTGGGACGTTATAGTCCTTATCGTTCTTCTCATACAGGTCGGCACAGGCATCCTGAACGCCATCATGTATAAGTGGGGCAGCAACTGGTATTCGGCAGCAGCAGGCCCGTGGGTGAGGTCGATAATATTCTTCTCCCCCAATGAGCTCTATGTGTCGAATCTTCCGCCAATCGTCAAGATACACATCGTAAACGCGCTTGTCTTCATATTCCTTATACCGTTTACGAGGTTCGTGCACTTCCTAGCCCTTATCGGCCCGTTCCAGTATATATTTGGCGGCAGGCCGTATCAGTTGGTAAGGTGGTACGGGTATAGAACCCCGAGAACCGAGCCAATCAGGCAGTACAAGTAAGAATTAAGTTAAGGGGGTGGGGAAACCCACCCCCTTAATTGCTTTAGGCTAGGTATTAAATACCGGCGTGTCCGGTTGCAGTGCACCGCAGCATGACGGTGTTTTACAGCGATAGGTAGGAAAAATAGAGCAGGAAAGGAGTAAATATAATGTCTTGGTTAACTAGGTGGGAACCAGAAAATCAACAGTTCTGGGAAAAAGAGGGTGGCAAAATAGCGTGGACTACGCTGACAATAACCACGTTCAGTCTTATATTTTCATTCGCAACGTGGTTTGTTATGAGCGCGGTCGCTGTCAGGCTTCCGCAGATAGGCTTTAAGTTCACGCCTGTTGAGCTCTTCTGGCTCGCGGCGATGCCTGGTCTTGCCGGCGGAACGCTTCGTATCATTCACACGTTCCTTATTCCGATATTCGGAACAAGGCTCGTAATATCCATAGCCACGTGGCTTAAGATCATACCGTGCGTATGGCTTGTGTTTGCGGTGCAGGATCTTAACACGAGCTACGGCACGTTCATGATAATAGCACTTCTCCTTGGCTTTGGAGGCGGAGACTTCTCGAGCTACATGCCTTCGACAAGCCTCTACTTCCCGAAAAGACTGCAGGGTACCGCGCTTGGTATTCAAGCCGGTATCGGTAACTTTGGCGTGAGCCTCACGCAGTTCGTTACGCCGTGGATAATCGGCTTTGTGCTTATCGGCGCGTATGCCGTACCGCAGAAGTTTGTAAAGGCAGATCCGATAAAGGAAGTAAAGATAGTAAAGGAAGTTGCTCCTGACGCGGTGCCGAAGGTAAAGAAGGCCGCTCCTGTTAAGGACGTCCAGATAAGCGATGCGGCGCTCGCGGCCAACATAACGGTGACAAAAGACCCGAACACCGGGCTTGTTACCGCCGTTGACAAGGTCGTGAACGAAGCTACCACAGATATCGTAGTTAAGACCGGCAAAAACCAGGCAGGCGCAGTCAACAGCGTCGAGATAAAGAAGATTGTTGCAAGGAAGGATATCTGGCTGCAGAACTCCGCTCTCTGGTATATTCCGATACTTGCTATAACCGGAATTATCGCCATCTTACTGCTAAAGAGCGTGCCTGTTAAGGCGACCTTTGCGCAGCAGCTTGATATATTCAAAGATAAGCACACCTGGTTCTGCACCATTATCTATATCATGACATTCGGCAGCTTCTCCGGATTTGCTGCTGCATTCCCGCTCATGATAAAGACCATATATGGTGTGTTTCCGGGAGGCCCGGAGCCGCTAAAGTACGCGTTCATCGGACCTCTTGTCGGCTCTCTTATAAGGGTCATCATGGGCTGGCCAAGCGATAAGCTTGGCGGCGCAATCGTAACGACCATTTCCGGCATCGGCCTTATAATAGGCTGCTGCATACTGCTCTTTGGCGGGCTTCTTACGCCCACAGGCGTTGAGCAGTTCCCGGCATTCCTCTGGACAATGCTCTTCATATTCCTCATGTCCGGCATAGGCAATGCCTCGACGTTCCGTCAGTTCCCGATAGCATACGCCTTCAACCCGAGACAGGGCGCGGGCGTTATAGGATTCTCCGCAGCTATCGCGGCTTACGGTCCGTTTGTGTTCAGTTCGATGATAGGCACGGCAATAGACACCTACGGCAATGCCAAGATATTCTTCTGGTGCGCCATAGCGTTCTATGTCATTGCCACGCTTATCAACTGGCAGTATTACACCAAGCCGGGCGCCGAGAGAGGCGACTGGGGCACCATCTGGGGCACTTGGTGGGATAAGGCAAAGGATACCTGGAAGCAGGCTTAATAGCATCGCCAGGTTGCATGTAACTACAGGCCGGGGGCTCGTAAGAGCCCCCGGTTTTTTTATGCGTGCATAGCAGCCCCTTGACAGGCGCTGAATTAGAGGTATGCTTTATTCAGAACGCCATCCTTGATAAGCGGCAAACCATATATGGAGGTGGATTTATGGCAAGGATGGGCGAGTATGACAGGTTCGGTGTCGAGAACATGGGCAAGGAAGAGTTTACGGCAGCCCAGGAACGCATCATGCAGCTCTGTAAGTGCCCCTCATGTCCAACTTACGTCAAAGGGGACAAACCCTACGGCTACTGCTTTCCGGTTATAGGCACGAGTTCCATGATAAAGAAGGAAGTGGATTGCAAGTGCTTCGGGTGCGATGTGTACAAGGACTACAGCCTGGACAATTCCTATTTTTGCACGCGCTGTTCGCAGCTCTGCCAGACCTTCAAGAAAGAGGCAGGCGGCGGCCACGAGTAAACCACTTAAACAAAGCCATAGCAGAAACGGACGCATTATGGTATAAAATAGGCTGGCAAGGGCAGGCGATGCGGCTCTTAAGAGGGCTGTTTCGTCTTGCGCCGGCCTGTTTTGCGCCATGCGTTCAGGTATCGTGTTCCTTAAATTAGCCATATTGCCGGTTCTGGTCTTGATTGCCGCGGTGTTTCCTTTGCAAGCCGAGGGCAGGGAGGTCGTGGTGCGCCCGGGGTCCTCCATACAGGCGGCGCTCGATGCCGCGCGCCCTGGAGATGTTATTTCTCTGGCGTCCGGAACGTATGCCGAAAACGTAGTAATAAAAGTAAGCAATATAACGCTAAAGGCCGCCACGAACGGCGAGGCCACCATGAGCTCGAATAATCAGTCTCTGGCAGTTGTGCGCGTATCAGGGGCAAACGGCGTGCGCGTGCGCGGGCTCACGCTCATAGGCCCGGCAAAGGCCGCGCTTCTCATAGAGAACTCGAAGGCCGTTATGGTTAAGGACGTAACCGCCATGGGCGCGGTATCGGGCATCCATCTCGATGGATCGAGCGGCTCGATACTCTACGGCAATACCCTTCGGGAAAATAATACCGGCATATATTTGCATCGCTCCTTTGACAACAAGGTAATAAAGAATATCGCCGACAATAACGCCGAAAAGGGCGCGTTCCTTCTTTATTCAGATTCGAACGTGTTCATTATGAACTCGTTTAGCTATAATGTTTGGGACGGCATTAACATACTCGTCGCCAGGTCCAACACCTTCGTTTCCAATGTTGTCGTCAATAACACCTATCCAATAGTGGACAACAACCCGGGAGAGAATCTGTTTGATTCCAACCGCACGCTTCGCCGCATTTACTTTGTTTTGCCTGTGGTGCTAATCTATATGGGGGTAGTGCTCTATCTCGTGGAGAAAAGGATATTCATATACTATCAGGACCGCATCAAGAGGGTGCCGTGACGGAGGCTGCTTACGGATGCTGATAACTGTATTTGCTTCGATAGGGCTCGTGTTCGCGGTCGTTTCGTTCATAGGCGGCTTTAAGATGGTCAGGAGGACCGAGCATCCGGCAGAGGCCTTCATGCACCGCGTAAACGGCTATATAACAGCCGCCCTGTACGTCATAACCACGCTCCTGGTCGTCTTTGTCGTTGGCACGACCGGTTCGTACTACTTCGCCTGGGCAGCAGGGTTTGGCGTGCACCTCTTGAAGGTCTATCTTGCCAGAAACGGCCTGGCCGTAAAGTACGGCGGCTACTCCGGGGCCATGATACTTGGCGCCTGGCTCATTATCATATTCAATCACCTGCCGAAATAATAACTTTTTAATTGGTTGAACTTGCCGCTGTATTCTGTTATTATATTGTAATCTTAGATTTTCACCATAACATGCCGTAATGGAAGGAGTTTTTTATGTCCGAGCAATATTTAAGCGTTGAATACACCTGTAAGCACCCGTCCTGTCAGGTGTTTTGTAAAAAGGGCGAAATTGCGATAGAAAAGTCGTATTTTGAAGAGCTCTCTGCCGAGATACCGGAGGAGGGTGTGTTCAAGAGCCCAAACGGCGCCTGCAGGATGGGCTTTTCGCAGCCGTTTAAGGCAGTAAGGGTTGTCCCCATGACCGAAGAGGCCATGCAGGCCAAGGCAGCGGAGGCGGAAAAGGCCTCTGAAAAAGACCCCATCGCGCGCCTGTCCGCAGAACACCAGGAAGTGCTAAAAAAGCTCGACATCATAGAAGACCAGGTCAGGCTTCGCGATGTTGAAGGGCTCTGGATATCCACGGCCGCTGTCGAGAACGACATCATCCTCCATTCCATAAAAAAGGAAGAGGAAGTGCTCTTCCCGCTCGTAAGGGAAAGAATCCCCATGGGCTCGGCCCTTATTGCCATAATGGATGAGGATCACAGGGAGTTCATAAGCCTGCTTCACGGCTTCCGCTATGCGCTTCAGGAAGACGCAATCGAGGACGGCCTTGTGAGGTCTCTCATGATTAATCTTCGTAATCACATACGCAAAGAGGACGAAGAGTTCTTCCGTTTCTGTAACGACTACGTAAGCGATGAGGAAAAGGCCACGATGTTCGCGGTAATGACGAAGATGGAAGGCGAACATAAAACCCTCGAGGCCGGCGACAGAAAGGCCAAGCCCCTTGCTCCGCTTGGCGAAGATAGAAAAGTAATCGATGCCGAAATACGCTCGTTAAAGACCGTAAGTTCGATAGGCGGCGAAGAAATGTGCTGCGGAGGCCATTAATTCCGTTTGACTGATATATTGAGAGAACCTTTTTGTAAAAAGGTTCTCTCAAACGCTCTCCAAAAACGTTCACATATAAAAAGGCCACCCCCCGTAAAGGGGGGTGGCCTTTTTTATACTCTGTCAAAGTCTTTGAAGGGGTCTGGGGGAACTTTCTACAGAAAGTTCCCCCAGTATACCCGCCAAACGGTTTTAGTGGGCCGGGTTTGGGGCCTTGTTCTCTGGCATTTCCGGAATGCCGAACTTATCGTTGAACACCGTGACGAAGTACATAAGCACGCGGTGGTTCATGAGAAGGCCTTTGAAGAGATTGGTTTTGTTCAAGCTATCGAGATAGAACTCGTAGGAGAACTGTACCTGCTGGGCTATGCCGTCCTCGTCGTTGCCGATGTCGTAGGAGTTCTCTGCGAAGATAAGGTCTTTTCTTATCGACGCGTAGAACTTCTCTCTGTCGTCTTCGTTCAATTCTTTAAGCTTTTTCTTGTGCTCGTCGGCTATTGCAACACCGTTTAAGAGCACGATGAGGCCCGGGTATTCCTTGGGCTGTATTACGCGCTGCCTCTTCATGCTGCTAAGAGGGTAGTCTATTTCGAAGTGGAAGTTCGCGTTCGTGTCTTCCACAAGCCTGACCTGGTGGCCGTTCTCGTTTAACCACTTGGTTATTACTGATTTTGCTTCTTCTATTGTTTCTACTGCCATTGCTGTCCTCCTTTTATTTTGATGCGCAACACAGAAGTCCTTGTAAATATTAAGACTTTTAATGATATACAATTAGCCTCGATATGTCAACTAAATAAAGGCGTTTGGTTCAGTGCTTGTGCGCCCTGTGGGATTTGACCTTGGATGGGTCGGTTATGAGCTCAGGAGCGCCGATTAAGTCGAGGCAGTCTGCTATTGCAGGGAACACGGCGCCAAGGCACTCGGCTATTGCCGAGGGTTTTCCGGGGAGGTTGATTATCAGGCAGGACTTTCTTACCCCTGCCGTTTGGCGAGATAGTATGGCTGTGGGCACCTTCTTTAGAGACTCTGCACGCATCGCCTCGCCAAACCCCGGCAGTATACGGTCGCATACGGCCTCTGTAGCGTCCGGGGTGACGTCTCTTGGCGCCACCCCCGTGCCTCCGGTCGTGATTATAAGGGAGCAGCCCTTTTCATCTGCCATGTCTATGAGGGTCTTTTCTATGATAGGGCGTTCGTCAGGGATTACGGCGTAGACCTCGTCCCAGGGCGAGGTTATTGCGCTTTTAAGCTCTGCTCTCACTGCAGGGCCGCCCTTATCTTCGTATTCCTTGGAGCTCGCTCTGTCTGAGACGGTAAGTATGCCGATTATAAGCTTTTTGTCGTAACTCATTGTTTTTACTCGTTTATACCTATTCGTTTATGTCTGGTATTTCCTGAAACGAATCCGCGCCGTATATGTTCAGGAGTTGTACTGTAACGATGCAGCCCTTTATCAGGTGGTCCGCGTCCTTTGGCATGACCATAAGGCCATCTGCCTCGACCATGCTCATGAGGATGCCGCTGCCCTGGCTGCCGGTTAGGGTGGCGAGGTACTCGTTAGGCGTCTTCTCGAGCTTTACGCGCATGAAGTGTGTCCTGCCTCTTTTATCTTTTACTTCGTGCGTAAGGCGGGCCCTTACAGTGCGCCTGAAGGCCTTTTTCGCGCCTGTCATGCGTCTCACTGCCGGTATGATGAACTCTTCTGCGCAGACCATGCTTGATACCGGGTTCCCGGGAAGGGCGAATACCGGTTTATTGTCCTTTGTCACGCCGAAGGCAAACGGGTGGCCGGGCCTGATTGCCACTCTCCAAAATAACATGTCTATGCCAAGCTCCGTTAGGGTCGGCCTGACAAAGTCGTGGTGGCCGACAGAGACGCCGCCTGACACTACCATGCCATCGTAGGTAAGGGCCTTTTTAAGGTGCTCTCTTAGGGACTCGGGCGAGTCCTTTGCTATACCGATAAGCTCCGGGTCTGCGCCTGCTGCCCGAAGCTGAGATAGAACGGTATAGCTGTTGGCATCAGGGATCTTTCTCTCGTTAAAGGGCTCGGTAAGCGCTTCGAGCTCGTCGCCGGTCGAGAGTATCGCGATTCTTGGCTTTTTATGAACCTTTACCTCTGCCTTCTTGACCATTGCCAGTATTCCGACCTCTGCAGGGCCGATGTCGGTTCCTGCCTTTAGAACCGTGTCGCCGGTCTTCAAGTTCTCGCCCATTTTTCTTAAGTTGGACTCGCGCGGCCATTCGGTAAATATTTTTACTTCAGTGTCGTTGCAATCGGTATCCTCTACTCTAACTATGGTGTCTATGCCTTTTGGCACAGGAGCGCCTGTCATGATGCGCGAGGCCTGGCCTTTTTCAACACTGCACTTTGGCTCGGCGCCTGCCTTTATGTCGTCGACGATTTTCAGGATAGCGGGTTTATCCTTAGTCGCTCCTTTTATATCTGAAAACTTCACGGCATAGCCGTCCATTGCCGATATGTCGTAGGGCGGGTGGTTACGGTTGCTTTGAACATCTTCGGCAAGCACGCGGCCCATGGAGTCGAGCAGGGCGACATTTTCGGCCTTTGAGGCCGTCACGTGCGAGAGCACCAGTTCCTGCGCTTCTGTAATCGTTTTCATCAGCTTTTATGTTCCTTTTCGTATTTTTGTCTAAGGTACTTTTCCTCTGCCGCTTTGAGCTCTTCTGGAGTGTCTACGTCGAGGAAGCTTAAGAGGGCCGGGTCGTGCTTCTTTATGTCAGCTTCTTTTACGATGTAAGCCCTTGTGCCAAGCGCTTTTATGAAATCCGTTATGCTTATTGAGCCGCTTCGCTGGACTTCGGCAGTTAGCATATCGGAAAACCTTTTCGAATAAAACGCAAAGAGCGGCTCCAGTCTTCCGTTTGCCTCCGGTATGACGCAGTCGTAGTCGTGCCTTAGTGCCGCGAGGTGGCGGATGAGCGGCGCAGCTGCAAGCGGATGGTCGCAGCCTACGACAAAGGCCCATGAGGCCTTGTTAACTGCCATGGCAGAGCAAATGCCCACTGCAGGGCCTCTACCCGGGAATGCGTCCTTAATGGTCCTGATTTTGCCGCTAATCCCGCTTACGTAGCGTTCGTCTCTGGCGCTTACGAGCGTTTCGTCAAAGAGGTAGCTTACGCGGTCGTAGACGTTTTGCAAGAGCGTTTTTCCGCCAAATACCGCCTTGGATTTATCCGGCGTTAGCGGTTGCATTCTCTTTGATTCGCCGCCAACGAGTATTATGCACACTGCGTCGGTTATGTTAAGTCCTGCGCCTGTCATTTTAGCTTTAGCCTTGTTATTATGAATGCCGCAACACTTTTTGCGTCGTTTAAGTCGAAGACCGGCGTGTTCTTGAACGGGGCAAGGCCCTTTATGTCCGTGACGATTGCCACAAGCCCTTTTTTCGGCGTAAGTACCGGCTCCTCGGAGCGTTCCTTTCTGACTACTTCTATCTTGTCGGTCTTGGAGTGAAGAAAGCCCTCGACTATTACCACGTCCATGCCCAAGAAAAATTCCTTTGCTATTTCCTTTGGCGTCTTTTCGCCCTTTACGTCTGTGATGAGCTGCATGGCCTTTGGCCCCGCGAACACGGTGCGTATAGCCCCTGCGTTTTTATGACGCCACGAGTCCTTGCCTTTTGCATCAAGCGGGTGAGGGTGGCACGAGTGCTTTATCGAGGCCACCTTGTACTTCTTTTTCGCGAGTATGGCGATGACCTTTTCCGTAAGTGTGGTTTTCCCCGAGCCCGAGAGCCCGACAATCGATATTATGGGCGGCGTTTTCACGGATGCTCCGTTACCCAGGACTCGCCAGACGGGGTGAATTCTTTTTTCCAGATGGGGACGGTTTTCTTTAGCGTATCTATGCACCACTGGCACGCAAGGAACGCGTCCTTTCTGTGCATGGATGCGGCGTTTATAACGACTATCTGGTCGCCTGGCTTTACGCGTGCCACACGGTGGACAATCGATATGTCTATTACCTTGAACTTTTTCATGGCGTCGGTTCTGAGTTTTTTTAGCGCCTTTAAGGCCATGTCTCTGTACTGCTCGAACTCTATGGCCTTGACGTTCTTGCCTTCAGAGAAGTCCCTGGCAGTTCCAAGGAAGGTCACGACCGCGCCGATTTTTTTCGAGCTCTTGCGAAGAAGTTTTACTTCCTTTTCTATGGAAAAATCTTTTGTCTGTACCCTTACTTTTTCGTATGCAGCCATTCTTTTATCCTGTCGTATTTTTATTATATGCTATTTATCCGAGAAAAAGCAAAACTCTGCCACTATAACTTGCGACATCCGTAACTCACCTTTCATCATGGGTTTTAAGTATGGTTCTGTCGAAAAATCCAGAAGATAATAATTAATATTGGTCCCATCGAATATTTTGAAAACATTGGTCATGCCGTCTGACGAAGAACATTTCCGCACAGCATCGTTCTTGCCCATAGTGCCAATAATTTCTTTCCCTGCAAGCATATCTACCACCGCTTTCTTTATAAGCGCGCCGGTCATTACATTATAGATATATATATTGCCTGACAGCTTTTTAGATAAAATTCTACTCCCGTCAAGCAACTGTTCAAACTCGTAAATATACGCCCTTGTGCCATCATCAGACAAGTAAATCTGCCCCAACTCTACAGGTATGTCTTCTATGATTGCCCCGTGCAATGCCGGCTTATCTACATCAACAAAAATCATGGCTGCCTTGCCGGCGCCGTCAACAAATGTTTCTGTTATAAAAAATCTATTTAAATTTTTCGTGACTTTCAAGCCCTTCTTGTTGCTCACTGGGGAAAAGAAACCGTAATTCTCTTTTAGCTGCTCCCATTTACTTGCAGGCATAAATTTCTTTTCAAAAACCGCTTCGGTTATATCTATTATATTGATACCATTAGCGGTCATTTCATATTTATACACTGTTAAATCTTTATAGTAATACGCACTCACTCCGTCATTGGCAAAACGAAGCGGCGATGACTGTGTTCCGCCCATCTTGCCTTTATAGGATTTTATTTTATTAAGCGTAGAAGTGTCGTAGACGTCTGTCATGCTTTCCCCGCTGCAAGCTTCCCCAACATTTACAGGCTCTGTGCACTTAACATACTGCACGAATATTTTTTTCATGTCCGGAGAAGAATATATATCCAAAACATTCCCGCTGATTGACTCCGAAAAAGTAATACCCTTCAAAAGCGTCCAATCTGGCAATTGAACCTTCAGCAATGCAGGCGGCCTGGTAACAGGATTACTTCCGTCATGCTGCGTAATTATCGAGTACGGCACGTAGAGAAAAAGAACGCTGTTCTGTGCATCATAATGAAACCCCCGCTCGGTCAATAGCCAGTCGGTTTGCTCGTACCACAAATCATCCGGAAAATAGCCGGCTATTGTAGGCTTGGAAATCCAGCTGAAGTTTTCGACGATTTCTCCGGTGGAAATATTGTATTTAACCACATCAGCCTCTCCGGACATTATGTAGAGATACTTTGGCGTGGCAGCCTGTGCTGGCGCAGCCGGTAAAGATGCTGAAAATATAAATACGAGTAATGTCGTATATAGGACTGTACGCATGCAGGTTTATCCACCTGAGAAGGGCGGCATTATCGCCACCTCGTCCTTGTCCTTTATTGTCGTATTCTGCTTTGCCTGTTCTTCGTTCACTGCCACCATGTAGGGGGCATTGGGCAGAGCTGGGTAGAGTTTCCGGAGTTCCTTTAGGAGGTCGCCAACCTTCATGCCGGACCTTGCCTCAATGGATGTTTCCTTTACCCCTGTCTTTGATGAGAGTATGCCGAAGAACAAAACCTTTATCATTTTAATTCGTTCTCTTCCCCATAGTGCTTCTTTTCCCCATGTTACTTCTCTTCCCCATGTTACTTCTCTTCCAATGTCCGCTCTTGCCGCCAAGCTTCTCCATAAGCTCGACGTTCGTAATCGTCATGCCTTTATCCGCTGCCTTGCACATGTCGTACACGGTAAGAAGGGCGATTGCGGCGCCTGTCAATGCCTCCATCTCAACGCCAGTTTGACCGTTGCACTTTGCGGTGACCGTGACGTTAAGGGCGGCTCTCTTGCCCGCTTCCTTTGTGTCGAATGCCACCTCTATGTTCGTAAGTTGCAGCGGGTGGCACATTGGTATTATTTCAGGTGTTTTCTTCGCGCCCATAACGGCCGCAACGTCAGCCACACTCATCACATCGCCCTTTTTGATGCCGCCTTTTTTTATAAGCGCAAGTGTGGACTTCTCCATGAGGATGGTTCCTCTGGCTACTGCCGTTCTCTCTGTCGAGGCCTTTGCCCCTACGTCCACCATGCGCGGCATGCCTTTTTTATCGAAGTGCGTGAGCTTTCCCATTGGTAGTCCTTTTGTCAGTACGAGATGAGGGTGGAGGCCGCAATCTTGCCTCTCTCGCCCCTGGCAGTGATTTTTCCGTCTGTGAGTTCAAAGACCTTATCGCCAAGCACGTGCGTCTCGGCGTGGTCGTGCGATACTATTATCGCCGGTATCTGCCACTTCTCCTGAAGGTCTTTTAAGTATTGTCTAAGCCTCGGTCTCATGTCCTTATCGATTGCAGAGAAGGGCTCGTCCATGAGTAGTATCCTTGGTCTTGGAAATAGCGTCCTTGCAAGCGATACGCGCTGTGCTTCGCCGCCAGAGAGTGTAGCAGGGTAGCGCGAAGCAAGGTGCGCGAGGTCGAGGTTCTTTAAAAGCGAAGCAAACCAGTCGGTATCGACCGAGCCTTTCGAGCCAAAGCGTATGTTGTCTTCCACAGTGAGCCACGGAAATAGAGACGGGTCCTGCGAGACGTATCCGGTAATGCGCTCCTCGGGCATAAGGTTCTCCGAGTTATCGAAAAATACCTTTCCGGCTACCGAGATACAGCCTTCGTCCGGGGCCTCGAGCCCGGCGATGATTCGTAGAAGTGTGGTTTTACCCGAGCCGTTTGCGCCGCCAAGCACAGCCATCTCCCTGCCGAATTTAAGCGAGACGTCTAGGGTGAACTGCTTTAGCTTCTTTTTTACGGTTATTATCGTCATTTGCTGTTATCTTAGCGCAAACTGCGCGTTCTTTCTTCCGAGGTAATAGACAATTGAAAGCACCGCAAACGAGAACACGAGAAGCACAGCCGACATTGCTGCCGCAGAGTGGAAATCCAGCATCTCGACGTTTTCGTAGATTGCGATGCTCGCTACTTTTGTTTCCCCGGGTATGCTGCCGCCAACCATCAAAACGACTCCGAACTCGCCGACTGTGTGCGCGAAGGCAAGCATTGCGCCGCAAAGCAGCCCTCTCTTCGATGCCGGGAGTGCGACCTTTAGAAAGCACTGCCACTTTGTCAGGCCAAGCGTTCTCGCGGCGTCGAATAGCCCCTTGTTTATGGACTCGAATGAATTTTGCATTGGCTGCACTGCAAAGGGCAGGCTGTAGAGCACGGAAGCGATGACAAGCCCGGTAAAGGTGAAGGCAAGGGTAGAGCCGAATACGGATGTAAAGAACTGGCCTATGGGCGAGTGGTTGCCAAGCGCTACGAGCACGAAAAACCCGAGCACAGTCGGAGGAAGCACTATGGGAAGGGCCACAATTGCCTCGATTGCTGCGCGGCCACGAAAGTTGGTTGTAGAGAGCCAGTACGCAAGCGGCGCGGCTATGACCATGAGCACAATCGTCGTCACGAGCGCAAGCTTTAGCGATATGTAAAAAGGCTGCCAGTCCATTGTTTTTCCTGTTTTTGGGCTCACTAACGGAAACTTTTCAAGTATAACAGGTGCGGGATAGAAAAGCCAGAAAAATCAGAGGGTTATGGCTTGGCAAGCTTTTTGGCTGTTATGACGGTGTAGCCGTATTTCTTAAATATTTCCAATGACTTGGCCGATTTGAGGAAGTTAGCGAACTCTGCGGCCTCTTTTGACGCGTTTTTAAGGAGCACTGCCTCTTGAAGGATTGGCGTGTGCAGCTTTGCGTCAACGGGGATATGGGTGCTGCCAGCGCCATACACCGACGACAGGGGAATGAACGCAGCGTCCACGTTGCCGCTCTTGAAGAACGCGTATGCCTGCGCAGCGCTTTCGCCGTACACGAATTTTTTCTCGGCCTCGCTGTGTATGCCGAGCCTCTTTAGCGCCTCGATTGCAGCAGCGCCGTACGGGGCAGTTGAAGGGTTGGCTATTGCTATTTTCTTTGCCTTTGATAATGCGGCCTTGATGTCGAGGGTAGAGTAATCCTTTTTTATTGCCAAAGCGAGCGAGCCCTCGGCGTACACAAAGCGGGAGCCCTTGATTGCGAGCCCTTTGTCTTCGAGCTTTACGGTGTGCGTGTTGTCTGCGGAGAGAAAAATATCGAAGGGCGCGCCTTGTTCGATTTGAGAGTAGAGCTTTCCGGTCGAGCCCGAGATGACCGTGACCTTTACGCCCGTCTTCTTTTCGAATGCGGCCGCGATTTCCTTTACAGGGGCGAGCGCGTTCGCTGATACTGCCACTGTGACGGCCTTTTTGTCCGCATGGGCGTTTAAAGCGGAGAGGGCGGTTAGCGCTATGAAGAAGGCTACTACGAGGAGCCTCATTTTATGAAGGAAACTTCAGTTGCCTTTATAAGCGCGGTCACACGGTCGCCAACTTTAAGCCCCATGTTCTCGACACTCGTTGTGGTGATAACGCCTGCTATGAGGTGCTCGCCTGCCTTGATCACCACCTCGCTTACAACGTCGCCTTTTTTTATCTCAACCACCTCGCCAGGGAGCTGGTTTCTTCCGGAAAGTTTCATTCTATCATCCTCCGATGTGTATCATGGACCTGTCTCTGCCGGTGTTTTCGTAGTTGTATTCGCCGGACTCTGGCTTTAGAAGCACTGCCTTCCTTATCATCGCTACGAGTTCTGAGTCGTCCGCGCCGGCTCTTATGGCGTCTTTAAGGTCAACGTCCGAATCAGCCGGCAAACAGGCCCTGAGCTTTCCGTCTGCAGTCAGGCGAAGCCTGTTACAGCCATCGCAGAATTTATTGGACATGGGAGAGATGAACCCGACCTTGCCGCTGCCGCTTTTTAACGGAAGCATGTATGCCGCGCTCCTGCCTTTTTCAGGGGCAGCCGATGTATCCACGCGCTCCATTATATCGGGGCGTTTTATGATATCGTCTACGGATATATAGGCAGCCTTCCAATCGAAGCCGTCGCTCATGGGCATGCACTCTATAAAGCGTATCCAGATATCGCGCTCCCGTGCGTAGTCGATGATACGCGCAAGCTCGTCCTCGTTAAAGCCCTTCATGATGACTGTGTTTATCTTGAGGGGAGTGAGCCCCTGCTTTAGCGCCTCGTCTATGCCGCCAAGCACCTTTGCGAGGTCTCCGCCGCCTGTGATGGACTTAAAACGCGCTGCATCGAGTGTATCAAGGCTGACATTTACGCGCCTTAGGCCCGCGTCCTTAAGCGGCTTTGCGTATTGTTTTAGCAGTATGGCGTTGGTGGTGAGCGAAAGGTCCTCGATGCCTTTTAGCGAGGCGAGCATTGCAGCAAGCTTTTCTATGTCCTTACGGATAAGTGGCTCTCCGCCCGTTAGGCGCACTTTCTTTACGCCAAGCGTTACGAGCGTTTTTATAATGCGCGTAATTTCGCCGTAGCTAAGTATTTCCGTTCTGTCCTTGAACTCTGCAGGCGCACAGTACGCGCACCTCTGGTTGCAGCGGTCCGTGACAGATACTCTAAGATATGTAAGGTCGCGGCCAAAACGGTCTTTTAACGTGTCGGCGCGGTTATTGGAAGCGTTTGACATATAAACCCCTTATATGCCGGCTCTTGTTTTACTCTGCTTTTTTATGCGTAACCGGCATATTTCATATTAACAGATAACAGGGGGTTGGTCAATTTTATATGTTTTGGGGCTGTTTTCCGGCCCCTTTTAGCAGTTTATCTTTTTTAGCCACGGCGGCCTCTCATGCTGCGCGCAGCATCGTTCGCGGTTATACTGCTGCATAAGCTTGTTTTTGTACCTTTCCGCGTCAGCCTCGGTTATGGTCTCGCCTACGCCGTAGCAGAATATTGCGCCGTGGTAGAAGGAAGGGGTAGAGCATTCCTCTTCCTTTATCTTTATGACGGAAAGCGCGTATATGTGCTTTAATTCCTCCATGTTAAGGCATGCCCGCTCCCTGCAGCTGTGCCTTAGAGCGAATATAGAGCCGTAGAGGTGGTAGAGGTTCTTTAGTCCTGCCCGTGATGCGCTTTCTACGAAAGTCTCGAGGAGCGCGTCCCCGCCCTGAGTGCCGAACTCGCGGTTAAAGAACTCGAGGCCGTCCAGTTCGGCCATTATCTGCACCGGAAACTCGTGCGGAAATGTCAGGGTGTCGATGTCGTACTGTTTTCTGTTTGGCAGCCCCGTTGCCGGGCATCTTGTGGCAAGGTAGTAGAGCTCTTCCTTGCTCAATCGTTCTATGCCAAAGGACATGGCCTTTTGCCTAAGCGCTTTTACGTAGGCAGCCGAGGTTACCTTGCTGTTCAATTCCTGAAGTGCCAGCGGGCTGCTGTCGCTGTCTTCTGTGGCGCCCTCTCCATCAAAGCTCAAGTCGGGCACGCCGTTCCTGATTTTAATGCCAACGGAGCCGCCGCTTGCAAACAGCGTCCGCTTTCTTACAGATTCCAGCCATTGAATGAAGTTTACTCCGTACGGGGTTCCGTTTACCCCACAGTCGTCGATGGTGTATGTCGTGGTGGAGTCGCTGTTGTGTTCCTTTGTCTTGCTCATAGCGCGCCTCCGAATAATGCGTATGTATTTTATCAAGTCTATAACGTAAACCTTCGGTGTCAAGGGGCAGGGCGGTTTTAATCTTGGAAATTGGTAAATATTGATGTATTATTGATGAGGTATGGATAACGTGCTTCTCGATATATTAAAGCTTTGCCGCGCCATAGACGAACGCTCTGCCGCCATATACGCCGAGTTCTTATCCGAGACCTCGGGGCCGGAGGCCGACTTCTGGGACTCCATGGCCGACGATGAACGCGTGCACGCAAATTATTGGAAGTACATGATAGAGCTTTGTGAAGAGGGGGCGGTTGGAAAGCTTTTCGATGACCCGGACAGGGTGCTTGCCGAGCTTGTGAAGATAAGGCCGCGCATAGAGGAGCTTGTTTTCACGCGTTCGCGTCCGTCGCATGCGCAGGAAAGGTTATCCATAGCGTGCCACCTCGAGTTCTTCATGTTGCACCGTTCTTTCATAAGCCTTTTCTGTTACGTGGATTCCATATCCCGGGAAGGAAAAAAGCCCGCGCGCGACTACGAGCTGCATCTTGAGAAGTTCGTCGACTCGATAGAGCGTTACGGCGGCTCTCCGGAACTAAAGCTTAGCGGCGACATAATACTCAGGATGTGGACCGACAACAAGAACCTGGTAGTGCAAAATAACAGCGACGTGCTGACGGGCGTGTATAATAGAAATGGGTTTTTCCAGACGGCCATGACCCTTGCCTTCCTTGCCCAGAGAGGCGGCAAAAGTGTGGCTGTGCTTTTGCTCGATGCCGATGATTTTAAGCAGATAAACGATCTTATGGGGCATAAGGCAGGGGATGAGGCCTTAAAGATCCTGGGCGCTGTGTTAAAGAAGCATACGCGCCATTCCGATATCGTCGGCAGATACGGCGGTGAGGAGTTCCTCGTACTTCTTGCCGATATAACAGCCGACGGGGTGAAGGCCGTTGCCGAGGAGATACGTGCTGCGGTTGAGAAGGAGAGTGCGGCCCTTTCAAGGCCGTTTACAGTGAGCATAGGGGCTGTGACAGGAAAGCTTGGAACGGATGTTGAGAAGGATTTATACGCCCTGGTTGCAAAGGCGGATGGCCTTATGTACGAGGCTAAGGGCAGGGGAAAAAATAGAGTATGTATGGGTAGTTAGGGCTTTTACTTGCCGGGGCTTGTTAGCTTTTTGTAGGCGTCGTTTACGGTCTTTTTCATCTTTTCGTCGTTATTTCCAGATGAACTGTTTTCCTTTTTACCTTCGTTTTTGCCGCTTCCGCTAAATAGCTTTTTTATGCCTTTTCCCATGTCATCGAACACTTCTCCGATGCCATCAAGCACGCCTTTTTCCTTTGCAAGAGAGGCGCTTGGTGCGCTAAAGAGCAGCGCTGCTACGGTAAAAAGTATTACTGCGCTATGTCTTATCCGGTTCTTCATAGTTATGCGCGCCTTTTGGGTAAAAAAGCGGGCTACGCTCTTAGCGTAACCCGCTGCTTTTTTCTGGTGGAGCTGAAGGGGGTCGAACCCTCGGCCTCATGAATGCCATTCATGCGCTCTCCCAACTGAGCTACAGCCCCGAAAGTTTTTATTTTTACACGTAGAGGCGCGCTTGTCAAATCAAATTTTGCGTCTTGGGCGGTGTTACTTGCCGAGCATGCTTTTTAATGCCTGGCGGATATCCTTTATCGGGGCCGGTTTGATGAGGTGGCGTATGCCGTTGTCGGTGAAGTATTTGATGGTTTGGTCGTCGTTTTTGGCCGTAAAAAAGAGGAAGCGGTCTTTCAGGCGCGGAAACTTTCCCACGGCCTCTTTGTAGAATTCTATGCCGTTCATATTTGGCATGTCCACGTCCGAGACTATGACGGCGAAGTAGTTCTCGTTCACTTTTTCGAGCGCGTTCCTGCCGTCGTCGGCCGTGTCTGTGTTGGCCATGTTGGCCACAACGGCCTTGAGAAGCGTCCTTATCTGCCCGGAATCGTCCACGAGCAGTATCTTTTCGGTCCAGACCTGCGGGATGGAGGATACCTTTTCCAGGATGGCGGTGTTGCCGGTCTTTTCGAGGTACCTGATGATGTATGAGCGGTGTTTCTCGAGATTTACGGCAGAGGGCACGAACATGCGCGAGCGGCTTTTTAAGGCGTTTATGATGTATATGAATATGTCGTTCCACTCGGAGAACTCGAGCGTTGCGGCTGTTTCAAGCAGTTCTTCCTTTGTGAGGGAGGATGCTTTAACCTTCTGTCGCGCGTTTTCAAGCGCCCCGATGCACTCATTCATCTGGCCGGCATCAGGGGCAAAGGCGAGGGCAGGGGACTGGCCGCCGCTTTTCTTTATAAGCTCAGAGCCTTTAAGGATGATATCGAGGTGCATGTCCTCGTCCATCGCGAGGTTCGAGAGAAATTCACTTAAGAGGGCGTCCTCTTTGAAGTGGGTGGCTGCGGCTCTGTAGAAGTCCCTGGCCGAGGTCTCCAGTTTTATCAGCCAGTCGACCACTTCGTCGAAGTTCTTTTGCTCTTCCATGTAAGGTCTCCGAGTGCGGCGCTGTGATAGAGAGGCGAGTATGTCATAATTGTAGACCTTTAAGCCGCTTTTGTCAAACCCGCTTTGCGGCCTTGACAGCGGCGCGGGCTTGGGGTATACTCGATATGTTTGTTAGTAAGCACTTACTTACCAGAAGGTCTTGCAGGTATAGAGGCGGGCTTTAGGGCGTCAGGGGTGTAAAGCGCAAATATCTTATGGCATCGAAGACAAAAAAAGTAAAAACGTTAAAACCAAAGAAGGTCTCGGCAGGGGCGAGAAAGGACTCGATTATCGAGGCCGCCGGAAGGCTTTTCGCCAAAAAGGGGTTTAAGGGCACTACCACGCGCGCGATAGCCGAAGAGGTCGGCGTTAGCGAGGCAATGATATTCAAGTACTTTAAAAAGAAAGACGACCTTTTCAAGGCTATAATAGACAGATGCTGTAACGACTCCTCGGGCCGCTTCCTTATAGAGAAGGAGATGGACGGCAAAAGCGGCAAAGAAGCGCTTCGTGCCATGGCCCTCTTCATGATGAAAAGGTATGCCGAGGACTCGTCGTTTGCGAGGCTTCTTCTCTATAGCGCGCTCGAGAGGCAGAAGTTTAGCGAGATATTTCTAAAGTCCAGGGGCATGGAGATGTTAAATGCCATATCGGGGATCATACAGGGAATGGCTGCTTCCGGAGATATTAAAAAGACCGACCCGATGCTCGCCTCAAGGGCATTTCTTGGCATGATAGCGCATTATTCCATGATGCAGGAGATATTCGGTTTCAAATCGATGTTCAAGAGGCCGCTTAACGAGGTAGCGGACGCGTTTGTGGATATATTCTTAAACGGCATGTCAAGGGCCGGCAGGGCAGGAGGTTAGTTCGTAATGACGGTATTCAGGATAACTGCGGCAGTGGCCGCGCTAATTATTTTAGTATCTGTGCCTTCGGGCGCAAATGCAGGGGAGAGTGTTTCGCTCTACGACGCGTGGAAGCTTACGCTCTCGAATAGCGAGTCCGTGCTTATTGCCGGCGAAGAGGCCTTTCAGGACAGGCTCGATAAGCACAGGGCGTACTCAAGGATACTTCCGTCCGTGACCCTTAGCGGCAACTACACCAAATACAGTGAAGATAAGTACAGCGCCTCCGGCGTTCTTCTCCAGCCAGAGGATACGACGCGTTACGAGGCAAGGGTCGAGCAGACTATCTTTGGCGGAGGTAAGGAGTTTAGCGCCATCAGGCAGGCCGGGTTCTTAAGCAAGGGCTCCAAGGCCATGCACGAGGACGCGAAGGAGGACGCCATAGTAAAGGGCTCGAGGGCCTTCTATAACCTTCTTGCCTCGATGCGCGAATTGGATATAAGAAAGTCCTCGCTTAAGCGAGCAGAGGACCTGCTGACGCTTAGTAAAAAGCGGTTCGAGGTCGGAAGCGCTACAAAGGCCGACGTTTTGAGGGCAGAGGCAGAGGCAGCTGCCAAGAGGGCCGACGTCGTTGTTGCCGACGGCGCTCATGTCAATGCTGTAAGTTATTTCGAGAGGCTCACCGCTCTAAAAGGCGAGTACACGCTCGTGCCGCAAATGCCAGGGCTCGTTGAATGGTTCAAGACCGTTGAGGATAACGCCGATAAGCTCATTCTAACGGCCCTTGAGAAGCGGCGCGATTATAAGCAGCTTGAATACCTTGAACGCGCGGCATCCTCCGGCGTCGGGTACGCAAGGGGGCAGTTCCTGCCGACCGTTTCATTGGAAGGAGTTTATGTAAAGCGAGACCAGACGCCGCTTCCGACCGAGTATATAGACGAGTACGTCTACGGCGGCATTAACGTCAAGTTCCCGATATTTGAAGGAGGCTTAAGGGTTGCCGAACTTCGGCAGGCAAAGAGCAAGTTTAGAGAGGCGTCCTTAATGAGGGTATCTGCAAGGCGCGATATAGAGTTGGACGTAAGGCGTAAGTTAAACGACATGAAGTCCGCCATGGCGCTCGTTGATTCGTATGAAAAGGCCCTTGCCTTTGCAAAGGAGAACTACGAGGTCGTGCTTAAGCAGTACAGGTACGGCCTTGCCGACAACATAGGGCTTGTGGAGGCAGAGACAACGCTTGTTGGCGCGGAGCTTGGGTTCTCGAGGGCGTCGCTTTCCTATGAGCTAAGCGTAATAGAGCTTAAGCGGAGCATTGGCGTGCTCTTTGACGAGGTAACCGTGAGGCTAAAGCTTCCGGTCTCGGAGCGTTAAAATTGGCATGTTTTTTATCACAAGAGGGAGCGATTATAGATGGGTAAATTCGATTCGATAAAGAAAAAGCCGCTTATCATAGCGCTTATAGTCATAGTGGCGCTTGCGGCCGTTGTGGTCATTGTAAAGGGCGGCGGGGGTAAGAAGGGCGGCGGCCCGGGCGGCCCCGGAGGCTTTGCCCAGACCTACAGCGTAAGGACGTGGAAGGCCGAAAAGACGAACTTCGACGTAACTGTCAAGGCCGTTGGCACGCTCGAGGCGGACCAGGAGGTGCTCGTAAGCTCGGACGTTAGCGCAAAGCTTACGAAGCTTGTGAAGGACGAGGGAAGTGTTGTTGAAAAAGGAGAGGCGCTCTTGATACTCGATGAGGACCGTTTCCTTCTCGAAGTTAAGAGAAAAGATGGCGAGTTCAAGAAGGCCGAGGCGGATGCGGCCTTTGCCGTGAAGAACTACGAGCGTAACAAGGAACTCCTGAAGGACGGCATGGTCACGCAGTCCAAGTACGACGAGGCGTTGAACCTTAAAAATTCCGCTGTTGGCAACCTCGACAGTAAGCGCGCGGAGCTGTCTATTGCAAAGAAGAATTTTGATGATTCGAGGGTAAAGGCGCCGTTCTCGGGCATCCTTGCCGAGCGCTACGTGACAGTCGGCGCGTATGTAACGCAGGGCAGTAAGCTCTTTAAGCTAATAGATTCGAACCCCATGAAGGTGACGGCCTCTATCCCGGAGCGCTACGTCAATGCCGTTAAGGCCGGGCAGCAGGCGAGGCTCACGGTGAATTCCATAGAAGGGACATTCGAGGGCAAGGTGTACTTCACAGGGCCAAGCGTTGACGTTTCAACGCGCACATTTACGGTCAAGGCGGAGATAGACAATTCAAAGGGGTTACTAAAGCCCGGGCTATTTGCTGAGCTCTCCATTTCAACGGGCACGCTCGAGGGCGTGTTCCTCGTAACGGAGAACGCCATAGTTATGAAGGAAAGTAAGGACGTCGTGTTCGTTGTAAAAGGCGAGAACGTTGAGGAGCGCGTTGTTACGCTTGGCGACAGGGTCGAGGGCAAGGTCGTCATAACAGGCGGCGTTCTCGATGGCGAGGAGATAGTCGTAGACGGCGCGCAGAACCTGTCAACAGGCGCGAAGGTCAAGGCCGCAGGCGCTGCGGCGCCGCCAAAGCATTAGGCGCCGCTTTTTCAGTTTTTCTTTTTTCGAAAGGTTTTTGAATGTTTCTTCCTGAGATGTCCATAAGAAGGCCTGTCACGACCTTCGTGATAATGGCCGCCATAATACTGTTTGGCGTGATAAGCCTCGTAAGGCTCGGCATCGACCAGTTCCCAAAGGTCGAGATGCCAACTGTCACCGTTACCACTCTTCTCGAGGGCGCGAGCCCTGATATTGTCGAGGAAAACGTTACTGACATCATAGAGGAAGAGGTCGCGACCCTCGAGGGCGTAAAGAAGGTCACGAGTATTTCCTCGCACGGCGCTTCCATCGTAACAATCGAGTTCGAGCTTGACCGCGACATAGACCTCGCGGCCCAGGACGTAAGGGACCGCGTTGCCGGGGCTGCAAGACGGCTTCCCGACGACGTAGAGCCGCCGACTATCAGCAAGCTCGACATGCAGGCGCAGCCCATCATGTGGGTGGCTGTGTCGGGCGACAGGAAAATCCAGGACCTCACATACTTCGCCGACAAGGTGCTCAAACCGAGGCTTGAGACCATAAGCGGCGTTGGTTCCGTCATGGCGGGCGGAAGGCGCGACAGGGCGGTAAGGCTCTGGATAGACAGGACAAGGCTCGAGGCCCTTGGCGTTACCGCAGACGACGTGGTTAACGCCGTAAAGCGGGAGAACGTCGAGCTTCCGGGCGGGTTTCTCCGTAGCGACAAAATCGAGTTTAGCGTCAAGGTGGACAGCGAGTTCAAGGACGTAAGGTCGTTCTCCGAGCTCATCGTCGCCTACAGTAAAGGCGCTCCCATACGGATGAAGGACATCGGCCGTGTGGAAGACGGCCTTATAGATAAGACGAGCATCGCAAGGTATAAGGGCGTTTCTGCCGTAGGCCTCGGCATAAGAAAGAAGGCAGGGGCGAATACTGTTGAAGTGGCCGACATGGTCAAGGCCGAGCTCGAGAGGGCAAAGGCAATACTTCCGGCAGGCATGACGCTCGACGTTGCTTTTGACAGTTCCGTATTCGTCAAGGACAGCATGCACGAGATGTACTTTGCCCTGATTTTTGGGGGCATACTCGCTGCCTTTGTCGTGCTCGTATTTTTAAAGAGCCCCTCTGCAACGATTATCACCGGCATTACCATACCGCTCTCGATAATCGGCACATTCATGTTTACGTATTTCTTCGGCTTTACGCTAAATTCCATGACCATGCTTGCGCTGACTCTTGCGGTCGGCGTTGTCATAGACGACGCTATCATAATAATCGAAAGCATCCAGCGCCACCGTGAGCGCGGAAAAGGCAAAGTCGATGGCGCAAGGGACGGCGCCTCTGAGATTGCCTTTGCCGCCATGGCAACGTCATTCGCGCTTGCCGCGGTGTTCATACCGGTTGCGTTCATGAGCGGCGTTGTCGGACGCTTCTTCTACGAGTTTGGTCTTACAGTCGCAATCTCTATATTCATCTCGCTCTTTGTCGCTCTTACGTCAACGCCCATGCTTTCATCCAAGTTCCTTTCTATGAAGGAAAGCGAGTTCGTGCTTTTCAGGAAGTTCGATGAATTGTACGCGAAGGTCGAGACGCTTTATGCCGAGTACCTTGCAAAGGCGCTCGAGAGAAGGGGGCTCGTAATAGCAGCGGCAATCGGTATATTCCTTTTCAGTTTAGTCGTATGGATGATGCTCGGTAAGGAGTTCATGCCAAAGGAAGACCAGTCGAGGTTCATGATAGCGTACCAGGCGCCGGTCGGCTCTTCCATAGAGTACACGGATTCGAAGCTTCGGTTTATCGAGAAGGTTCTCTCCGATACTCCGGAGATACGAAGCTACTTTGCTGTCGTTGGCTTTGGAAACAGCGGCGCCCACAAGGGCATATGCTTCGTGCGAATGATACCGAAGGGCAACAGGAAACGCTCGCAGGCAGAGGTAATCAGCGAGTTAAGGCGAAAGCTTAATGTCGAGCCCGGACTCAAGGCCTTTATAAACGAATTCAGCGTTGGGTTTGGCGCGCAAAGAGGGCCGCAAATCGAGTACGTCATAAAAGGCCCGACACTCGAGGAGCTTGATAAGTATTCTGGGATCATTGCCGAGAAGTTTTCGCGGATTCCAGGGGTCGTTGGAGTGGATACCGACTATGACGTCGGTCTTCCGGAGTTAAAGCTCATCGTTGACCGTGACCGCGCGGCAGACGCTGGGGTTGACGCAACGTCTTTGACAAGGATGATAAACGCGCTTGTTGGCGGTTCTAACGTGTCAACGTATAAGGAGGGTGGCACGCGCTACGACGTCCGCGTGAAGCTCGATGAGAACCTGAAGGTCGAGCCCCAAGACATACTGGCCCTTACAGTCAGAAATAAGCACGGCGCGCCGGTTCGCATATCGAACTTCGTTACCGTTGACCAGGGAGTGGGAGCAAACGTCATCAACAGAAGAGACAGGGAAAGAAGCATCGCCGTTACCGCGAACCTCGAGAAGGGCAAGACCCTTGGCTCCGCAATCGCCGACCTTGATAAAATAGCCAAGGAGGTGCTCCCTTCCGAGGGCTTTACGACCGGGCTTAGCGGAGGAGCAGAGCAGTTCAAGGAGACGTTTTTCTCCATGATATTCGCGTTTTTCCTTGCCTCTGTCATAACGTACATGGTGCTTGCATCTCTATTCGAGAGCTTCGCGCATCCGTTTACGGTTATGCTCGCGCTCCCGCTTAGCATCATCGGAGCGCTCGGAGCTCTCTTTGTAACAGGCAATACGGTGAATATTTACAGCATGATTGGCATAACGCTTCTAATAGGGCTTGTTACGAAGAACTCCATTATACTCGTAGATTACACGAACAGGCTAAGAAGCGAGGGCATGGAGATGTACGCAGCACTCAGGAAGGCCGGGCCCATAAGGCTAAGGCCTATCTTGATGACGGCATTCTCGACGATATTCGGCGTGCTTCCGACGGCAGTCGGTTTTGGCGCGGGAAGCGAATCAAGGTCTCCGATGGCGATCGCCACAATCGGCGGCGTAATGACATCCACATTCCTTACGCTATTTGTTATCCCTGCGGCATATACGATAGTTGATGAGTTTGTGCGCCGTATAAAGAAAGCAGGCCCTGATGTTGCCAAGTCAGCAACGGCTCAGGCAGATACAGACGACTTGCCAGAGGCTGTTGATTTTATCGAAGAACCTTCCGATACACACGCTAAGGACTACGATACCCGGGGCCGCAGGGACTATTAAGGCGTCTTTTTTGAGCCGTTGGCATGGTGTCATGCCAACGGCAACGCATCTATACAAACCTCTTGTTTTTCCTCATATTTCAATGTATTATTAAATCCTATGAAGTGTCCATTTTGCTCGCATCTGGAAGATAAG
Source organism: Deltaproteobacteria bacterium (assembly GCA_029858205.1). Lineage (NCBI taxonomy): Bacteria > Pseudomonadati > Myxococcota > Myxococcia > Deltaproteobacteria bacterium. The sequence goes on along the minus strand of JAOUFM010000001.1, from coordinate 85,290 downwards.
GTCATAGACTCAAGGCTCTCGCAAGACGGCGACGTTACGCGGCGAAGAAGAGAGTGTCTTGGCTGCGCAAAGCGTTACACCACCTATGAGAGGGTGGAGGAAACGCTGCCGTTTGTCGTTAAGAAGGACGGCACAAGGGAAGTGTTTGACAGGATGAAAATACTTTCCGGGCTTAAAAAGGCATTTGAGAAGCGGCCTGTTAGCACAGAGGCAATAGACGGCATAGTCGACAGGATAGAGAAAAAGTTTGTCGAGGCAGGGCAAAAAGAGGTGCCGAGTACCGCTGTTGGCGAGGCTGTGATGAGTGAAATAAAGGCCCTGGACGAGGTAGCGTACGTGCGCTTTGCCTCTGTTTACAGGGAGTTTCGGGATATAAGCGAGTTTATGAAGGAAATGATGCAACTTATTGAAAATAAAGATAAACAAAGGCGCGGGGAGAAGTAGTCTTGACGCGCATTGCCGCACCTGTTGAGTTCATGCGAGAGGCCCTGGAGCTGGCTATAAAGGGGCTTGGCCGAACGAGCCCTAACCCGGCAGTTGGCGCGGTGGTGGTGAGGGCAGGCAGGGTTGTTGGCAAGGGCTATCATAAGAAGGCAGGACTTCCCCATGCAGAGGTCGAGGCAATAAGGGACGCCGGCATAAGGGCAAAGGGAGCGGACTTATACGTCACGCTCGAGCCGTGTAACCACTTTGGCAAGACGCCGCCCTGCACCGACGCAATCCTTACGGCAGGCATAAAGAGGGTCTTTACAGGCGCAGCTGACGTGAACCCAAAGGTAAGCGGCAGCGGTATACGCAGGCTTCGAAGGGCAGGGGTAAAGGTAGTGACCGGCGTACTTTCGGACGAATGCAGCGCAATAAACGAATGCTATAATAAGTTCATTCGTAAGCGCGTGCCGTATGTGATGCTAAAGATGGCAGTGAGCCTTGACGGCAAGATTACGTACGCGCCGGGCTCGAAAAAGAAGTGGATAAGCGGTGAAACGTCGCGCAGGCTCGTGCACGGCTTAAGGGACATATACGACTGCGTGCTTGTTGGGAGCGGGACTGTTCTGAAGGACGACCCGAAGCTGAACGTGCGGCTCGTAAAGGGCAGGGACCCGAAGAAGGCAGTGCTTGATGAGTCTCTGTGCACGCCGGTTAATTCGGAGATTTTAAAGGGCGAGCGGTGCTATATATTTACCTCGCCGAGACTTGTAAGCTCGAAGCGTGCGGCAGGGCTTACGCGTAGAGGCGCGGAGGTCATAGGGGTGCCGGATGTAAAGAACGGGCTCGATATAAAGGCGGTTTTAAGAGAGCTTGGCAGGCGCGGTATCGTAAGCGTGATGGTAGAAGGCGGGGCGCGGGTGGCTGCGTCGTTTATGGCTTCCGGAAGTGTTGATAGGATGATGGTATTCGTTGCGCCGCTTGTAATAGGGGATGGTGCCGTAAGCGCGGTTGCCTCGCTTGGCATGCTCGGTAAAGCCGGGGTGACTTTAAAAGATGTGTCCATAAGCACAGTCGGAGGAGATGTGCTGGTAGAAGGAGTGCTTTAGGCAGGAATCTGTCATTCCCGCGCAGGCGGGAATCCAGTGTCTTTTGATTTTTTTGAAAATGGATTCCTGCTTTCGCAGGAATGACAAAGAAAAACCGGGATGCTGAAACGGGCCTGTCCTGAACTTGCTTCAGGATTCAGCATGACAAGGTGGAGAAAAGTTATGGTTCAGGTTGCAAACCTGAACCTGCGAAAGTCTCCATAAGCACAGTCGGAGGGGACGTGCTGGTAGAGGGCAGGGTGTAGGGGATGAAGAGAAGTGCGTATTTGATTTTAGTTTTATTGGCAGTTGTTATGGGATACGGCAATTACGCTGTAGCAGATGATGCGGATAGCGAATTGTGTCTTGGCGGGTATACATTCAACAATAAATCCAATTCTGCGGAGTATGAGAAGGAAGTTGCTGAGGCGGTTAAAGATATTAAAGAGTCTTGTTCAGGAGTATTTCTCAAAAGTTATTTTTACGAACTTGTCAGTGTGCACCTGAAATATGGTAACAAGCATGATGCCATAAAGATAATCAAGATGTTGCTGGATTACGAGGTGAATATTCAAAACGGCGATTTTGTTAAGACTAAACGGCATGCAATGTATGGCGAGCATAATGAAGATGAATATCCGAAGATAGTTGAATTGCTTAAGAGCCGGGAGTTTTTAAATTCCGAGGCCGGTAAGCTCTATACCAAAAAACTTCGTGAGATCGAGAAAAGAAGAAAAGAGGCAATAGCTAGGATTGCCAAGTCTCCAAGCGATTACAAGCCTAATGGAAGCGTTATTGTCAAGAAAGGGGCTTGTCCGGGCGAGTGTTGTTCGTATGAGTTAGCCGAGTGGAATGTGGTTGAAGATACGGATTTGTTTGATAAGCCTAATGGGAAAAAAGTTGTTGCGAGAGTAGTCAAGGGAACGCCTGTAGTTGCGCTTACCGGAGAGATTCATGTAACGCCGGTGCCTGTTATGGTTGATATGGATGTCGAGGTTTATGTTGAAAATGTGTCTGGTGAAGGGGAAATATGCAATAAGCATGGCGCTCTGATCAGGGATGGCGAATGGCTGACATTAAAGGCAGGGGATGTTTATTATCTTCTGGATTACGTCGAATTGGGTGCGTATAATTTTTGGTACAGGGGCTGTGAATACTGGGGTGCGCTAGGCGTCAAAGAGAGATGTCTTTTCCCTGGAGAGTATTGTTCGGAAGAGTACATATATCCCGAGAAAAGAGATAATATGATTAATTGGGTAAAAATAAAAGTAAATGACGGGAAGCAAACGCTGGAAGGCTGGACGCGAGAGATGTCGCATTTTAGGGTAATGACCCAGTGCAGTTGATTGGTATGAATGGATAGGTAAACCCATGTTCACCGGCATAATAGAGGCAATTGGCACCGTCAAAAGCATTGAAAAAACAGGCGGTTCTGGTAGAATAACAATAGAGGCAAAGGGTGTGCCAATGCCGCCAATTGGCGGTAGTATCGCTGTGAACGGCTCGTGCCTTACGGCTACTGCCATCTCCGGAAGCTCGTTTACCGCAGACGTAAGCAGCGAGAGCTTTAAGCGCACAACACTTGGGCTCCTTAAGACAGGAGATAGCGTAAATATCGAACTGCCGCTTACGATGAATAAGCCCCTTGGCGGGCATTTCGTCACAGGCCACGTTGACTATGTCGGCGAGGTCGTGGCAGTAAAAAAGCAGGGCGATTTTTCAGAGTTCGAGTTCTCGATAAAGCCGGGGTTTGAAAATCAGTTTGTCGAAAAGGGCTCGGTCGCAATAGACGGCATAAGCCTGACGATTTCGAAGCTAAGTGAAAAGACATTTACCGTAGCCGTCATTCCGCACACGCTTACCGGCACTACCCTTGCCAGTAAAAAGCAGGGACAGAGCGTGAACATAGAAACCGATGTCATCGGCAAGTATGTCGAGCGTTTCATGAACACAGGTAAAGAGCAGGGCGTAACCGAGGGCTTCCTCAGGGAGCACGGGTTTTTAAAGAGAGGTTAGGCATGGCAATAAAGAGAATAGAGGCAGCGTTAGACGACATACGCAAAGGCCGCATGGTCATTGTCGTTGACGACGAAGACAGGGAGAACGAAGGCGACCTCTGCATGGCTGCGGAGCTTGTCACACCCGCTGCCATAAACTTCATGGCAAAGCACGGCAGGGGCTTGATATGCCTGACCCTTACCGAAGAGAAGGCCGAGGCGCTCGGACTTCCTCACATGGTCGAGGATAATACGACTCCCTTCAAGACCGCCTTTACCGTGTCCATAGACGCGGCCCGCGGCATCACAACCGGCATATCGGCCGCGGACAGGTCGCTTACAATCGAGATTGCGGTAAAGGACGACGCAAAGCCGGAGGACCTTGCGAGGCCGGGCCACATATTCCCGCTTCGCGCTGTTAACGGCGGCGTGCTTGTAAGGACCGGGCAGACCGAAGGCTCGGTCGACCTTGCGCGTCTTGCGGGGCTAAGGCCTGCGGGAATAATCTGCGAAATAATGAACGACGACGGCACGATGTCGAGGATGCCGGAGCTTGAAAAGTTCGCAAAGGAACATGACCTAAAGATAGTTACGATTGCCGACATTATCGAGTACAGGCTCAAGAAAGACAAGCTTGTACGCCGTGCTGCATCGGCCAAAGTCCCAACGCGCATCTCCGGCGAGTTCACTGCCATTGCCTACGAAAACGACATCGACAAGCACGAGCACCTGGCCTTTGTGATGGGCGAGATTAAGCCAGACGAGCCGACACTTGTCCGTGTGCATTCGGAGTGTCTTACAGGAGACGTGTTTGGCAGCGAAAGGTGCGACTGCGGCGAGCAGCTTGCCGCATCGCTTAAGATGATAGAAAAGGAAGGCAAGGGTGTGCTTCTCTATATGAGGCAGGAAGGCAGAGGCATCGGCATCGTCAATAAGCTTAAGGCCTACGCGCTGCAAGATGAAGGCCTCGATACGGTAGAAGCAAACGAGAAGCTCGGGTTCGAGGCTGATCTAAGAAGCTACGGCCTTGGCGCGCAGATGCTCGTTGATATAGGGGTTGGTAAGATGCGTCTTATTACAAATAACCCGCGAAAGATAAAGGGTCTGGACGGCTACGGATTAGAGGTCGTAGACAGGGTGCCCGTTGAGACGGCGCCTCGCGCCAGGAACGTGCATTATTTGAGAGTAAAGAAGGACAAGATGGGGCATCTGCTTACGAATCTGGATAGTGTTGCGACCGATACGAAGAAGAAATAATTAGCGAGCACAAAACAAGGAGGGGGCATGAGTAAGGTATTCGAAGGAGCTTTAAGCGCGGCAGGTCTTAAGTTCGTAATTCTTGCCGGAAGGTTCAACGACTTTATAACGGAAAGGCTTCTTAGCGGCGCTCTCGATACGCTAAAGAGAAGCGGCGCTGACGAAAAGGACATCGACATAGTGAAATGCCCGGGCGCATTCGAGATGCCGGTTGTCGTAAAGGCCCTGATAGCGAAGAACACATACGACGCGGTAATATGCGTTGGCGCGGTCATCAGGGGCTCGACTCCTCATTTCGAGTATGTGGCCGCTGAGGCAGCCAAAGGCATTGCCAAGCTCTCGACAGAGAGCGGAGTTCCGGTGGCATTTGGCGTGATTACCGCCGATAACCTCGAGCAGGCAATCGAGCGGGCAGGGACAAAGGCAGGAAATAAGGGAAGCGATGCCGCGCTCACGGCAATAGAGATGACCAATCTCCTTAAGTCGGTGAAGAAGAAGTAGGATAGAGAGAGGTCGTATGCGCCTTAGGAAAAAAGCACGCGAAGCGGCCCTTAAGGCGCTCTATCAGCTCGATGTCACGGATTCGGGCGTAGACGATTGCGTTACGAACGTCGCCTCCGAGATGAAGCTTACAATTGAATCTCTCGAATACGCGAAGACGCTTGTCGGAGGCGTTAGAAATGATTTAAAGGGCATCGACGCCCTGATTTCCGAGCATTCGAAGAACTGGGATACCTCACGAATGCCTGTCATAGACCGTAATGTTATAAGGCTCGCGGTTTACGAAATAACGAAAAGCGCGGACGTGCCGTTTAAGGTTGCAATCGACGAGGCGGTAGAGCTTGCAAAGAAGTACGGCTCTGCTGAATCTGGGCCGTTTGTGAACGGAGTGCTCGACGCAATCGTCAAGTCAGGGGTTACGGTAAGGTAGCTGTAAAATAAATTTCGAAGCGGGCGGCGCTTTTAGAGAAAAGCCCCGTCTGTTTTTTTATGGAGGTTACCAATGAACGTAAAACTTCTCGACCTTGCCGCTCAGTACGAGGCCATAAGGGAAGATGCAGAGGCCGAGGTGCTTAAAGTACTAAGAAGCCAGAGGATGATACTTGGCGAAAACGTGAAGGGGCTCGAGGCCGACGTTGCCGCGTACTCGGGCGCGAAGTTTGCGCTCGGCTGCGCATCGGGCTCGGATGCGCTGATACTCGCCCTTCGGGCTTTTGGAATAGGCCACGGCGCTATGGTCGCAATACCAGCATTTACCTTCTTCGCAACAGCCGGGGCCGTGTCTCTTACCGGCGCAACGCCCGTGTTCGTGGACATAGAGCCAGAGTCCTTTAACATGGACGCTGCCTCGCTCGAGAGGGCATTTAAAAAGCACAAGAAGAAAATCAAGGCCGTAATCCCCGTGCACCTTTACGGACAGTGCGCTGATATGGACAAGATCACGAAGGTTACGAAGAAGTTTGGCGCAAAGGTAGTAGAGGATGCTGCGCAGAGTATCGGCGCGTCGTACAAGGGTAAGGGCGCAGGAGCAATAGGGGATGTCGGCTGCTTCTCGTTCTATCCGACCAAGAACCTCGGCGGAGTAGGAGACGGCGGTATGGTAACGACAAATAATCAAAAGGCATTCGATACGCTCGCGATGCTACGAGTGCACGGCAGCAAGGTGCGCTACTATCATAAGATAGTCGGCATGAACTCGAGGCTCGACGAGCTTCAGGCAGCCGTGCTTCGCGTAAAGTTTAGAAAGCTCGATGAATGGACTAACAGGCGTATCGAGAATGCCGCGTATTATGGAAAGCTTTTTGGCGCTGCAGGGCTTGCGGGCTCTGTTACGCCGCCGGCTCATGTTGTAGACGGCCGCCACGTTTATAATCAGTACGTCATAAGGTGCAAGAAAAGGGACGGGCTAAGGGAACATCTTACGAAGGCAGGCGTTGGTACGGATATATACTATCCCGTGCCGCTGCATTTCCAGGACTGTTACAAGGCGCTTGGATATAAGAAGGGCTCTTTCCCGGTTTCCGAGGCAGCTGCAAAGGAGGTGCTCGCCATCCCGGTGTATCCGGAGCTTAAGAGGGAAGAGATAAAGTACGTGGTGGATAGCATCTACGCTTTTTACGCAGGGAAGTAGCTGCTTGTTTATGAAATAGCAAAAGCCCGTCCGCGCTGCGGACGGGCTTTTTATTGTCTGTAGTAATATGTCCTTTAGTTCGGGTTGAATACGCCTTTTGCGAGCACCACCGCGTTCTTGCCTTTTTCTTTTGCCCCGTACATGGCCGTGTCAGCGGCCTTTATGAGTGACGGCACCGCAACAAGGGTTTTCTGCCGTTTCTTCACGTTCTCTCTTAGCGAGGCAACGCCGAAGCTTCCGGTGATGATGTTTTTTATCTTCAATGCGCGCTTAAAGCCCTGTGTTTTCTGCGCAAGGAAGGTGAACCCTTCGATAGTCTCCCGTATGTCTTCAGCAAGGGCACGCGCCTTCTCGATGTTATAGTCCGGGAGTATCAGTATGAACTCGTCTCCGCCGTAGCGAACAGGGATGATGCTTTCGTTGTGCTCCAGGTATGAGGTGAGTATTATGCCTATCTCATGCAATACGCGGCTTCCGGCAAGGTGGCCGTAGGTGTCGTTTACTTCTTTGAATCTGTCGAGGTCGAAGAATATTAGAGAGAGGTCTTTTTTCGGATTGTTGTGTGTCGGCACGAGGCGGTGAAGGGCCTCGAAGAAGTATCTGTCGTTATATAGCCCTGTAAGGTTGTCCTTTACCGAAAGCTCGGAGAAGCGCTTTGCATCGAGCGTGTTCTGTATGAGGGTGGAGGTGTAGCCCGCGAATATTTTCAGTATCGCAAGGTCCTTTTCGTCGTAGTTTATCTTGCCGGCCCTGTTTATGAGCTCGACGACGCCGACGGTTGTGCTTCCCATTACCACCGGAACGCAGATAATTGACTGGGTCTTGTATTTTGTTTTCTTGTCTATGCCCTTGAAAAAGAGCTTGTCTTTATCGACGACCTTGCTTATGTAGGGCTTTCCGCTCTTGTAGGTCTGTCCGACTATGCCGAGGTTTGCCGGTATGACGTTTCCGGCAAGGGAAGCGGAGCCTTTGCCAAAGCACGCGAGGAAGTAGAGGCGGTCCGGCTTTTTGTTCTTTTTCGTGAGTATCGGGTCATCGAGCAGTATGGAGCCCGATTCCGAGGGCACGAAGGCATTGGCCCATTTCAGAATGGTCGAGAGCATTTCGTTTAGCTCAAGCCCTTCTTCCCTGGACCTTATCCACTGCAGGCGCTGCAGCACGCGCAGTATTATCTTGTCTTCGGCTATGTTTATTTTCAAGGGCGGTTGCCTCTTTCCTTTGCGATGTTTAATCTATATAATATATGTCAACAGAGCGCCTCTTGCAAGCGGAAACAGGGCATCACATGCCGTTTTGCGGGACGGATTGGCGTTTTACCAGTATGCGCAAAGAGAACCTTGAAAATAAGGCCGGCCTTGTCATAGGCACGGCAGGCCACATTGACCACGGCAAGACCTCGCTTGTGATGGCGCTTACCGGCATCGACACCGACCGTCTCGCGGAGGAGAAAAAGCGCGGGCTGACAATCGACCTGGGCTTTGCGAGTCTTGTCTTGCCTTCCGGTGTTTCTGTCTCCATCATAGACGTCCCCGGGCACGAGCGTTTTATCCGTAACATGCTTGCCGGTGTCGGCGGCATAGACGCCGTGCTTTTTTGCGTTGCGGCAGATGACGGCATCATGCCGCAGACAATCGAGCACTTCGACATAGTGACGCTCCTTGGCGTCAGGAAGGGCGTGTTCGTCATCACAAAGGCCGATATCGCAGACGATAACCGGCTGCGTGAGGTTACCTCTGCCGTAAACGAGCTAAAGAGGGCGACACTTCTAGGTGGCGCTCCTGTTGTCGCGGTGTCGACTCATAGCAAAGCGGGCATGGACGAACTGAAAAGCGCGATAGAGAAGCTATGCTCCGATAACCGCCATAGTGCCGTTGATAAGCGTTTTCGCCTTCCTATAGACCGCTCTTTTTCCATAAAGGGCTTTGGAGCTGTTGTGACAGGCACTGTTGCATCCGGCGAGGTTGTCGAAGGAGCGGAGGTAGCGGTATTCCCTTCGGGAAAGCCAGCGCGCGTTCGCGGCATCGAGAGCCACGGAACAAAACTAAAGACAGTAAGCGCTACTTTAAGGGCAGCGCTTAACCTTTCCGGAGTTTCGCACCACGATATTAAAAGAGGGGACATGCTCCTTGGAGCGGGCACAGAAGGCGTTTTGTTGTCCGGCATACGCCGCTTCGATTGCGTGCTTAACGTTCTAAAGAACTCTCCCAGGCCCCTTAGCGGACGTACAGCCTTTACGCTCTACCATTTCACGAAGGAGGTAGGAGCGCGTGTGCGTCTTTTGAATACGCAAGAGGCTCTTCCTGGCCAGCGCGTGTACGCAAGGGTGTTTTTAAAAGAACCACTTATGATGTTTCGAGGCGACCGCTTTATCGTCCGCGACCCGTCGTTAAACAGGACCATAGGCGGCGGCGAGGTAGTGCTGCCGTATCTGTCGGCGCGCGTCATGCCAAAGCTTCCTGCCGTGCCCTTTGATGCCGCTCTTAAAGGCGACGCTGCCGCGCTTATAGATGCGATTATTCAAAAAAATAGCGGATGCGCCGAGGCAGCAGCGCTTTCATTCATGCTCGGGCTAGAGACATTTAACTCACTTATTGCAACGGGCGGATACGGTCGCATTGGCAGCCTTGTGTTCAAGGAGGCTGATTACGGTTCGATGCGAGGCCTTGTAACAACCGCGCTTGCGTTCTTGCATAAGGAAAGGCCGGCTGATAAGGGTTTTAGCACAGATGACATCTTAAAGTCTATTCCACCCAAGGCTTCAGGGATCGGTGTGCTTAGGCAGCTTTTTGACGAAGGGCTTTCTTCGCGCATGATAACCGACGGCGTAATTACTAAAAACGGCGCTCTCTTTTCCCTGCCTTCGTATAAGGCTCCGGCAGCGCAGGGCAACGCGTATAGCAAGGCAGTGCTCGGGCTTTTTGAAAATAACTTCTCATCGGTTAAAAAAGAGGATATACTTAAGCTTTCCGCTCCAAAGGCCGGGTTAGAGGACGCGCTAAAGGGGCTCATTGGTAGCGGCGAGGTCGTGAAGATACGCCACGATGTGTTCATGTCAGGGGCGATGCTAAAGGACGCGGAGAAGAAATTAAGGGAGTTCGTTCTCAAGAACGGCTCCATAAAGGCCGCTGATTTCAGGGATGTGCTCGGCTGCGGCAGGAAGGCCGCGATAGAAATACTTGAATATTTCGACAAGGAGCGCGTTACACTTAGGGCAGGGGATGCGCGCACGCTAAGATAGAAAAATGTTTATCGAAAGAATAAAGAAAATAAAACGCGTTATTGTTATTGCGGCCTTTGCACTTATTGGTATAGAGCTTGTTATAGCGCTTACACCCGTTGCCAACTGGCTTGCCAGGCCTCTTATAGTCGGCGAGGCCGCGCCTTCGAAGGCCGATATTATCGCTGTGCTTGGAGGCGGCGCTTTCAAGAACGGCGTTCTCGGTCACGGATCGAACGAGCGCATGATACGCGGAATGCTCCTCTATAAGCAGGGCAGGGCGCCGAAGATAGCGTTCCTCGGGGGCTCGATAACAAATACATCGACGAAGGTATTTACCACAGTCTCTGGCTCTGCTGATTCCGGCGCGAACATGGACGCGTTCGAGTCGAAGATAATGGGCAAGACAGCTGCTGAGCTTGGCATTCCGGCAGACGATATCTACATAGACGCGGCATCCACGCACACGTATTCGAACATCACGGCCCTTGATTCTATAATGAGGAATAACGGCATGAAGAGCTGTTTACTTGTAAGCTCGCCGACCCACATGAGAAGGGCCATGGCTATTGTGAGTAAGCTCGGGGTAAACTGTTCTGCGTCGCCTGTGATAGACTACACCATGCATAAGGATTCGGTGATAGGCCGCATAGGGCTTTTTTACGAAGTGATGTGGGAGTACGCCGGGCTCGTTGTTTACAGGATGAAGGGATATATATAAGGAGGATGCGTGTTTAAGCGGGGTAAAGACATACGCCTTACCGATTACGCAAGCTGCGCCGGTTGAGCGGCCAAGATGGGGCTCGAAGCCCTCGCGCAGGTGCTGCGTGAGCTGCCAAAACCAACTGACCCGAACATACTCGTAGGTGTTGAAACCTCGGACGACGCTGCCGTGTACCGTATTGCCGAGAATCTGGCAACTGTAGCAACACTGGACTTCTTTCCGCCAATCGTCGACGACGCGTTCAGCTTCGGCGAGATATCAGCGGCCAATTCGCTAAGCGATGTCTATGCGATGGGCGGGGAGCCGAAGTACGCGCTAAGTATCGTATGCTTTCCAAAGGAGCTGCCGCTAAATATTCTCACCGAGATACTAAAGGGCGCGTCCGCGAAGTTGAAGGAGGCAGGGGTTTCGCTTGTAGGAGGGCACTCCATTGAGGATAAGGAAGTGAAGTTTGGCCTTTCGGTTACGGGTGTGGTCGAGCCGGCTAAGGCTGTGAAGAACGTAGGCGCAAAGTCAGGCGACGCATTAATCCTTACAAAGCCGGTTGGTGTGGGCATCATAACGAGCGCGCTAAAGGGCGGGGCGCTAAAGATTGATTCTGAGACTGCGAAGGAAGCGCTTGCCTCCATGAAAACACTTAACAAAGACGCTGCTCTTGCCATGCAGGTAGTAGGCGTCAATGCGTGCACGGATGTGACAGGCTTCGGTCTTCTTGGCCATGCCTACGAGATGGCAGAGGGCTCGGGCGTAAGTTTTATAATAGATTCGAAGGCAGTTAGGGTGTTCGATGCCGCTCTCGAGCTTGTGAAGAATAAGAAGAACAGGCCGAGAGCGATAAGCACCACTTCCGAGTTCTTGAAGGCCAAGGCCTTTTTCGCGCCGTCCATTTCAGAGGAGCTTAGGATGCTATTTGCCGACCCCCAGACCTCTGGCGGACTGCTTATAAGTGTCAGCGCGGATAAAAAGGACGCGCTTCTTGCCGAGCTTGAGAAAAGAGGCGTTAAGGCCTTTGTAATAGGACACGCGGCAGAAAAGTCAGCTTTTACTCTCGAAGTCCGCTAAGACCGTTTTAAATCAGGAATAAAAGTATGAGCGGCACGGTTATTATACTTATAACCGTGCTAAGCGCTACTATCGAGGCAACGAGTGAGCTGTCCATCTTGTAGCGGTGGCTAAAGACGAATGTTATCACAGCCGAAGGCATGGAAGATGACAGTATGATTATCTTTGCCGTAAGCCCGGTAATGCCGAGAACCTTGATTATTATTATTGCCGCAAGCACGCCGCCAAACATCCGTATACCTACCGCAGAGAGAGATGTCTTTATGTCAGCGAGCTTTGTGTTGCGAAGCTGGTAGCCGAGGCAGACAAGCATCACGGGGATTGTGGCAGCACCCAGCATGTCGAAGGTTTTTAGTACCGGCTCCGGCGGATGCGCGTGCAGAAGGTTTAGCGCTATGCCTATTGCTGCGGCGTAGATTAGCGGCAGTTTAAACATCTCGCCCATGCCGTCCTTTCCTTTTGCGATGTATATGCCAAGCGAGTATACAAGCATGCTAAGTGCAACGTAGTACACGACCGCTATCGAGAGCCCTTCCTCGCCAAAGGCCAGGAGCGCTACAGGGAAGGGGATGTTACCTGTGTTCATGAACATCGTCGGCAGGTATATGTCGCGTATATGTTCCTTTCCCGATATCTTTATGTAGAGTTTCGTCAGAAGGCCGACAAACAGGACGACAAAGCACACGGCAACGGCTATGAGGAAAAGTTCCTTTGCCGCTGTCTCGCGTTTTAAAAGCGATGATATTACGAATGCCGGGATGGTGAGGTAAAGAAGTATCTCGAGAACCGGTTCGATGTCGAGTTTCTTAAAGTGCGAAAGCAGGTACCCGAGCCCCATTATCGAGAAAACGGGGAATACGACGTAGAGCACTTTTATGACAAGTTCCATGTAAAATGGGTTTTAAAGGGTAGAGGAAATGACAGAGCCCTGTGTTATCAGGGCTCTATCTCCATAAGTGTTTCGTCCGGATTGACCGAATCGCCGACCTTAACGAGTATGCGCTTTACAGTGCCGTTTACCGCGGCGTGCACCTCGCTCTCCATCTTCATGGCCTCGACTGTCAGGAGCACGTCGCCTTCTGCGACCCTGTCGCCAACCGCTACCTTTATCGAAGTCACCTTTCCGGGCGCGGGTGTGGTGATGTCGCCTTCCTTCTTTGCCTTCGGGCGGCTCGACTGCGGGATACTTTCGCTCTCTATCTCGCCGGCGGTCGAGGGGATGATTTCCTGCAAAGACTCTATCATGACCTCTTCCAGGCGGTCGTCAATCTTAAGGAAGAACGGCCTTTTGCCGTCGACCTTGTGTCCTGCTCCGGCGACCTTTACTTTGTAGGTCTCGCCGTGCACGGTGATGTTGAATTCGCTTGGCGCGTAGTGGCGCGCCTGGGCCTTGGGTTCTTCCGGAAGTTCAAGTGGCTCTGGCGTGAGCGTGCCTTTTTCCCTCTGCTCGAAAAATTCAAGAGCTACCATCGGGAACAGACAGTACGATAGAACGTCCTCCGGGCTCTTTGCCTTTCCAACGACTTCCTTTGCGAGCTTGTCGAGCTCCGGCTCGAGAAGGTCCGCGGGCCTTACTGTAATTGGCTTTTCATCGCCTATGGCCTTTTTTGTTGCTTCTTCGCTTACCTTCCCAGGAGGCCGTCCGTAGAGGCCCTTAAAGTAGTTCTTTGTCTCGCTTGTTATGACCTTATACCTTTCGCCGGTTAGCACGTTAAGTGTTGCCTGCGTGCCCACGACCTGGCTCGTTGGAGTAACGAGGGGAGGGTATCCCATCTCTTCTCTTACGCGCGGAATTTCGTCTAAGACTTCGTCCATCTTATCGAGCGCGTCCTGCTGCTTTAGCTGGTGCGCAAGGTTGGATATCATGCCGCCGGGGACCTGCACGATAAGGGTCTTTGTGTTTACGCCCGAATACACGGTCTCGAACCTCTTATATTTCTTTCTGACGTTTTTAAAGAACTCGGCTATGTCGGAGAGAAGGTTAAGGTCGAGCCCTGTGTCGAACGGAGAGCCCTGGAGCGCTACCACCATCGTCTCTGTCGGAGGCTGCGACGTGCCCGAGGCAAGCGGGGAGAGTGCCGTGTCTATGATATCTGCCCCTGCCTCTATGCCCTTAAGATACGTCATCGCGGCAAGCCCGGACGAATCGTGTGTGTGTATGTGCACCGGCAGATTGACCTTTGCCTTTATTTTTGTCACGAGGTCGAATGAGGCAACGGGAGTCAGAAGCCCGGCCATGTCCTTTATGCAGACGGTATCCACACCCATGTTAGCGAGCTTCACTGCCTGCTCTGCAAACCCCTCGTGCGAGTGCACGGGGCTCGTGGTGTAGCATATGCAGCCTTCCACCGTTTTCTTTGCGGTCTTTACAGCCTTTACCGCGACCTCGATGTTACGAAGGTCGTTTAGCGCGTCGAATATCCTGAAGACGTCTATGCCGTTCTTTGCCGAGAGCTCGACGAACTTTTTTACCACGTCGTCGGCATAGTGGCGGTACCCGACCAGGTTCTGGCCCCTTAGAAGCATCTGTAGGCGCGTGTTCGGTATAGCCTTCCTGAATGTCTTTAACCGCTCCCACGGGTCTTCCTTTAGAAAACGAAGACATGAGTCGAAGGTGGCTCCGCCCCAGGCCTCGAGGCTCCAGTACCCGACCTTGTCGAGCATGGAGCAGGCCTCAACCATGTCCTCTGTTCTAAGGCGCGTTGCCAGGAGAGACTGGTGCGCGTCACGCAGCACCGTGTCCATTATCTGCGTCTTGCGGCCAGATGAAGCCTTTGCCGACGTTGCCTGTTTTTTTGCGGGCTCGGCAGCTTTCTTGGTCGTTTTCTTGGAGTTTGTAGCCATTATACGATGCTCCTTCTTTAGAATCCGTGGTACGCGGCTATTGCCGCAGACGCGGCAGCGACGATGTCCGTCGGGTCCGCGTACTCGTAGTACTGTTTAAGGTCCGGCTTTCTGTCTATATAGCCGGTATCGAAGTTGCCTTTCCTGAAGTCGTCTTCGCGCATGATGTTTGCGAGAAACGGTATCGTTGTTTTTACGCCCCTTATGATAAACTCATCGAGCGACCTTGTCGTGCGCTTTACAACCTCGTCCCACGTTGACCCGTGCACCATGAGCTTTGCAACCAGAGAGTCGTAGTATGGCGTTACTTTATAGTCCCTGTATATCGCGCCGTCTATCCTTACGCCTATGCCTCCGGGAGAGTAGTAGGCCGTTACCTTGCCGGTGTTTGGCATGAAGTTATTCTTCGGGTCCTCGGCGTTTATGCGGCACTCGATTGCGTAGCCGTTGATCTTTACGTCCTTTTGCTCGAAGCCAAGCGGAAGCCCGGCTGCGATTTCGATTTGTTTCTTCACTATGTCGATGCCCGTTACCATCTCGGTTATGCCGTGCTCGACCTGCACCCTTGTGTTCATCTCGAGGAAGTAGAAGTTACGTTCCGAGTCAACCAGGAACTCGACCGTGCCGACGTTCGTGTATGACGCTGCCTTTGCAGCTGTTATCGCGCTCTCGCCCATGCGCGCTCTGAGTTCGTCGTCGAGGATGAGGGAAGGGGCTATCTCGATAAGCTTCTGGTGGCGCCTCTGTATGGAGCAGTCCCTTTCGCCAAGGTGCACGAAGTTGCCCTGGTTATCTGCCATTATCTGGAACTCGATGTGGCGCGGCTTCTCGAGATATTTCTCAAGGAACACGGCAGAAACCCCGAACGCTGCCTGCGATTCTTTTCTCGATGTCTCGATGGCTCTTTTGAGCTCTTCTTCGTTTCTTGCGATTCTAAGCCCTCTGCCGCCGCCGCCGCCCGATGCCTTTACCATGATGGGGTAGCCTATTTCAGGGGCAAGCTTTATTGCCTCCGCCTCGTCGGCTATAGGGTGGTCTGTGCCCGGAAGCACGGGGACACCGGCCTTCTTTACCATTTCCCTTGCGCGCACTTTGTCGCCCATGTCGGCAATTGCCTGCTCGGATGGGCCGATGAATGTTATGCCGCGCTTTGCGCAAAGCCTTGCGAACTTCGGGTTCTCCGAGAGAAACCCGTAGCCAGGGTGTATGGCGTCAACGCCGACCTTCTTTGCGAGGTCGACTATCTTATGGATGTTCAGATAGCCTTCGATTGGGCCCGGGCCGACCATGTAGGCCTCGTCGGCCTTTTTGACGTAAAGGCTCGTTGTGTCAGGCTCCGAGTAAATGGCAACAGTTGGTATCTCGAGCTCTTTACAGGCCCTGATAACCCTTGTAGCTATTTCGCCTCTGTTGGCAATGAGTACTTTTTTGAACATAATCGTGGTCTTGCGCGTCTAATCCGCGAACGTATATTATTAGCCGGAAATGGGCGCTGTGTCAAGGAAATACGGGGTTTTCCGCGCCATTTTTGCGGCGCAGGAACTGTGCTCAGCCTTGTTTCCTGATGTGCTCCGCAGCCTTTGTGAGGCGTTCAAGCGTTCTTTCCTTGCCAAGGGCAGAGAGGGTCTCGTGGATACCCGGGCTAACGGTATTTCCCGTGACAGCAACCCTTACGGGCTGGGCAAGGGCAACGAGCTTTATGCCTTTTGCCTCGATGACGCCTTTGAATGCCGCCTCGACAGAAGGCTCATCGAAAGAGGCAAGGGGCTTTAATGCTTCGATTAAAGCCTCGATTGGCTCAAGCGATGCCTTTGTGAGGAACTTCGTAGCCGCTTTTTCGTCGTACTTTATTTCTGTAGCAAAGTAGAAGGCCGCGCTCTCGGCAGTTTCCTTGAATGTGCGAGACTTCTCTTTTACTGTCTTTACTATCTGTAATAGGCGCGGGTCATGCTCCGCGTCTATGCCGAGTTCCTTGAAATGCGGCAGCGCGTGCTTTGCCACACTCTCGACGCTTGATTCCTTTATGTAGTGGTGGTTTAGCCAGATGAGTTTCTCAGGGTTAAACACGCCCGAGGATTTGCCCACATTTTCCAGCGTAAACTTTTCAATGAGCGACTGCAGCGTAAATATTTCCTCGTCGCCGTGGCTCCAGCCAAGCCTTGCAAGGTAGTTTATCAGGGCCTCTGGCAGATACCCCATGTCTCTATAGGCGGTCACTGACGTTGCGCCGTGGCGTTTGGAGAGGCGCGTTTTGTCGCTGCCGAGTATCATTGGGAGATGGGCGAATACCGGGAGAGGGAACCCGAGCGCGTCGTACATGAGCATCTGCTTCGGCGTGTTATTTAAGTGGTCGTCGCCTCTGATTACGTGCGTTATGCCCATGGTAGCGTCGTCTACGACAACGCAGAAGTTGTATGTGGGTGTAGTGTCGCTTCTAAGTATTATAACGTCCTCTATGTCCGAATGCTCGAAAGCGGTTTTGCCTTTTACAGCGTCGTCGACAACTGTTTTTCCGGGCCCTACCTTGAACCGCAAGGCAAAGGGAAGGGCGGGCGAGTCTGTTCTTTCGCGGCAGCGGCCGTCGTACTTTGGCGGGCGGCCTTCTTTAAGGGCCTGCTTTCTTCTCTCTTCGAGTTCTTCTGCCGTGCAGTAACACTTGTACGCGTCGCCTTTTTTAAGGAGCTTGTCGGCATATTCCCTGTATAAGTCGTAGCGCTTGCTCTGGTAGAACGGGCCTTCGTCGTACTCAAGCCCAAGCCACTCCATGCCGTCGAGGATTGCCTGTATGGATGCCTCTGTGGAGCGCTCGGCGTCCGTGTCCTCGATTCGAAGGACGAATTTGCCTTTGTGCTTTCTTGCGTAGAGGTAGTTAAATAGCGCGGTTCTTGCTCCTCCGATGTGGAGGTATCCGGTGGGGCTCGGTGCGAAACGTGTTTTTACCGTCATCTGTTTGCTGTTTTGAAAAACCTTTCGAAGAAGTTTTTATTTTATTACGAACCCTGCGTACCCGACTGTGTAGGTGGTATCTCCGCTTGCCTCTGCCGATGTAGTGTGCCCGGCAAGCGTTGCCTTTGTTGCGCCGAGCTCTTTTGCCGCGTATAGGGCAATCGCAGCCGGGATAGCGCCGCACATCGTGATGCGGTGTTCCTTTATGACCTTTAAGAGCCCCTCCGGGTCGAGTGCGAGCACCTTGTCTATGGCAAGGCGGTCTTTCTTTCTTGTTATCTCGTCGCTCTCGTAATGGTTCATGTCCGAGCTTACGACGATGAGGGTTTTCTTCTTGTGCTTTCTGATTGCCTTTGCCAGCGCAGCTCCCGCGTCCTCGCATGCCTTTTGGGAGGATGACATCACGGTGATGGGCACGATTTTCGCCTTAGGGTTTTTAATATATATGAAAGGCATCTCGACTTCAAGGGAATGTTCGCGCTCGTGGGCAAGGGTGTCGGCGGTAAATAGGCGTGATGAGTCAAGTATTGCCTCCGCAAGGTCTTCGTCAATGTCGAGGTTTCCAAGCGGCGTTTCCCACGTGCCTTTTGTCATGACCGCGAATGCGTCGCCAAGACCCGTGTGGTTTGGGCCGATTAGCACTACACTTTCCGGTACGATGACCCTTGCGAACGCTTCTCCGGCGGTTTTGCCGGAGTACATGTACCCGGCGTGCGGGGCGATTAAGGCAACGGCCTTTTCCTCGGCAGTGGAGTGCGCGGAGGAAATATAGCCTTCGACAGCATGACGCAGCGAGTCCGAAGAACCCGGGTAGAACTGGTTTGCGACAAATGGCTTTCGTATCTGCATGCTGCGCGTCCTCTGCGGCGTGTTATTGCCGCTTTTTGAAATTTTATCAGAAGAGGAGTTGGTTGTCCATTTGTTTGAAGTCCGCCATCTGCGGACGGGTTTTGTTTTTCCGGCGCAGTGTGGTAGAATCGTGACGGGGTAAGAGGATGGCGGGGTATGACCAGTCCTGTACGGTTATGCGACTCGCGGACGGTAATTGCTGACGGAAAATGGATTAAAGGGGGGATGACATGAAAAAAAATATAATCAAATGCGTGGTATTTTCACTATGCTGTGTCTTTATGCTTTGTATGGCCCGCGATGTGTTTGCCGCGCGGAAAGGTTATTTTACAGGCGGTGGTGTTAGTATGGTTGTGTTAAATACTGATACCGATGAGGTTATAAGTAAAAAACAAAATACTTCGGAAGACTATGAAAACATAAGTGTTTATTCGGGAGTATATTTCAAGGAAGCTAATGCGTTAGTGCTTCTGAAAGACAATGGCGTAGAGGTCTTTGATGCTGATACGCTTGAGTCAAAAAAAATTATAGTTGACGATGGGTACGAATATAGTCAACTCGCGCTTAATATGGGCAGGGGGGCCGCTATATTTCATGCTACTGGCGGTGGCAATAGAGAGGACATCACAGAGTATGCGTTATTAGATGCTAATTTGGAGTTTACATTCGTTAAAATGCTTTTTTTGCCTCCTGCTCACGATTCTCTCGACCCGGCGCCTGGTTTTTCTGCAGATGGGAAGAGGGCGTATGTTTTCAGGTCATATGATACCACGCTTAGGAGCATAGATTTAAATACAAACACAGTTCAGAAGACTGTTGTATTGCCATATGACCAGTTGTCATCGAAAAATTTTCATTTAGCTTACGTTAAGGATATAAAAGGACAGAAGGTTCTTGTTTCCGGGACACAAATCGTCAATGGCGCGGAAGCGGACGGTTATTTTGTATATGACCTGGAGGCAGATACTGCCTCGCCGTTGCTTAGTGCAAAGCTTGCTAATGCAGCTTGTATGTTGTCGTATTCTGCCAAGATTTTTGTTTGTGATGAGGTGTATGATTCGGGTAAGCATGAGGAGCCGATAAAAAGTTTGGGTATTCTTCATATTTATGATGTAAAAACAGGGGGGAGATTGGTTTGCTGAATATAGGGTCGGTTTCTAATCAACAGTTGGTTAATATAGGGCTTTCTCTGGATTACTTTGTTGGAATAACGCCGGATGATAAGAAGCTCTACTAGATGTCTACCGGAGGCCTTGTTGTGGTTGACTTGGTTAATGTAAGTATCTTGAAAGTAATTAAGGGAGTTTATGCGAGGACCGTAACTTTTGTGGGGTATTAGCGGCAAAGGGTTGGTCGCACCCGGCGTGGCGTGGTAGCATCTGGACGGGGTTATGGATGGAATATAATGTTTGAAGTTGTAAACTGCCGTGGTCAGCAACGGGAACAAATGGCGCTTAAGAAAAAAAGAACATTGACGTCTATACGTAAGAAGCTTGGGCAAGAACTCAAAAAGCTTGCTAAGGCCGATGGGGTCAGTTTGCTTGGCAGTTGGTTTCCTATGCATCCTGCAGCTGAGTCTGCAATGGTGAATTGGAAATCCGAAGAGCTTGGCAAGGTTATGAAGGTAGATGAGTATGAAGGAGAAGGATGGAATTTGTCGTGCTGGATGGATAAGAGCGGGCTCATGTACGAGCTCGACACTCTTTCTGTTTCAGCCCGGAATTGTGATGAAAACGCGGGCGTAATATACGATCTGTATAAAGCATGGTTTTTGAAAAATACGACTCCCAAACGAATGGAGAAACTGATTGAGCGGTATGAGGCGGAATTAAATAAAGAAGTAAGACCTGCAAAACCTCACAAAGACAAAAAGGTGCCCAGGTTACGAAAAGTGAAAAACTGGAGAGGATGCGGATGGCCGGTATCCCGGAAGTTAAAGTTGCCTGGCGATAAAGATGCCAAGGGAAAGGTCGTTCTTTATTGGTATAAGGTTTCCTCTTTGAGAATGCCTGTAATGTTAATGGGCTGGAAAACCATTAAAGGTGTTACAGGTGAAGATGTCAAGAGGGCATTTGACATAAGGTTTCCTGTTGAAGGATGTGTCGATATAACAGTAGCGCGGCCGATGGTGGGTATGCCAAAGAAATTTTTAAATGCCGATAGTGTTTTGGCTGTAAATTGGTTCCGGGACAGGTTGCAAGAGCTTACAAAAGAAGATATTTATATAGATAAATACTATTATATCTTGCGTTATGAATCTAAATAGTTTTTAGCGGTGCTGGGTGCAACGCCTGCTCCGGAGGCCATGCGCGCCATTTTTAATCCTCGAATATAAGTTTGTTAATTTTTTGTACGGCGTCGTAGATGCGTCCTTCTTCGACGCAGACTGTTTCAACGCCTTCCGCGATGCATTCGAAGCAGGTGTCATGGAAAAAGAATATGTAGTGCATATATGGTTTGTTAAGAGGCTCTCCCGTATTGATATGGGAGCCGTAATGCTTTAAATGTTTCGCGATCCATGGAGAGTTTTTCACTGCGTAAGCCGCATAGGGCCTGAGACCATTTTCGTAAAGCGGGTGCTGGTGAGCTGCTTCGTCGTTTGGATAGCCGAATATGTACTGGGAATTATTTTTAAATCTGACAATGGCATATGTGCCGTTGTCTCTGCTATTTTCAGTTTTTACGCAGTAAGCAAGGTATAGATTGTTGTCGTTCGATATTATATGCGGGAGCGGAGCGCCTGTGGCAGGGTGCGGCAGGCCGGTAAGTTCTATTAGCTGTGCTTTTTTGTCTTTATCGTACATGTTTTTTTGGGAATTGTATTACGAAGTCCGTAGGGCGAGTATTGCTCCCATCGACCCTCTCATTTTTCCCCCGTTTTCCCCTCTGCCTTCTCCGGCTTTTTCCCTGCCACGAGCGAGACTATCCAGAAGAGCAGCGCCAAGATGAAGAACACTTCGGTTGAGTTGACGTAGAACTTCACTATCCACGGCGAGTTCGCAAAGGTAATGTTCTTATTCGTTGCAGTTAGCACGTAAGAGGCAATTGCCGTAAGCACGACGATGACCGTCCAGGCTGTCCCGGGGTTTAGCGAAAACCTTTTTATACCGGAACGCGCGGCGAGTATGCCGAGTGCAAGCCTTAATACCGTTCCAACCAGGGCTCCGATTGTGTATGCGCTCATTGCCGTAACCTTCCGATTTATTTGGTTAAATCATGTTATGGATATGCTATGGAGCATATCAGGGAAGGGGCACGGAGTCTACTGTTTTTTTCGTGACATTGCGGCCGCAGAGCGCATTATCAATAGTATCTTAAAATTACCCTTGAAATCCCATAACCCCTTATGTTATAAAGATATGTCTTAATTACGCACGCGCCTGTGTGTAACGAGGGTGCCCGGAAGGCCGGGCGGCTTTTAAAGGCGCGGAGGATATTAACCCTTAAAAGGAGAAAAAGAGAAAATGGCTTACCTTACCATGAAGCAACTCCTCGAGGCGGGAGTGCACTTCGGTCACCAGACAAAGAGATGGAACCCGAAGATGAAGCCTTACATCTTTGGAGCAAGAAACGGCATCTACATAGTAGACCTGCAGCAGACCGTAAAGGCATTCAAAATCGCCTACGATTACATCCGCGACGTTGCCGCAAAGGGGCAGAAGGTGCTCTTTATCGGCACGAAGAAGCAGGCCCAGAACTCTATTGAGCAGGCTGCCAATAAGTGCGGCATGGACTACATCAATCAGAGATGGATAGGCGGGCTGCTGACCAACTTCTCTACCATCAAGCAGAACATCGACAGGCTAAAGAAGCTTAGCGCCATAAAGGACGGAGCTTCCTCTACCGAGGCCGTTACCAAGAAGGAAGCCCTGCTTCTCGAAAGAGAGAGGGTAAAGCTTGAGAAAAACATCGGCGGCATAAGGAACATGACAAAGCTTCCTGGCGCCGTGTTCGTCATAGATTCGAAGAAGGAGACTATCGCGCTAAAGGAAGCAAGAAGGCTAGGCATTCCGATAGTCGCAATCGTCGATACAAACTGCGATCCGGACGAAGTCGACATCGTGGTCCCGGGTAACGACGACGCCATCCGGGCAATAGACCTCTTCGCAAACGCAATGGCAGAGGCGTGCATGGAAGGCAAGGCCCTTTACGAGCAGAAGCTCGTGAAGGAGACCGATAAGGCCGTAGAGGCAAAGGCAGCGGCCGAGATAGACGCAAAGAAGGCGGCCGAAGAGGCAGCGGTAGCAGAAGGCGCGCCGGTCTGATAGGGCCGCGTCTTTAGCGATATAAAAATACATCGGAGGATTTTTTAGATAAAATGGAGATTTCAGCTGTCAAGGTAAAGGAATTAAGGGAAATGACCGGGGCCGGCATGATGGACTGTAAAAAGGCCCTTAGCCAGACCGGAGGGGATTTCGAGAAGGCAATCGTGTTTCTTAGGGAAAAGGGCCTTGCCCAGGCGCAGAAAAAGGCCGGCAGGAGCGCAAAGGAAGGGCTCGTTACCTCCTATATCCACGCTGGCGGAAAGGTCGGCGTGCTCGTAGAGGTGAACTGCGAAACCGACTTTGTCGCCAAGAACGAGGACTTCATCGCGCTGACAAGAGACATCGCCATGCAGGTAGCTGCCATGAGCCCTCTTTATGTAAGAAGGGAAGAAGTGCCTGCCGACATAATCGCGAAGGAAAAGGAAATATACAAGGTCCAGGCAAAGGAATCCGGAAAGCCAGAGAAGGTTATCGAGAAGATGGTCGAGGGCAAGCTCGATAAGTACTATAAGGAGACGTGCCTTGTGGAGCAGGTCTTTGTAAAGGACAACGACAAGACCATCGGGGATTTGGTCACCGCCGCTATCGCAAAGATAGGCGAGAACATACAGGTCAGGCGTTTTGCGAGGTTCAAGGTCGGCGAGGGCTTGAAGGACGAGGCTGAGGGCCAGGAGCAGTAAGGCGCAGAAAAGAGCTGTGTTTACGGGTATTGATGGGCGTGCCGGATTCCGGCACGTATAAAGTCCGCGATAAAACCAACACGGAGGTGATAATGCGAGTAGGTAGGGTTGCATTAATTGCTTTGTCGGTGTTGGTTTTTTTTGGTTGTGCGGTTGCTCCAACGGTTATTACTAATTCAAAAGACGAAACGGTATCGTTGGTGTATGGTTATATAGATATGAGTGATGGCGTTAAAGCCACTTTTTTGAATTCCAGCAAAGTTTCGTATGTCAATCTTAAACAAATAGATCCTGTCATAGATAAACCGGTTAAGTTATGCGGGGTAAGCAACGGCGCTTTTTGGAACGACCGTCTTTCCGCAGGCATTTACCAGGTGTTGGAATTCGGAAGGTACGAAAGGACGCCTGTTGTTAATATAACCCGTAGGTATCCACTGCCGGAATTCACCAAGAATATAACGGCATTCAAAGTAAGCAAGCCAGGTCTTTATTATGTCGGAACATTTAAATTGGTGGAAGAGTATGATGAAAAGATGGGGTATCAGTTTACTGTGGTGGAGACAGGCAAACCTAGAGAAAAGGAAGTGCTTGAAATATTGCTTCCGTTGAGTGAAGGAACCAAGTGGGAAGCCTTAATTCAGAAGCGTATTAAGGAATTGAAGTAATGTTCTATATCTTGCTGCGTTCGTTTTTTGTTGCGTTCTTTTTTGCAGTGTCTGGATGTGCTTTCCCTTCTTTTCCGCCTTTAATGCCAGCAGTAAAGGATCTCTCATCTCTGCCGCCAGGCAAGACTATTATTTTCGGAAAAATAGAACTCATACCTCCTCTTTCAAAGGGCGCGCAGCGGATTAAAGGGTCAAGATTGCAGGCATATGAGAATAAGGCGGCGTTGCTTACTTCTTCGTCGACACTTGTAAAAGCCAACGAAGATTACAGGTACCGTTTGTCGCTTAGTTCATCGGCGAATCAGTTTTTTATGTTAAAGGAGCCTGTATACGATAGATACGATAAAATGATTGAAATAATGTTTGGGGAAACATTCTATGTTATGGCAGAGGATAAGCCTTTTTATGTAGTTGCTTCGGAGGTGTATATGAACGATGCCAGATGGTTTGGAAGAGTTTTTCTCCCATCTGGATACAAAGTAGACATTAAATCTGGCGACGAGGCGGTTTATGTAGGCACTATAAGATATTATAGAAACGAATTTATGGATATTGTCTCGGTAGATGTCGTAGATGAATATGAGGCCGAGAAGGCTGCGATTATGGTTAAATTTGGTAATAAGATAAGAGTTCGCAAGGCGCTCGTATCCGCTAAAAGTAAGTAAATTTGTTTGCTGTTGACAGCCCCATTAAATTTTTAATATAATTAAGTACTTAAAATGCTTTTGGGTGGCATGTTACAGATGTTCGGCTTGGATTGGTTGTGGTTAGGGTTTGCCTGTGCGGCGGCATGATGCCGCCGTTATTTTATAAGAACCGCGTATAGTCATTGATTTTTGCGGTAAGGGGTTGGGTAAAACATGGCGCCAAAGTACAAGAGAATTCTTCTAAAGCTTTCGGGCGAGGCCCTTATGGGCGAGCTCAAGTTCGGCGTGGATTCATCCGTTGTCGACACCATAGCATCCGAGGTAAAGGACTGCGTGGCCACAGGCGTGGAAGTAGCGCTCGTTATCGGCGGCGGCAATATTTTTAGAGGCGTCGAGGCAAGCGCAAAGGGCATGGAAAGGGCTACCGCCGATTACGTCGGCATGCTCGCGACCGTCATAAACTCGCTAACCATGCAGGACGCGCTCGAGAAAAAGGGCGTTATAACGAGGGTCATTTCGGCAATCGAGATGAAGGCCCTTGCAGAGCCATATATAAGAAGGCGCGCAGTTCGCCATCTTGAGAAGGGCCGTGTCGTGATATTCGCCGCAGGCACCGGCAACCCGTACTTTACTACCGACACCGCGGCCTCGCTTAGAGCAATGGAGATACAGGCTGATATAATAATGAAGGGCACGAAGGTCGACGGCGTATATGACAAGGATCCGGTAAAGGACAAGAGCGCTAAGAAGTTCGAGGAATTGACGTATATAGAAGTACTTAAGGAAAGGTTGAAGGTCATGGATACGACCGCGGTATCGCTTTGCATGGACAACAACCTGCCGATTATCGTCTTCAATATAAAGGAAAAAGGCAACGTGATGAAAATACTAAAAGGGGAGAAGGTCGGCACGCTCGTAAGGGCGAACGCATAGAGGGCATTATGGCGCTAAAAAACGTTTTCGACGATTCCAAGAGAAAGATGGACAAGGCAATCGAGCTCTTCATGCAGGAGCTCTTGAAGCTTAGGACAGGTAGAGCCTCCACTGCAATACTCGACGACGTGAAGGTCGATTACTACGGCACCGCAACGCCGTTGCCGCAGATGGCCTCTCTCTCTGTTCCCGAGAGCCGGCTCATAACCGTACAGCCATGGGACATGAGCCAGCTTGGCGCGATAGAGAAGGCGATAATATCGTCAGGGCTGGGTCTTACGCCTACGAACGACGGCAAGTTGATACGCATACAGATACCGCAGCCAACAGAGGAGAGACGAAAAGAGCTCGTCAAGGTGGCGAAAAAGTATTGTGAAGACGCCAAGGTCGCCATTCGTAACGTAAGGCGCGACGCTAACGAGGCCATAAAAAAATTGGAAAAGGACAAGGCCATCACTCAGGACGATCTAAAGAAGGGCCAGCAGCACGTGCAGGACGTTACAGATAAGGAAATAAAGAAAATAGACTCCATACTCGCTGACAAGGAAAAGGAGATAATGGAGGTCTGAGGCTGTATTTGCGGGCGCATCGGCTGTTTTTTTCTTTTTCACGAGGTCTACGGGTTTGAACGACATACCCTCTCACATAGCGATAATAATGGACGGCAACGGGCGCTGGGCGCAGCGTAGAGGCGAGATGCGCGTTAGCGGCCACAAAAAAGGCATAGATGCTGCGCGTAACGTCGTCAAGCACTGCCGCTCCCTTGGCGTTAAGTATCTTACCTTGTACACATTTTCCAAGGAAAACTGGAACCGTCCGGTCATGGAAGTAAACCTTCTGATGAAGCTTCTCGAAGACTACCTCATGGCCGAGTGCGAGCTTCTCATGCGCGAAGATGTACGCTTCAAGGCAATCGGCGATATAGATGATCTGCCCGAAGGCGTGAGAAAGGTCGTGAGACTGGTAGAAGCTAAGACGGTCAACAATACTTCGATGACGCTGCAGCTTGCGCTAAGTTACGGCTCAAGAGATGAAATAGCAAAGGCATGCAGGGCGATTGCCATGGACGTTGAAAAGGGTTTGCTTAAGGCAAGCGATGTGGACGGTCGCGAGCTTGAAAAGCGTCTCTACACGGCAGGAGCGCCTGACCCGGACCTTCTTATCAGAACGAGCGGGGAGATGAGGCTTTCGAATTTCATGCTCTGGCAGTCGGCTTATACGGAACTTTATGTGACAGAGGTCCTCTGGCCTGATTTCGGCGAAGAGGAGCTTATGAAGGCAATACGCGTTTTTCAGGGCCGCGACAGGCGCTTTGGACTTACGCAGGCGCAGCTTGCGGCGCAGGCGAAGTAACACGTTGTAGAAAACGATATGCGCGGCGCGGACTTTTGTCCGTGCCGTTTTTTTACAGACTTCGCGGCATTTGAAAGGGGAAATATATCTTGGTCAAGCGGCTGATAAGCGGCATAATACTAATACCAATAGTCGTAGCGATTATCCTCTACGCTCCGTTTTGGGTCATAGCAGCGCTTGCGGCCCTGCTTATCGCAGGGGCGGTTAAAGAGCTCATGCACATAAACGAGAAGATGGGGTACTCGGGAAGCGCGGCGCTCGCCATAGTGTTTTCAGCGTCAATACCTTTCATCTTCCTGTACGCAGGGCTTGCCGACGCCTTACGGGCCTCGGTTGCATACGTCTTCATATATTTCTTAACGGGCATATACGCGAGAAAGGACTTCAAGGCCTCTGCTAACTGGGTCATGTCCAAGATACTCGCACTTCTCTATATCGCCGTGCCGGTTGCCCATATCGTACCGCTAACCGGGCTCGAGAACGGCAGGTTGTGGTTTCTTTTCTCTCTCGTGCTTGTCTGGAGTAACGATACATTCGCGTACTTTACGGGAAAGGCGATAGGCAAACATAAATTAGCTCCGGTGCTAAGCCCGGGAAAATCCATAGAAGGGCTTGTTGGCGGCTTGCTTGGCGGCGTCATAGCCTCTCTTTGCATGAATTATTTCTTAGGTCTCGGGCTCTACCACTACGAGGTCGCGCTCTTAACGCTCGGGTTAGGTGTAGTCTCGGTATATGGAGACTTGTTCGAGTCTTTACTAAAGCGCGCTTCCGGCGTGAAGGATTCGGGTAACCTTATACCTGGCCACGGCGGTCTGCTCGATAGGATAGACAGCATGGTGTTCGTTGTTCCGGCGCTTTACTATTACCTCGAGCTTCGCAACCTTCTCTCATGAAAAAACAAAAGGGCATAGCTGTACTTGGCTCAACAGGCTCCATAGGCACGAGCACGCTCGACGTGGTGCGCGCCAATAAGGGGCGCTTCAAGGTCGTAACACTTGCCGCCGGAAAGAACATCGCGCTCTTAAAAAAGCAGATCCGCGAGTTTGCGCCGCATTTTGTTTCGGTAACCGATGAAAAGAGCGCAGAGGCGCTTTCCAGTGATAAGTCCGTTAAGTCGCTTGGCGTTGATATAGGCTTTGGCACAGAGGGCGCGAAGATTGCAGCTGCATATAAGGGCGTTGACATGACCGTGTCGGCAATCGTCGGGTTTGCCGGGCTTATCCCGACGCTTCACGCCATAAAGGCAGGCAAGGACATCGCTCTTGCAAACAAGGAAGCGCTTGTTGCCGCAGGGCCGCTTGTGATGAATGAGGTCAAGAGAAGAGGGGTAAGCCTCATTCCGGTCGATTCCGAGCACTCTGCAGTGTTTCAGTGCTTAAAGGGCCACGACACCGCTGAAATCGAAAGGATAATACTTACTGCCTCCGGTGGGCCGTTTCTAAGGGCGCCGCTTTCGAAGCTTAAGTCCGTTACGCCCGGGCAGGCGCTAAAGCACCCGAACTGGGAAATGGGGCGGCGCATTACGATAGATTCCGCTACAATGATGAACAAGGGCTTCGAGGTAATAGAGGCAAAGTGGCTTTTTGGCGTCCAGAATGATAAAATAGACGTTGTCGTGCACCCGGAGAGCATAGTGCATTCGATGGTTGAGTATGTCGATGGCTCCGTTGTCGCGCAGCTCTCCACCTCAGACATGCGGGGTCCCATATCCTATGCCCTCGGGTTCCCGGGGAGGATAGGGAAGAACTGCACCCCGAGGTTGGAGCTTGGCGGAAGAAGGCTTGAGTTTTTAACGCCCGAGAAGAGGCGTTTTCCGTGCCTGACGCTTGCGTACGAGGCTCTCGAAATAGGCGGTACTGCGCCTGCAGTTTTGAATGCCGCGGACGAGGTTTGTGTCGAGGCTTTTTTGAAAAAAGAAATAGGGTTCATGGATATAGCGCGAATACTTGCCATGGTGCTTGGCGCGCACAGGGCAAAGACCATAAAAACGCTCGACGACGTGCTCGATGCCGATATGTGGGCAAGGGATAAGGCAGCGTCGCTTGTAAAATGAAATGCTTAAGCGCAAATAAAGTAAGGAGACAAAAAAGATAAAATGTTCACACCAGAAGGCATATTGGTATTTATAATAGTGCTTGGCGTGCTGATCTTCGTGCACGAGCTCGGGCACTTTGCGGTTGCCAAGTACTTCGACGTCAAGGTCGAGAAGTTCTCTCTCGGGTTCGGCCCCGCTCTTTTCTCCGTGAAAAGAGGCGAGACCGAGTACATGCTCTCTGCCATTCCGCTTGGCGGGTATGTAAAGATGTTTGGAGAGTCGAGAGAGGATGAGAAGGGCAAGGAGTGGAGCGCGTGGGAGCTCGAGCGCGCATTCGACCGTAAGCCGATATACCAGCGCGTGCTTATAGTGGCTGCAGGGCCGGTGATGAACTTCATACTCGCGTTCGTAGTATTCCCGCTTCCATACATGCTTGGCACCAGCATGCCGGCGTTTCTCTACGATGAAGCCAGGCTCGAGTACGTTGATAAGGGCGGTCAGGCCGATAAAGGCGGCATGAAGGCCGGGGATGTGATTATAGAGGCCGATGGCGAGAAAATCGAGAACTGGAGCGCGTTAAATAAGGTAATACTTCTAAGCCCGGGTAAGGAGATTATATTTACCGTAAAGCGTGACGCAGAGACCTTTAAGGCTCCTTATACTCCGGGTAAGAGCGCGAAGGAAGGCATGGGCACGGCAGACGACATACTGCCGAGCAGTCCGCCTGTCGTGGGCGCGCTTGCTCCGGGTATGCCTGCGGACGTTGCCGGGCTTAAAAAGGGTGACAGGATAACTGCAATCGACGGCGTGGAGATAAGCTACTGGTACCAGATATCGCGCGAGATGGCGAAGAAACAGGGCGAGAGGGTCGTTACCTATGTGCGCGACGGTAAAACTATGGATGTAAAGCTTACTCCCAAGTTCGACGAGGAGGCAAAGCGCCAGCTTATCGGTATAAATCCGCTTATCGAGACAGTGGTAAAGAAGTTCGGTTTTGTCGAGTCAATTAAGCTTGGCATGGCGGAGTGCTACGAGCAGACGTATCTGATATTCAAGTTCATAAAGGGGCTCTTCACGGGGCTTTATTCGGTAAAGGCCCTTGGCGGCCCGATAATGATAGCGCAGGTAACGGGCTCGGCAACGAGCGCCGGGTTTACCAAGGTCCTTGTGCTTGTCGCCATAATAAGTCTTAATCTCGGCGTGCTAAACCTCTTCCCCATTCCGGTATTGGACGGCGGCGTTGTCGTTATGCTTATCGCTGAGAAGTTAAAGGGCGCTCCTCTTAGCGACAGGTTGGTCATGATGTTCCAGCAAATCGGGTTTGCCATGATAATCGCGCTCATTGCGCTTGTCATGTGGAACGATATCTGGAGAATTTTCAGCTGACGGGGCTCTTTGCGTGAGGCTTCTTTCGATAGACACGTCTTCATTTTCAGGAAGC
This sequence comes from Deltaproteobacteria bacterium, assembly GCA_029858205.1. Lineage (NCBI taxonomy): Bacteria > Pseudomonadati > Myxococcota > Myxococcia > Deltaproteobacteria bacterium. The sequence goes on along the minus strand of JAOUFM010000001.1, from coordinate 54,730 downwards.
GTTGCGGTCTCTGATTCCGGGCGCGTGCTCAAGGAAGTGCACGCGGAGCGCGTCACCACTCACTCCGAGTGGCTTCTAAAGAGCATAGATGAACTGCTTACTTCGTTAAATCTCACGATAAACGATATCGATTGCTTTGCCATAGGAAGCGGCCCGGGCTCGTTTACAGGGCTTCGAATCGGAGTAAGCCTTATTAAGGGGCTTGCCTGGGCAACAGGCAAGATGGAGATAAGAACAGTATCTACTCTCATGGCGCTTTCGATGAACGCCGGGAAAACGGACAGAATAGTTTGCCCTGTATTCGACGCGCGTAAGAAAGAGGTCTACGCCGCTGCATTTGATTTGAGCCTGGGCGCGCCCAAGAGGCTTCTTGACGACAGGGCTTCTTCCATAGAGGATTTTATCAAAAGCCTTAAAGGCGTCACTTCCGGCAGGGGGGCCGTGTTCCTTGGTAACGGCTTAAATGAATATAAAGAGAGCGTGTCAGTCCTTATGCCCGATGCCGTGTTTTTGCCGGAAGAAAAGTGGCATATCAGGGCGTCGAATATAGCTATCCTTGCCGAAAGCGGGCCTTATAAAACCCTTACCCCGCTTGAAGTTACGCCGCTATACCTGCGCAAATCCGAGGCCGAGCTCAAAAGCGGCCAAAACAACGCCTAATCCCGTTATTTTATTGACTTTTTCCCTCTTTTTAGTGTATTATTACTAACTTAAGCGAATTTCACGTATTTTGGAAAGGAGCAGCTGATATGCCTATTGACGTAAACGACCCTGTTGTTGATAAGCTTCTTAAGAATAATATCGAGTTCAAGGAGGCATACGAGACATTCCGTCAGCACAGGAAGGTGGTCGAGAAGTTGGAGAAGCGGCCGCATCTTACCAAGGACGAGGAAGTCGAGATTGCCACATTGAAGAAACAAAAGCTTGCTCTTAAGGACAAGATGGAGCACATGATAAACGTTTTAAAGGAAAGCGGCGTTAAATAAATACGCAGGGGTGATATGAGAAGCGACCGCGTTAAAAAAGGTTTTTCAAGGGTCCCGCACAGGGCCCTTATGTACGCAACCGGCATACCAAAGGGCGAGATGCAAAAGCCCTTTATCGGCGTTGCTACGAGCTTTACAGACCTTATCCCCGGCCACATCGGCATGAGGGATCTGGAAAGGTTCATCGAAAAGGGCGTGCACACGGGCGGAGGCTACCCGATGTTCTTCGGGCTCCCAGGCGTTTGCGACGGCATTGCCATGGGCCATAAGGGCATGCATTATTCGCTCTCCACACGCGAGCTTATAGCTGACATGATAGAGAGTGTAGCCGAGGCGCATGCTCTGGACGGCCTCGTGCTTCTAACTAACTGCGATAAGATTACCCCAGGCATGCTCATGGCAGCCGCGAGGTTGAACATCCCATCGATAGTAGTGAGCGCAGGGCCGATGATGACAGGAAGGTTGAAGGGACAGCGTCTTTCGTTTATACGCAATACGTTTGAAGCGATGGGACGTTATAAAAAGGGCGAAATCACGAAGTCAGAGCTTGCGGCTTGCGAGCTTGGCGCGTGCCCGGGGGTTGGAAGCTGCCAGGGGCTCTATACCGCCAATACGATGAACTCGCTTACAGAGGCAATGGGCATGAGCCTTCCTGGGTGCGGCACTGCTCCGGCAGTGATGAGCGAGAAAAGGCGCATTGCCTTCGACTCGGGCGAGAGAATCGTCGAGCTTGTAAGGAAAAATATTTTGCCAAGAAACATCATGACGAAAAACGCATTCGAGAACGCAATCAGGGTTGATTTGGCGCTCGGTGGTTCTTCTAACACCGTGCTGCATCTTCTGGCGATTGCGCATGAGGCAGGGGTTAAGCTTCCGCTCGATACGTTTGACAAGCTTAGCAGGACGACTCCTCACATAGCATCGCTTGAGCCGGTAGGGAAGTTCTACATGGAAGACCTTCACTGGGCAGGCGGCATACCGGCCGTGATGAAGAGGCTTGAGAAGGTTATAAAAGATAACCCTACCGTTTCCGGCGTCAGGGTGAAGGACATAGTAAAACAGGTTACATACGTGGATGAGGAAGTGCTAAAGCCGGTTGATAAGCCCTATCACAAAGAGGGCGGTATAGCGGTGCTTGGCGGTAACCTTGCTCCTCTTGGTGCGGTTGTAAAGCAGTCCGGGGTTAGCGATAAGATGATGCGCTTTACCGGCAAGGCCATAACATTCGACTCCGAAGAAGCTGCTCAGGCAGCCATACAGTCTGGCAAGGTAAAGGCCGGGCATGTGGTGGTAATTCGCTACGAAGGCCCCAAAGGCGGCCCCGGAATGCGCGAAATGCTTGCTCCAACTGCGGCAATCGTCGGGCTCGGGCTTGGCGAGAGTGTTGCGCTCATAACCGACGGTCGGTTTTCTGGCGGTACAAGAGGCCCGTGCATCGGCCATATATCGCCAGAGGCAATGGAGGGCGGCCCCATAGCGCTTGTGAAGAACGGCGATGTTATCGAGCTTGACATTCCAAAGAGAAAGCTTGAGCTCAAGGTGTCTGCCGCTGAGCTAAAAAAGAGAAAGAAGAAGTGGAAGGCCCCGGAGCCGAAGATCAAGACAGGCTGGCTCTCGCGCTACGCAAAGGTGGTTACAAGCGCAAACACAGGGGCGGTAGTGGAGTAGATGGCTGGAATAACGGATTCCTAATCCGTGTGTCTATAAAAAAAATGTTAGCCGCGATGCGATTGCGGCCTATTTGAGAAAATGACCAAGACAGGGGCAGAAATATTCATAGAGGCGCTTAGGAAGGAAGGCGTTGATACCATTTTCGGGTATCCTGGCGGAGCTGTGCTTCCGCTCTACGACGTGCTTTACGGCAAGAAGTGTCCGCTAAATCATATACTCGTGCGCCATGAGCAGGGCGCTGTGCATATGGCAGACGGTTACGCGCGCTCGACCGGAAAGCCCGGTGTTGTTTTAGTCACCTCTGGCCCTGGAGCAACCAATACCGTTACCGGAATAGCAACCGCTTACATGGATTCTATTCCAATGGTCGTGTTCACAGGACAGGTGCCGACCGCGCTTATAGGTAACGACGCTTTTCAGGAGGCTGACATAGTCGGCATCACGAGGCCGTGCACAAAACACAATTACCTTGTTAAAGACGTGAAAGACCTTGCGCGCATTATCAAAGAGGCTTTTTACATTGCAACGACAGGAAGGCCGGGCCCTGTGCTCGTCGACATTCCAAAGGACGTGCAGACCAATTCAACTGTGTTTCATTACCCAGAGAAGGCGTTGATAGAGAGCTACCAGCCGACGTACAAAGGGCACCCCGGGCAAATCAGCAAGGCCCTTGAGATGATACTTAACTCGAAGCGTCCGGTTATATACGCCGGCGGTGGGGTCATTGGTTCGAATGCAGCGGCCGAGCTTACAAAGCTTGCAAAGAAGCTCGAAATACCGGTTACGACTACACTCATGGGCATGGGCGCGTTCCCCGGCACCGATAAGCTGCACCTCGGGATGCTCGGGATGCATGGCACGTACGCAGCAAACATGGCAATCTCGCATACCGATTGCCTTATAGCCGTTGGCTCGAGGTTCGATGACCGCGTCACCGGCAAGCTCGACGAGTTCGCGCCGTACGCGAAGATCGTGCACATAGACATAGACCCGACATCGATTAGTAAGAACGTCAAGGTCGATGTTCCGATTGTCGGCGATGTGCAGCATGTTCTAAAAGATCTGCTCGATGCGCTTACAAAGAAGGACAAGAAGCACGTGTCGGCTTTCTCGGAGCATACTTCTAAGTGGCATAAGGAAATAGAGAAGTGGCAAAAGACGCATTCCTTGAAGGTCACGCAGCCCATGGACGGGCGCATAAAGCCGCAGTACGTCATAGAGCGTATCTACGCGCTTACAAAGGGCGATGCCATAATCACGACCGAGGTCGGCCAGAACCAGATGTGGGCTGCGCAGTTCTATAAGTTCGACAAGCCGCGTACTTTTCTTACCTCCGGCGGGCTCGGCACAATGGGGTATGGTTTTCCTGCGGCCATAGGGGCGCAGGTTGCATATCCTAAAAAGACGGTTATCGACATAGCAGGTGACGGCTCCATACAAATGAACATCCAGGAGCTTGCAACTGCGGTCGAGTACGGGTTGCCTGTAAAGGTCGCGATACTAAATAACCATTTCCTCGGAATGGTCAGGCAGTGGCAGGAGTTCTTCTATGATAAGAGGTACTCGCACACGTGCCTTGGTAAGAAACCCGACTTCGTGAAAATAGCGGAGGCGTACGGCGGTGCTGGCTTAAGGGCAGAGAAGCCAAAGGACGTTGACGCGGTCATAAAGAAGGCCATGAAGATAAACGACAGACCAGTGTTCATGGAGTTCATCGTTGACCCCAAGGAGTGCGTGTACCCGATGGTGCCCGCGGGCCAGGGGCTCACAAAGATGCTACTTGTGTAAAGAAGGCTATCTATGAGACATACGATATCGGTTCTTGTACAAAACGAATTTGGCGTGCTCTCCAGAATATCGGGGCTCTTCTCCGGAAGGGGCTTCAACATCGAGAGCCTGTGTGTGGCAGAGACAGGGGACTCCAATGTCTCCAGGATGACTATTGTCACGACCGGGGACGAGAGGATAGTTGAGCAGATAATGAAGCAGCTAAACAAGCTCATAAACGTCATCAAGGTGCACGACATGACCGGCGAGGAGTTTATCGACAGGGAGCTTGCGCTCGTCAAGGTGAACGCTACCGACGAAACGCGGCCGGAGATACTTAGCACAGTCGATATCTTCAGGGCAAAGATCGTGGACGTCGGGCCCAAATCCTATACAATCGAGGTCACGGGGGATGAGCAGAAGATACAGGCCATTACGGAGCTACTTCGTCCGTTTGGCATAAAGGAAATGGTTCGTACAGGTAAAATTGCAATGGCAAGAAGCGTTAGAGGCAAAGGCAAGGAATAAAAAAAGCAAAGGAGCCATACATGAAGGTTTACTACGATAAGGACGCAAATCTCGAGAACATACGCTCTAAGAAGGTAACGATAGTCGGGTTCGGCAGCCAGGGCCATGCCCACGCGCAGAACCTTAAGGAAAGCGGCGTTGACGTTACGATAGGCCTAAGGGAAGGCGGTTCATGGAAGAAGGCCGAGGCAGCGGGGCTTACGGTAAAGAATGTCGCCGACGCTGTAAACGGCGCGGACGTTGTGATGATACTTATACCGGATGAGAGGCAAAGCGAGACCTTCGAGAAGGAAATAGCGCCGAATCTTAAGAAGGGCGCGTACCTCGCATTCGCGCACGGCTTTAGCATACACTTTAAGAAAATCGTGCCGTCCTCGGACGTGAACGTCATGATGATTGCGCCAAAAGGCCCTGGGCATCTTGTAAGGCATGAGTACACGAAGGGCAGGGGCGTGCCGACACTCGTTGCTGTGCATCAGGACCCGTCCAAGGATACGCTAAAGGTCGCTCTTGCTTACGCTAGCGCCAACGGTGGCGGCAGGGCCGGCATCATCGAGACGTGCTTTAAGGACGAGGCAGAGACAGACCTCTTTGGCGAGCAGGCAGTGCTTTGCGGCGGCGTAACGGCCCTTATAACGGCAGGGTTTGAAACGCTTACGGAGGCAGGCTATCCGCCGGAGATGGCGTACTTTGAATGTCTCCATGAGATGAAGCTTATCGTTGATTTGATATACGAGGGCGGCATTACCAACATGCGCTACTCGATAAGCAACACCGCGCAGTACGGCGACCTTACAAGAGGCCCGCGCGTGATAACGGACGCAACCAAGGCCGAGATGAAGAAGATACTTGGTGAAATACAGAGCGGCAAGTTCGCCGATGAGTGGATGGGCGAGTACAAGAACGGGCTTAAGAAGTTTAACGAACTTACGAAGAAGGGCGAGACGCATAAGATAGAAGAGGTCGGCGAGAAGCTAAGGGCGATGATGCCGTGGATGAAGGCCTCCAAGATAGTCGATAAGGCTAAGAACTAAGGGCCGCCGGATGCGCATACCATTTGCAAAGGAAGGGTATGTCTTTATTTTTATCGCGGCAGTGCCTGTCGTAATAACAGGAGTACTCGCGGTATGGCCGCTTTTCATATTTTTCGCGCTTGTTTTGGCGTTTGTTCTTAACTTCTTTCGCGACCCGGAGAGGGATATTCCCTCCGGTGACGACGTTATAGTCAGTCCGGCAGACGGCCGCGTTATAATATGCGACGTTGTTCGTGAGGACAGGCTTCTAAAGGCCGAGGCTAATAAGATAAGCATCTTTATGAATGTTTTTAACGTCCACGTTAACAGGGCGCCTGCGGACTGTAAGGTCTTGAAGGTTGCCTATAACGAAGGCAAGTTCATGAACGCGGCATTCGACAAGGCCTCCTTGGAAAATGAGCAGAATGCCATTCTGGCCGAGGCAAAGAACGGCAAGAAGTTTATCTTTACGCAGATAGCAGGGCTTATAGCGCGCCGCATCGTGTGTTACTCGAAAGAAGGCGACGCGCTCACAAAGGGCGCAAGGTTTGGCATGATAAGGTTCGGCTCCAGGCTAGATGTGTATCTTCCGCTCGACGCTAAGGTGGAGGTCAAGGTAGGCGACAAGGTGAGCGCGGGAAGCTCGATACTCGCGCGCTGGTAGGCAAGGGGAAAGGCAGACCGGAGGGGACATGGCAAACAGCGACTACGAACACGATATAGAGAAAGAGCAGGAAGAACTCAAGGACGACGAGATTGACGTTGAAATTGCTCCTGACAGGACAAGGAAGCTTCGGCGCGGTGTTTATCTTCTGCCAAACCTCATAACCTCGGCAAGTCTTTTTGGAGGGTTTTATTCGATAGTAGCGGCCCTTGACGGCAACTTCGTTCACTCCGCAGTCGCAATACTTATCTCTGCGGTGCTCGATTGCATGGACGGACGCGTTGCGAGGCTAACGAACACCACAAGCAAGTTCGGCATGGAGTATGATTCATTGTCCGACCTCGTGGCATTCGGCCTTGCCCCTGGCATATTGGTATTTACCTGGGCGCTTAGGCCCTTTGAAAAGTTCGGGTGGCTTGCGGCATTTCTCTACGTCGTATGCGGGGCGCTTCGTCTTGCGAGGTTCAACGTGCAGACAGCGACTATCGGCAGTAAGCACTTTAACGGGCTGCCAATACCTGCTGCCGCAGTGCTCGTTGCCTCGACAGTGATATTTTTTAACTATCTTGGGCAGATAGAGATAGCAAAGCACGTTACCGTGCTTGTGATGATATACACGCTCGCGTTTTTGATGGTGAGCACAGTCAAGTACTATAGCTTCAAGGAGTTTAACATAAAAAAGAGGTCTCCGTTCAGGCTTCTTGTGGGAGTGATACTTCTTGCCGTGCTTGTTGCGGCGCAGCACGAGATACTTCTTCTCGTGCTCACCTTCGGGTATGTCGCGTCAGGGCCGGTATATACGCTCATTGACATGATGAAAAACGGGCACAAGTTAGAGATAAACGGCCAGGCAGTGCATAAGGGCAGCGGGGAGCATAAGGGTTAGGCAATTTTTATGGATAACAGGGTAAGAATATTCGATACGACACTCAGAGACGGCGAGCAGTCGCCCGGGGCCTCGATGAACGTCGAGGAAAAAATCCGTGTGGCAAGGCAGCTTGCCAAGCTCGGCGTTGACGTGATAGAGGCTGGGTTTGCCTTCAGCTCTCCGGGCGACTTCGAGGCAGTCAGGAGAATCGCGCACGAAGTCGAAGGGCCAATTGTTTGCAGCCTTGCAAGAGCGAAGCAAGACGACATCGATTCCGCTTGGGAAGCTTTGAAGGGCGCTCCGAGGCCGCGCATACATACGTTCATCTCTACATCGGATATACATCTTAAGCACCAGTTCCGTCTCACTCGCGACGAGGCGAAGAAGCGCGCAGTTGAGATGGTCACACATGCCCGTGGATATGTCGACGATGTGGAGTTTAGCCCCATGGACGCGTCGAGGTCAGAGCTTAAGTACCTCTACGAGGTCATCGAGGCTGTCATTGCTGCAGGAGCGTCTACGATAAATATTCCCGATACCGTAGGCTACGCGCTCCCTGAGCAGTTTGGCGCGCTTATAAAGGGGATACGGGCTAACGTAGGTAATATAGATAAGGCGATTATTTCCGTTCACTGTCATAACGATTTGGGGCTTGCTGTTGCGAACTCGCTTAGCGCTGTGATTAACGGCGCGCGCCAGGTTGAATGCACCATAAACGGCATCGGCGAGCGGGCAGGGAACGCCTCACTTGAAGAAATAGTAATGATACTCAGGACGCGTAAAGACATACTCGGCCTTGATACTGCCATAGTTACTGAGCAGATATACCCGGCAAGCCGCCTTGTCTCGGGCATCACCGGCATGATGGTGCAGCCCAATAAGGCCATAGTCGGCGACAACGCCTTTTCGCACGAGTCCGGCATTCATCAGGACGGCGTGCTTAAGGAAAAGACCACCTACGAGATAATGAGCCCCGAGTCCGTTGGCATATCCAAGTCAACGCTTGTAATGGGTAAGCACTCGGGCAGGCACGCGTTTAAGGCAAGGCTTAAGGAGCTTGGCTACGAGCTTTCGGATGAAGACCTGAATGCCGCATTCGAGAGGTTCAAGGAGCTCGCTGACAGGAAAAAAGAGGTTTTTGACGAAGACATCGAGGCCCTTGTTCAGGACGAGGTGCTTCGTATCGAGGTGCCTGACCGTTTCCGTCTCGTAAAGTTGGAAGTATCGGGAGGCACGGAAAAGAGGCCTAGCGCTGTTGTTGTAATGGAGGCCGATGGCGAAGAGAAAAAGCAGAGCAGCGATGGCGACGGCCCGGTGGACGCGGTCTTCAAGGCTATATCCGCGATTACTGCGACGAAGAGCAAACTGCTACGCTATTCTGTCAATGCCATTACAGGCGGCACGGACGCGCAGGGCGAGGTAACCGTGCGGCTCGAGGAAGAAGGGCATACGGTGCTTGGGCAGGGCTCTCATACCGATATTATAGTGGCGAGCGCAAAGGCCTACATAAACGCCCTTAACAGGCTCGAATATAAAAAGAAGGAAAAACGCGAGAGGCTCGTCTGAGGACGGGGTTTCTGCGTAATTATTAAAGAGAGGAAGCGTATAAGCGATGGCTAAGAAAAAGGCATTGAGGCCGATGACAATAACCGAAAAGATACTTGCAAAGCACGCGGGGCTTAGTGAAGTAACCCCGGGCATGCTCATAAACTCTAAGGTCGATATCGCGCTCGGTAACGACATCACAGCGCCGATAGCCATAGACGAGTTCAGGAAGATAGGCGCAAAGAAGGTGTTTCATAAAAGCAAGGTCGTGCTCGTTCCCGACCACTTTACGCCCAATAAGGACATAAAGAGCGCAACACAGGTAAAGATACTTCGAGAGTTCGCAGCCGAGCAAGGGCTAAAGCACTACTACGAAGGCGGCGAGGTGGGAGTAGAGCACGCGCTTTTACCGGAGAAGGGCATAGTCGTTTCCGGCGATGTTGTAATCGGCGCCGACTCGCATACCTGCACCTACGGGGCAATGGGCGCCTTTGCTACAGGGGTTGGCTCAACAGACCTTGCCGCTGCCATGATAACCGGCGAGGTGTGGTTCAAGATACCGGAGAGCATGAAGTTCGTATTCTACGGGAAGCTTAACAAGTGGGTAAGCGGCAAGGATCTTATCCTCTATACTATCGGCAAGGTCGGCGTTGACGGCGCTCTTTACCGCGCAATGGAGTTCACCGGAGAGACCATAAAGGGGCTCTCGATGGACAGCCGCTTCTCGATGTGCAACATGGCGATAGAGGCCGGAGGTAAGAGCGGCATCATAGAGCCGGATGCAACGACGAAGAAATACGTCGAGAAGAGGGGCGAGAGGCCGGCAAAGTACTATACGAGCGATAAGGAAGCCGAGTACATGGTCGTGCACGAGTACGATTGCAGAAAGATAGACCCGCAGGTCGCGCTTCCGCATCTGCCTGAGAACACGAAGAACGTATCAGAGGTAAAGAACATTGCTATCGACCAGGTTGTCATCGGCTCCTGCACCAACGGAAGGCTAGAAGACCTGGAAGTCTCGGCAAGGCTTCTTAAGGGTAAGAAGGTAGCCAAGAACACGCGCCTCATTATAATACCGGCAACACCTCTTATCTACAGGCAGGCCATGGACCTTGGGTACTTCGATATCTTCATGAGCGCCGGAGCGATAATCAGCCCTCCAACATGCGGCCCGTGCCTTGGCGGGCACATGGGCATACTCGCGCCGGGAGAGAAGGCGCTCTCGACGACGAACAGGAACTTTGTCGGAAGGATGGGGCATACGACAAGCGAGGTATACCTTGCGAATCCGGCTGTTGCAGCTGCAACGGCAGTTAAGGGCAGGATAGCGCATCCGGACGAGATAGCGAAGAAGTAAAAATTTAATTACGACTAACGAAGGAGCAAGACTAAAATGAAGGCACGCGGCAGGGTTTGGAAGTACGGCGCTGACATAGATACTGATAGGATAATACCGGCAAGGCATCTAAATACCTCTGACCCAAAGGAACTTGCGAAGTACTGCATGGAGGACGAGGACGCAACATTCGCAAAGAACGTGAAGCCAGGCGATATTATCGTGGCAGATAAGAACTTCGGCTGCGGCTCATCGAGAGAGCACGCGCCCATATCGATAAAGGCAGCAGGGGTCTCATGCGTCATTGCAAAGAGCTTTGCGCGCATATTCTACAGGAATTCGTTTAACATGGGGCTTCCTATTTTGGAATGCGTTGAGGCGGTCGATGGCGCAGCCAAGGGCGACGAACTCGAGGTGGATATGGCAAGCGGCGAGATAGTGAACATTACGAAGAATAAGAGGTACAAGGCAGCTGCAGTGCCGCCGTTCATGCAGGAGCTTGTGAGTTCCGGCGGCCTTATGCAGTGGATAAGGAAAAGAGGGTTTGTAAGTTAGACGGCAAAGAGAAGGCGATAAACACCGCTAAAACTCGCGCGAAAGCACAACAGGGAGGATGATTGAATGGGAAGAAACGATAACAGGGGCGATAAGCCAAAGAGCAGGACGATTTCAACGGACAAGCTACAGATAGAAAATAAAACGCTTTTCATAGACTTTAAGGAAAACCCCGGCGGGAAGTTTTTGCAGATAGCCGAGCTTTCGAACGACAGAAGGAGCACCGTTGTCATTCCGCACAGCGGCCTTGAGTCGTTCTTTGATTCGTTAAAGAAGATACTTGAAATTCCTGCGGCAAACGAGGAGGAAATAGAGAATGCATAAGATACTGGCCATAGCCGGCGACGGCATAGGCCCTGAAATAGTGGATGAGGCAGTAAAGGTGCTTGAGTGCGTTGAGGAAAAGTTCAATGTCGAGTTCGAGGTAACGGAGGCTCTTGTCGGCGGAGCGTCAATTGACGTAAATAAAACGCCGCTTACAGATGAAGTGCTAGGCATGGCAAAAGAGGCCGATGCCGTGCTTCTTGGAGCTGTTGGAGGCCCTAAGTGGGAAGCCCTTGATTATTCGATAAGGCCGGAGAGGGCGCTTTTGAAGCTTAGAAAAGAACTCGGGCTTTTTGCCAATCTTAGGCCAGCAAAGATATTTAAGGCCCTTGCCGACGCCTCCACATTGAAGCGCGAGGTCATAGACGGCGTTGATATCATGGTTATACGCGAGCTTACCGGAGGCCTTTATTTCGGTACTCCCAAAGGCGTTGAGAAGCTTGCTGACGGCACGGAAAGAGGCGTGAACACGATGGTGTATACCACACCTGAAGTCGAGCGCATCGCAAAGGTCGCCTTTGACATCGCCATGAAGAGAGGCAAAAAGCTCATGAGCGTTGACAAGGCGAATGTGCTTGAAACCACCGAGCTCTGGAGAAAGGTTGTTACGAAAGTAGGCGCGTCGTATCCGAAGGTCGAGCTTTCCCACATGTACGTCGACAACTGCGCCATGCAGCTTATCAGAAACCCGAAGCAGTTTGACGTCATAGTGACCGAGAATACATTTGGCGACATACTCTCCGACGAGGCAGCTATGCTGACCGGTTCTATAGGCATGCTTCCATCCGCGAGTGTTGGAGACACAGGGCACGCGATGTACGAGCCCATACACGGCAGCGCCCCCGACATAGCAGGTAAGGGCATAGCAAACCCGATAGCAACGATACTTTCCATTGCCATGATGCTAAAGTACTCCTTTGGTATGAACGAGGCTGCCGAGTCTATCGAGAAAGCGGTCGAGAGGGTGCTTGATAAGGGCTTCAGGACTGCGGACATCTACACCGAAGGCACGAAGAAGCTCTCTACTATCGGCATGGGTGATGCAATAGTCGACGAGATACAAGCGGCAAAGTAAAAGGAGGCAGGGCTTATTTATGAGAACGATACTTGAAAGAGGCTGGCTTGCTGTAATACTCGCCGTGATATCGAGTTTTGTGGGTTCGGTTGCTCTTTTTGTCTGGTCGTCCATACAGATGGGTAAGACGGTGTATCATATGTTTCATTCGTTTGCGACAGGAGAGAGCGTTTCGGCCACAGTGCACATGGTTGCGATACTCGACGGTTTTCTTCTGGCCGTTATCCTTTATATATTCGCAGTCGCGCTCTACGAACTGTTTATAGGCGAGCTTAAGATGCCGGAGTGGCTTAATATTAACAACCTGGACGATTTAAAGAAGAAGCTTTCTAGCGTCATAGCTCTAATGCTCGCAGTCACCTTCCTCGAGCATATAGCCGAGTGGAAGGATGCCAAGGATACGTTGATGTTCGCCGTGTCCATAGCGCTCGTGCTTGTGGCGCTCGTGTACTACATGAAGGCAAAGGAAAAGGACTCGCACCACGAATAGGCCGGACGGTGTTTTTTTCTCTGTAAAAGCCGGCTCTTTGCCGGCTTTTCGCGTTTTAGGGATAAGAGGGCATGGATATAGAGACAAGGGTAAGAGAGAATATAGCAGGATACAAGATGTTTAAAAAGGGCGCGAAGGTCTGCGTTGCCGTTTCCGGCGGCGTGGATTCCATGACGCTTTTGCATGTCCTTTCCAAAATAAAAGAACCGCTTGGCATAAGTATCATAGTCTGCCACCTTGACCATAATCTTCGTGGTAGAGAGTCGAGGCGAGACCATGATTTTGTGAAAAGTACGGCAAAGAAGCTCGCACTCAAGTTCGTTGGTAAAAGGCTCAAGGCAGGGGAGTTAAAGGACGTAAAGAAAGACGGCGGCATGCAGGAGGCTGCAAGAGAGGCGAGAAAGGCTTTTCTTCTGGATTGTGCGAAGAAGCACAATGCCTCTATTGTCGCGCTTGCGCATAATAAGAACGACCTGATTGAAACAGTGCTCATGCGTCTTATGAAGGGCGCTTCTCTTGGCGGGCTAAAGGGCATTGCGCAGAAGTCCGGTATTTTTGTGAGGCCGCTTCTGGACGTGAGCCGCACGGATATAGAGCGTTACGCACGGGATAATAAGATAAGGTTTGTCGAGGATTCATCGAACAGGACAGAGAAGTACCTTAGAAATAAAGTCCGTCTTAGCCTTGTGCCATATATGGAAAAGAATTTCAACCCGTCGGTGGTTGATACGATTGCCCGAACAGCAAGGCTTCTCTCTCGTGACGACGAGTTTATCGAGGCTGCTGCGGCAGATATCTTCGATGCCGCGTTGATAAAGAAGGCAAAGGCCTCTCTTACGCTCGATATCGGGCTTCTTAGCTCTGTCCATTCTGCTCTTTCTTCAAGGGCGCTTCTTAGGGCTGCAAGGGCCTTTGTCCGCGATATGGAGGTAAGCGCAAAAACGATGGATGCGCTCCTCGGGCTTCTTACAAAGGGCGGCAGGGCTGCTTATGTGGATGCAGGCAGCGGCGTGCGCTTTAGCCGTTCGTATAATGATATGGTCGTTGCCATGGCTCCAAGAGAGGATGACACGAGAGCGGCTGTAGGCGCAGTTGAACTTGCAATTCCGGGAGTTACGTTTGTAAAGCAGTTAAAGGCGCGCGTTCATGTGTCGATTCTTAGTAAGGCTCCAAAGACTTTTGGCGCTGACAGGCATACGGCGTACTTCTCTCTTGATTCGTTCGATGTGCCGCTTTGTGTGAGGGCTACTCTTCCTGGTGACAGGATAGCGCCGTTTGGCATGAATGGCCGTACTCGAAAACTGAAAGATATATTTATAGATTCAAAGGTGCCGCTTGCAAAGAGGCGCACTACTCCTGTCATAGTATCTGCAACGGGCGAGGTCTTGTGGCTTGCCGGGCTTCGGCAGGCAGAAGGTCATAAAGTGGCAAAGGGCACGAAAAAGGTGTTAAAGCTTACGGTTGAGATGCTCTGAGACCGGCGTTTTGGCGCCATCTATTCCATTGCCAAAGCCCGGGGATTTTGATAACTTATTGCATTAACCGGACATTATATAAGGAAGGATTTCAAGTACATGCTGATGCCGTATAAAGGCATGATGCCAAAGGTTCATGAAACCGTATTTATCGAGGACTCTGCGCGCGTTATCGGGGACGTTGAGATAGGCGAGTACTCGAGTGTGTGGTTCAATGCCGTTGTCAGGGGCGATGTCCATTATATCCGCATAGGCGAGAGAACCAACGTCCAGGATAACTCCGTTTTGCATGTTACCAAAGATACATTCCCTCTTATAATCGGAAGTGAAATTACAATTGGCCATAACGTCGTTCTCCACGGCTGCACAGTAAAGGACAGATGCTTAATCGGCATGGGCGCAATTATCCTCGACGACGCTGTCATTGCCGAGGATTCGATTGTAGGGGCAGGAGCGCTTGTTACAGAGGGTAAAAAGTTCCCTCCGCGTAGCCTCATCATCGGCAGCCCTGCCAAGGCAGTGCGCGAGCTTACTGACGACGAAGTGGCGAAAATTCTTAAATCGTCAAAGAACTATATCGAGTACGCATCGCACTATGTAAAGGAAAGAGAGGGAGTAAAGCGGTGATAAGGCGTTTTGGTGCCGTAGTTGTTGCAATCGTATTGATTGTATTTTTTGTCGCAGACGGTTTTGCGTCTGTAAAAGAACTTCCCGACGATTTAAGGACCTTCTGGGAGGCAAGGCTTACTGAGCTTAGCGCAGTTAACCCTTCTTATGAAACTACAAAGCCTGTTATAGCGGACGGCATAAAGACCTATGAAGTGAAGTTCATGAGCTACGGTAACGTTCCTGTTCACGGCGTTGTGGCCATGCCTGCAAAGGCAAAGGGCAAGCTTCCGGCAATCCTTCTTCTCCACGGCTACGGGGACTACGGCAGGCCCGAGTGGGCAAAACGGTTTGCGAAGAAGGGATTCCTCGCTCTCGCAATAGACGTCAGGGGCCACGGCCAGCTTGCAAAGGAATATAACCCGGAGGCAACGGACCTTATAATAAAGGGCATAGAAAAGCCCGAAACCTATTTTCTGGTAGGCGTGCTCCTCGACGCGATACGCGGAATCGATTATTTAAAGACACTTCCGGAGGCAGGGAGCATCTATCTTAACGGCACGTCCATGGGAGGCGGCACTTCAATGATGCTATCCGTTTTGGATGAGCGCATGACTGCCATTGCAGCCGGAGTGCCTTTTTTAAATGACGTTCCTCTTGGCATTGAAAAGGCAGACGGCGGGCCATATCCCATTGTCAGGGAATTTCGCTCAAAGCTTTCCAAAGCGGGGAAGGCGGCAGATGTTGCCGCTGCCGATAAAACACTCACCTATATAGATGTCATGCGCTACGCGCCTTATATGAAGAAGCCCGTGCTAATTGGCATAGGCGGCGCTGATACCATTTGCCCCGAAGAAGGCATACAGAACACGATAAAGAAAATCCCTGACTCAACAAAGAAGAAGGTCTTTAGGAACGCGAAGGCAGGGCACGTGGTGCTGCCGGGGTGGCACGATGAAGTGGAGAGGTGGTTTAAGTCGAACCCTTGAGATGCGCCTCCGTTGATATAGGAACCAACACGCTAAGGCTCCTTATAGCCGAGGCCTCGGAAACAGGCGGCATAAGGCCGCTGCTTTATAAGAGACATATTACAAGGCTTGGCGGCTCGTATACCGAGGAGCATGGCATAGATAAGGACGCGGCAGAGAGAACAGTAAAGGCGCTGGAAGATTTTGCAATAGATATAAAGAAGTTTGGCGTTGGCAAGGTTGTTAACGCGGCAACGAGTGTCGTAAGACGCGCTGTAAACAGCCCCTGGTTCATAGACGAGGCTGAGAAAAGAAGCGGCATCAGGCCAAGTGTTGTAAGCGGGGATGACGAGGCAAGGCTTTCGGTAGCAGGTGTACTGTCGGTAGTGGCTATTGGCAAGGACGACACAGCGCGCCGATTGATATTCGATATAGGCGGCGGCTCAACAGAGTTCATAATAACCGAGGGCTACAGGGTCGTCAGCGCATGGAGCATGGAGCTTGGCGTTGTGCACCTGACGGAGCGCTACCTTACAGAAGAGTTGCCGTCAAAGCAAAGCCTTTTGGAATTGGAATCACATGTCAGGGACGTGGTAGTTACGGTAAGAGGGCTTTTTGAGAAGGACGGCATAGATATAAAGGATTTTTTTTCAAAAGAAGGCTCTGAGATAGTCGGCACCGCAGGCACGATCACGACACTTGCGGCAATAGACCAGAGGCTCGATATTTACGACAGGGAAAGAATCAACCGTTACGTGCTCGGCATTGACAGGGTTCGCGCGATATACAAGGAGCTTTCGGCAATGCCGCTTTCCGAGAGGGCGCGCTACCTGACACTTGAAAAGGGGAGAGAGGATTTAATCATCCCCGGCTCCGCGATAACGATAGAGGTAATGGAGGCCTTTGGTTTCGATTCCATAAGGGTGAGCGATGCCGGGCTTCTCGAAGGCTTGATAATAAAGGAACTCGGACTTGCATAAACGTTTTAAACGAAAGGAGAGAACATGCCAAAACCTTCCGACATTAAGCAGGGGCTGACATTCGACGATGTCCTTCTTATGCCGTCATTTTCAAAGGTGCTTCCGAGGGACGTAGACATCTCTACGCAGCTTACAAAAGAGATACGGCTGAATGTGCCGTTTGTAAGCTCCGCAATGGACTCTGTTACCGAGTCGAGGATGGCCATCTCAATAGCAGAGGAGGGCGGCATCGGCATTATACATAAGAACCTCACCATAGACGAGCAGGCCGCTCAGGTCGATAAGGTAAAGAAGTACGAGTCTGTCATTATACAAAAGCCCATGACGCTTTCCCCTGAGCAGAGGCTCTCGGACGCAATCGAGATAATGAGGCGTGAGCACATCTCAGGGTTCCCGGTTGTAAAGGGCGATAAGCTTGTTGGAATCGTCACGAACAGGGACATCAGGTACGAAACACAGCTTAATAAGCGAATCGCGGACATAATGACGACGGACATGATAACTGCGCTCCCCGGTGTTTCGCTTGATAAGGCAATGGCAGTGATGCATAAGCACAGGATAGAGAAGCTCCCGGTTGCCGATAAAAAGGGCAAACTCAAGGGCCTCATCACAATGACCGACATCGAGAAGAGAAATAAGTACCCGAACTCGTGTAAGGACAGGTACGGAAGGCTTAGGGTCGGCGCTGCTGTTGGGGTTTCCTTTGACAGGGATAAAAGGGTGCAGGCGCTTCTCGATGCAGGAGTCGACTGCATAGTCGTTGACACTGCTCACGGGCACAGTAAGGGTGTGCTCGAAGCTGTACGCGACATAAAGCGGAACTTCAAATGCCAGATCATAGCCGGTAATGTTGCCACTGCCGAAGGTACTGCCGCGCTTATAAAGGCAGGTGTGGATGCCGTAAAGGTGGGGGTTGGTCCGGGCTCCATATGCACGACAAGGATAGTCACCGGTATAGGAGTACCGCAGCTTTCAGCTGTAATGGATGCCGTAGGGGTTGCAAAGAGGCGCGGCATACCGGTAATAGCCGATGGCGGCATAAAGTACTCCGGAGACGTAACAAAGGCCATAGCAGCAGGGGCACATTCTGTAATGATAGGCGGGCTCTTTGCAGGCACAGAGGAAAGCCCGGGGGAGACTATCCTTTATCAAGGTAGGACTTTTAAGGTATACAGGGGGATGGGGTCTATTGAAGCTATGAAAAAAGGTAGCAAAGACAGGTACTTCCAGGACGATGTTGAGAGCGAGCTTAAGCTTGTTCCCGAAGGTATCGAGGGCCGCGTTCCGCATAAAGGCCCGCTTTCTTCAACCATATTCCAGCTGATTGGCGGACTAAGGGCCGGCATGGGGTACATGGGCACAAAGAGCATAGCCGAGGTACATAAGAAGGCGAAGTTCGTGCGCATTACGCCGTCTGGGCTAAAGGAAAGCCATGTGCACGACGTTATAATCACCAAAGAAGCGCCGAACTATAAGATAGAGGTGTCATGAGAAAAGACCCGCATTCCGAAAGAATCCTCATACTCGACTTTGGAAGCCAGTACACGCAGCTAATCGCGAGAAGGGTGCGCGAGAGTAAGGTGTATTGTGAGATACATCCGTGCACGGTGTCGATGGCATTCATACGTTCGTTTGCTCCGGGCGGCATAATACTGTCAGGCGGGCCTTCGAGCGTGCATGACAAGGGCGCTCCGATGGTATCTAAGGAAGTCTTTAACCTCGGCGTTCCGGTGCTTGGCATTTGCTATGGCATGCAGCTTGCGGGAAAGCTCTTTGGCGGGAAAATCAAAAAGAGCAACACGCGCGAATACGGCCCTGCGATGCTAAAAGTAATAGACTCAAAGGGCATATTCAAGGGCACGGGTAAAAAGCCCTTCAAAGTCTGGATGAGCCACGGCGACAGAATCGAGAAACCGCCAAAGGGCTTTAAGGTAACGGCAAGGAGCGAGAACGGCGTTATATGCGCTGTTCGTAGCGATTCACTCGGGTATTATGGTGTTCAGTTCCATCCTGAGGTCGTGCACACGCAGCACGGGTTTAAAATCATACAGAACTTTGTCCACGGCATATGCGGGCTTAAGTCCGGGTGGACAATGAAGTCCTTTATCGGCACGGCAATCGAGGATATAAGGGCAAAGGTCGGGCCAACAGGCAAGGTTGTCTGCGGCATAAGCGGCGGCGTTGATTCCTGCGTTACAGCTGCCATAGTCCACAGGGCAATCGGCAACCGCTTGACCTGCATATTCGTTGATAACGGCGTATTAAGAAAGAACGAGGCTGACAAGGTCTACTCGACACTTACGAAAAGCTTCAAGATGAATGTTAAGAAGGTGGACGCAAGTGCCAGGTTCTTTAAGAGGCTAAAGGGTGTGGTAGACCCCGAAAGAAAGAGAAAAATAATCGGTAACGAGTTCATACATGTGTTCGACGCAGAGGCATTGAGAATAAAGGGTGTTGCTTTCCTTGCGCAGGGCACACTTTATCCGGACGTAATCGAGAGCGTGTCGTTCAAGGGTCCGTCGGCGACAATCAAGAGCCACCATAACGTCGGCGGGCTTTTAAAGAACATGAAACTGAAGCTTGTCGAACCGCTTCGCGAACTATTTAAGGACGAGGTTAGAAGGCTTGGCAGAGAACTCGGGCTTGCGGAAGACATGATAAACAGGCACCCGTTCCCGGGCCCAGGGCTTGCGATAAGGATAATAGGCGAGGTCACAAGAGAGAGGTGCGATATACTAAGAGAGGCTGACGCAATTGTGCTTGAAGAAATCAAGGCAGCCGGGCTGTATACCAAGCTCTGGCAGGCCTTTGCGGTTCTTTTGCCTGTAAAGACAGTCGGCGTCATGGGAGATGAGAGGACGTACGAGAATACGCTTGCGGTCAGAGCGGTAACAAGCACCGACGGCATGACAGCTGACTGGGCAAGGCTTCCTTACGAAGTAATGGCCAGGATTTCTTCACGCGTGATAAACGAGGTCAAGGGCGTTAACCGCGTTACATACGATATTACCTCCAAGCCGCCCGGGACGATAGAGTGGGAGTAAAAAATACCACAGAAGGGAAATAGGCAGCATAATGTCGAAAAAATCCATAGCCGATTTAAGAGGCCAGGAGACCTGGCGCGTATTTAAGATTATGAGCGAGTTTGTCGATGGCTTCGAGGAACTCGCCGACATCGGCCCTGCGGTGACTGTGTTTGGCTCCGCGCGTTTTCATCCGCGCCATGAGTATTACCGCCTCGCTGTCGACATAGCCAGACGCATCTCGGAGAGCGGCTATACCGTAGTGACAGGCGGCGGCCCGGGCATCATGGAGGCCGCGAACAGGGGGGCCTTTGAAAGGGGCGGGAGGTCGGTCGGGCTAAACATCGTCATACCGCACGAGCAAAAGCCCAACCCGCACCAGACCCTATCGCTAAACTTCCATTACTTTTTCGTAAGAAAGGTCATGCTTGTCAAGTACTCGATGGGTTACGTTATCATGCCCGGAGGGTTTGGCACGATGGATGAGTTCTTCGAGGCACTAACCCTCATACAGACGCATAAGATATACAAGTTTCCGGTAATTCTTGTGGGCAAGGCGTACTGGGAGCCGCTCCTTGAATTCATTAGGGGAAATATGGTTAAATATGGTACAATCGACAAAGATGATATCAAATTGATAGAAGTCACCGACAGTCCGCGCGATGTGGTAAATATCATCAACAGGCACGTTGCGTGGAAGAAGCGCATAATAGCCAAGTCAAGGAAGGGCGGAGCAAAAAAGGCCGCTAAAAAGGGCAAGCGCCCTCTGGCCTGAGATTTGGCCCCTTTCCGACAAGCTCTTGCCATAGGAGGTTTTGCATGCGTGGAAATTATCATATCTTGAAAGCCGTTATCCTGAGCGCTGTGGCAGCCGCGTTTTTCGGCTGCGCAGCCGCTCCTTACAAACAATCCTACGAAACAGCGGTAAAGGCCAACGACTACGGCGAGGCGTATAAAATCCTCAAAGAGGTCTGCCCGAAGAACCCCAAGGAGCCGCTTTGCGAAAAGATGCCCAAGGTTCGGGCGATATACGGCGGTCAGCTAATGACAACCCTGACTGAGAAAATCGAAAAGGGCGAGAAGCCGTTTCCGCTTGGCGCGATAAAGGGTTTAAGGGACGAGGTCTCTCTTATAGCCGAGGTAAGCCCGAAGGCCGACCTCTCGAAGATAAACGCCGCGATATCCGATGCAGAAAAGGAAACGAATAAGGCTGTTACGAAGAAAATCAAGGAAGGCGAAAAGCTCTACGGCTCAAACGACGTAAGGGGCGCTTTCGACGCATATAAGAGCGCTGTAACGCTAGATGAGGGGCAAAAGCCCGCGTTAAGCGAGTTCGCTGCCAAGGCCTCGGCAGCCCTTCTCGAAGCGGCTTCAAAGGCCTCGGCTATCGAGGACTGGAAAACGGCAAGGAAGACGTACGAAGACGTTTTGTATATCGACGCGTCGAACTCGGCGGCATCATCTGCCATAGACGAGGCCAGGGAAAAGGACTCCTTCGAATATGCCGTGAAAAAGGGCGATGAGGCAGCGGCAGCCAACAAGTACGACGAGGCCTTCAGGTTCTATGATTTTGCGGCAAAGTACGATAACGCCGGCGATATCAAGGCAAAGATAACCGCGGCCAAGGTAAACGCGGCGAACTATTTCTTCACCGAGGGAGAGGATCTCTTCGATTCCGGCAGCCCGCTCTTCGCCGGGTACTGGTTTGTAAAGGCCGTTGGCATGTATAAGCAGGTTCCGGCCTCTAAGAGGGGCGGCGTTAACAAGCCCTCGCAAACAATCAACAAACTTCTGGACAGCCTCATTTCCAAGACCAAAACATCTATCGGCGCCGGCGATTATATAAGCGCGTACCCGTACATAGAGACAGCGTATAACATACAGTCCGATTACGGCGATACGGCACAGCTTCGCGACAAGGTGAGGGACGAGGTCAAGCGAAGGGCGCTTTCGACGGTCGCGGTCAGGCCGTTTACCGGGCCTTCTGGCGACGAGAGCGCGGGCAGGTTCTTTACCACCAAGATTACCGATTTTTTCATAAAGGACATGGCAACGGATGTCAATGTGGTTGAGAGGGGCGCGGCCCTAAGCGACATAGTGAAGGAGAGCGAGGTCAAGGCTCTGCAGGGCGGGGAGTCGGGTGAGAACGCGATGAAGTTCGTAGATGCGGATTACATGCTTGTCGGCGATATTTCCGATTATAAGGTGGAGAGCAAGGAAAGCAAGATGAGCAAGATGGTGCGCGGCAAGACCGGCATGACCCAGACGCGCAACCCTGCCTACGACGAGTGGCAGAAAAAGAAAGAAGGGCCCGAACCCACAAAGTACAGGGATACGCCGGTCTACGAGGACGTGAAGGTCGACGGCGTGAGGTATAAGAAAACGGCCTTTGTAAGTGTGGGCTACAAGGTGGTTGACACGGAAAAGGCGAGGGGCATCGTTCTATACAGCGGCCTGATAGAAAAGAAGAAGGACGTTTCCGATGAGTCGTCAGACAGCGTAAACCTGGGAGAGTTCGTCATAGAGGCGAAGATCGCGAACCTTCCCTCCGACGGCGAGCTCTTGAACACTGCGCGAAGCGAGGCTGTGGAGGATTTGAAGGCCGACTTAAGAAAGATATTTGCCAGCATGGACGTCAAGCTCGTTGCCGAGGCCGAGAAGCTTCGTGAAAAGAAGAACTACAAGGGCGCGCTCGATAAACTTGTCCGCGCGTATTTTATAGCGCTCAAAAAATCGGCCGACACCTCGGCCATAGAAGAGGCCATCAATTCCGTTATTAGCGACGGAAGGCTCTGACGTTCCGGTATTTTAATCTATGAACACATCGTATAGATATACGGCGCTGTTGCTTTTTGCGGCAGTTGTCTCGGTTATTTTTCTTACGGCCCCTTCGGCGCGTTGCGAAGATAAGGGCGAGGGCGCTGTAGCGCCCAAAAAAGAGGTGTCAGTAGCCGATGTCGCCGTGTACGCGGCAAAGGGCGAGTGGGGCACGGTCGCTTCGTCGTATCAAGCTGTGCCAACTGACGAGGTCTACGACAGCGTTGCCGCGCTATTTGCGTACGCCTTCCATAAAACCGGCAATAAGGCAAAGGCTGCCGAGCTTTTGAAGAATAGAAGCGGCGCCGGTGTAGAGGCCGTGCGCGTGCTCGTAAATTCCGGAGATAAGAACGTAAAGCTTCCCGAAAGGGACGTTGCCGCAACTCTTGTCGAGGCGGTTGTAGTGAAAAAGCGCAGGGCAAAGGGCTCTGTGAGCCTTGGCGTGCTGCCAAAGTCGGTTGAGACGTCTTCCGTTTCAAAGGTCTTTGAGTCCGTCGTGCCAGAGCCGACCGAGGCCGACAGGGCGCTCTATGACGAAAAGGTCTCCAGGGACATATCGAAGTTCTTTCTTGGCGGCGAGGTCTTCTACGAGAACGACGAGGTTACATTCTCCCTAGCCTTTGTTGACAGAGGGCTTTTGCAGGCGCTACTTGGCATAAAGGGCAACGGAGCGGGCGGCGCCAAGCATAAGTTTGTCAGTGTCGGCGTTATTTCGAGAAATGGCAGCGAGGCGCTTAGAAAATCCGTTGTCGATAGCCTGAATGCCGCCGGGTACAAGGCCGAGGACCTTGGCAGAGGCGATTTCTACGCGATAGGCGAGCGGGCCGATAACGTCTCGGTGGTAGTAGAGCTAAACGATTCGAGTGTTGCAAAGGGCGAGGTGCTTGGCAGTAAACTTCGTAATATCGAGGCAGCGCTTGGCGTGAACGTCTACGGCGCGTCGTCTAAGAAACTCATAAAGGAACTTTCCGAGAGGTCGTCCATACTCCATATCTCCGAGAAGCAGGGCGGCGAGGCTGCCGTTAAAAAGGCCTTTGACATGATGGCCGACAAGCTAAAGGGCGCGGTCGCCATGGCGGCCGAGGAGGCAACTACACTTGGCTCGGGAGGGCCGCCTCTTACGGTCGCAATAGATTTTATCGAGGCTTTTTCAAGCAACTATAAGTACTATGCCTCGAACCCGGTCGGCACGGTATCGGTCACTAACAATACGCAAAAAACATTTTCTTCGGCAAAGGTCTCTGTCTCCATAAAGGAGTACATGGACTTCTCAACCAACATTGACATCGGAGATATCTCTCCCGGAACGAAAATCACAAAAGAGCTGAAGGCCGTGTTCTCGGAGAAGATACTCGACATGACCGACGATACGTTTTTACAGAGCGAGGTAAAGGTCACATACTATGAGGGCAAGAAGGAGCAGTCGTACTCGACAACGGCGCCGCTCTTTGTCTACGAGAAGCACGCCCTTGTGTGGGACGATAAGGGTAAAATTGCGTCATTCATAACGCCAAAGGACCCGGTTGTCGTTACATTTGCCGGTGACGCGGCTTCGGCATATAAGGACGTTGCGTTAAATAAAAACATCGTCAAGGCAAGGGCTGTATTCGCCGCCATGGGGGTTGCTGGCATTACATATATGGTCGACCCCAATAGCCCCTTCGAGGCCGTCTCGGGCGTTACGACGGTTGTTGACTACGTGCAGTTTCCAAGGGAAACGTTATCTAGAAAGGCAGGCGACTGCGACGATCTTACGAGCCTCTACATCTCTGCCCTTGAATCCCTCGGGATAAGGACTAAACTTATAGATGCGCCGGGCCACGTGTTCATGATGTTCTCAACCGGCGTGCCCGATACCCAGGCCTCTACACTTGGCATATCCGAAGGAAGCTACGTTATAGAGGACGGGCATGTGTGGCTGCCGATAGAGACGACACTTTCGGGGTATTCTTTTACCGACGCATGGAAAAAGGGTATGGAGAATTACGGCAGATGGACCGGGAAGCTTAAGACCGTTGACATAAACGAGGCAAGGTCGAGGTATAAGGCCCCGAATCTCGTCAAATCGTCGCTTGATTTGAACATCGGCAAGGCCGAGATAGAGAAGAAGTTCCCCAAAGAGCTCGAGGCGCTTATTGCCGAGAAGGGAAGCGTGAGAAAGCGCGAGGCAGAGGTCGTTGGAGCAGACGGCCTTAACGCACTCATACAGGACAGCGCTGCCGAGGGTAACGTTACCAAGGCCGTTGAGTACGCTAAGCGGCTTTTGAAGGAGCCGGGGCTTGGCGCCGAATCATATAACAACATCGGCAACGCGTATTATCTAAGCGGCGATTACGGCGAGGCAATAAAGCATTACAGCAAGGCCTCTGAGTTGGACGCGGCCGATGCCGGAGTGCTTGCCAATCTCGCTCGCGCGCTTTTTAAGAATGGCGAGAAGGACGAGGCGGAGAAGGTCTTTGATAAGGCGCTCGAAATAGACCCGGGCGCAAAGGAACGCTACTACGGGGTCTATATGGAACTAAAGAAGTAATTCTTTCACGAATGACAAGGAGGTAGTTTATGAAAAGGATATTGGTGGTGTTTACGGCGGTTGCTGTTTTTGCTCTATTTATGCCCGGGGCTGCTTTGGCAGGTAACGGCACCGTAAGCAAGTGGCTAAAGGGCATCTCATATAAGTTAAAGCTTAATTCCGGCAACGACTCTGCATCGAGCTCCAAGAACGCTGTTGCAGGCGCAAAGGGCGCAGAGGGCGAGAATAAGGAAGAGCTCTACTGGAAGAGTGTAGTGATAAAGGACGAGGAGAGGGCCGCATTCAACGAAGCCCTTAAGCTTATCGATGACGGCAAGAACCCGGAGGCAGCGGCAAAGCTCGAGGCCTTTGTAGAGAAGTATCCTGACAGCCCGCTTGTAAAGGACGCAAAAGAAGGCATAGCTGCGCTTAAGCAAAAATAATTTAAGGGAGAAGCGTATGGGAGAACATCACGGGCACGGCGGCGACGGCCACGGTCATCACGACGAGATGGAGAGCATAACCGTTACGCTTGAGTGCGATCAGATAGAGGCGCTTGAGGAGCTTGCGGCTGAATACTCGAAAAAGCTCTCGCAGGCGTGGGACTTAAGCGCTGTACTTAGGCTCGCAGTCGGAGACTTCATGGCGCGCCAGGGAAAAATCACGTAGAAAAAGGGCCCTGATGATATCCAACAGCGTCACTGCCGTAAAGCGCAGAGTGGACTCGACAAAGGACGTGAGTGTCGAGGAGCGTAACCGTCTTGTTGCCCTTGCCGAAGAAAAGCTTGCCTCGTCGTTCGAGACCTATCACTGGAACGCCAACATACACGGCATAGTCATACGGCTTCGTACCAATTCATACCACCTCTACGACTTCTGGGTGGAGAACTGGTTTGCCGGGCCAAGGACGCACACAGTCATGCCGCACGGCCTTATATACGCGGTAACCGGTGTCGAAGGCCACGAACCTCACGCGTATTATAACCACGAAACGAGAACAGCGGTATTCATAAATACCGAGTACTACGGCCAGTGCAAGTCCTGGGCCCTCGGGCTCGCGGCCGATATACTCGAGGCCCAGCATAACGTCCACTCCATACACGGCTCCTGCGCCATAGTGAAGGGCAAGGGGGTTGTTATAATCGCTCCCACGGGCACCGGAAAGAGCACGCACACGTGGGGGCTAATGCAGCTTCCTGACGGTAAAATTCATTCCGA
Organism: Deltaproteobacteria bacterium; assembly: GCA_029858205.1. Taxonomy (NCBI): domain Bacteria; kingdom Pseudomonadati; phylum Myxococcota; class Myxococcia; species Deltaproteobacteria bacterium. Next base: position 28,312 of record JAOUFM010000001.1, on the reverse strand, counting down.
CGACTGGATATTCGTTACATATAAGAAGGGGCTTGCCATGGCCGATATATCGGAGCGTAAGTTCTATCTTCGAACCGACATGGTGCGCAGCTTTCCCGATCTGGAAAGGCTACTTCGTAAATCCAAGTGCGAGAACGTCGAGGATAACGACTTTACGAAGTTCCCAAATTCGCGCGCTCTGCTTGACCCCGAATGGATAGCCGGGCCAGATAAGTTCGTTGAGCGGGCGGTAGTTAAGTCCGTGATACTTCTACGAAGGGACAAGGAATCGCCCTCCGAGCTTTCGCTTGCCGCTACAGATGCGATAAAGGTACTCGAGGAAGGCAAGTACCAGGTGCTTGCCGGGGCAGGGGCCAATATCGGAGAGTTTAGCTATGAGCCGTATTATAATCCCTATCTTTTAGTAAGGCGTAGAGACGAGCAGCGGAGGTTTTTCAATTCTCTTTTCGAGGCTGCTCCCTGCCACATACTCAATACCGGGGTCGAGACCGTTGATGAAACCCAAAAGCGCATACGCCGCATAATAGAGGAGGCATGATGATTCCTGGGATTACGCATAGCGGCAGGGCCGCTGTAGCCGCGCTTGTTTTGTTCCTTTCTGTTTTTCTCTCCTCATGCATATACAACATATCCCTTACCGAACCAAAGGGGCCGCTAAAGGAGTTCACTGTCGGCGGCGAGGGTAAGGATAAGATATTATTTCTTGATATAAGCGGCATCATAACCGATAAAACGGAAAAGCGTTTTGCGTTTTCAGAGGGTGAAAGGCTGGTATCGAGGGTAAGAGAAGAGCTTGATAAGGCCGCAAAGGACGCGGACGTAAAGGCCCTTATCGTTAGGATAGATTCCATAGGCGGCGACGTCACTACAACGGACGTGCTTTATAACGAGATTACGGTGTTTAGGAAGAAAAAGAACGTGCCTGTTGTCGCGCTGTTATCGTCGATCGCAGCTTCAGGAGGCTACTATATCGCGCTTGCCGCTGATTCGATTGTAGCCCATCCGACGACAGTTACCGGTTCAATTGGCGTCATAGCGTATAGGGTGAACGCAAGCGGGCTTATGCAGAAGGTCGGCCTCACGGATGAGACGGTAAAGTCCGGGGAGCTAAAGGACATGGGCTCGCCGCTTAGGCCCTCTACCGAGAAGGAGCGAAAGGTCATTCAGGGTATTGTGGACGGCCTGTTTACGCGCTTTAAAACACTTGTTTCCGAGAGAAGAGGGCTAAAGGACGACAGGCTAAAGGCCGTTATCGACGGACGCGTGTTCACAGCCGACGAGGCAGTTGGTAACGGGCTTGTCGATACAGTAGGTTACGCAGATGATGCCGTGGCTGATGCCAAGTCCAGGGCAGGGCTAAAGGACGCATCCATTATCGTGTATTCGAGGCCAGGAAGTTTCAGGCCAAACGTGTATTCCGCTACAGCAGCAGCGCCGCTGTCTCTCGACATCAGCATGTTCAATACGTCCGTGTTCGGCCTTGATGAGGCAGGTAGCGGCTTTAAGTTCCTCTATATGTGGTCGCCCGGGGAGTAGGGGGCTGGTTTGTTAATGGATATAATTTTGGCTTGCGTAGTGTCTTGCAGATAGGCTTATTTTTAAAGCGCCGCATTTTTTTGTTAATTTTTTGTATTGTTCCATCCGCCTGTGTTTTTCCTAAAAAATATAAAAATCATTTTTTTCTTGAAAAACATCCCTGATGGTGCTATTTTATGCTGGCTCCCAGAACACTTAAGGTTTTATCGTGACCGAAAGTATGCTTTAGGCGGTTTCCTTTGCTGCTTATTGGCGGCGGTACATGCTTGGTTACGGGCGGTGGTTATGGGGGCGGCATAAAAAAATACAACAGGAAAGGTAGGGTAAGGACATGACATGGAGTGCAAGGAGTATGGTCTTTGTAGCAGTGTTGTTGTTCGTTAGCGTGTTTGTGCTTCAGAAAGAGTCTTTTGGTGAGGATGCGCAGCAGGACTCATCTAACGATGCTAAAAAGGCACTTGTAAAAATAGCAGAGACAGATAAAAAGTTTACTAAAGAGCTTAAAAGTACAGAATCAGCGGCTGAAGTAGAGAAGCAATTAGATGCGGCTATTGATGAGATATTGAATCCTGAGAATAAACTTTCTCAGGAACAGCAAAAAAGTGCTATAAAGGATCTAATAGCGAAGGCGAAGAATAAAAAGGATGAGTTGGAGCAAACTTTCAAGTTTAAGTTTGGCATGGGAATTTTATATACGAATTATACGGGAAAAAGGGTGGTTAATTCGGCAACTGAGAAGAACGGTGTTGTAAGCATCGACGAAGGAGATAATCAGAATGTTGGGCTTATGTTTGAGACACATAACTTTATTAGGAGAGTTCCTTTTTGTAAAAATGTCTTCTTTGGCCCGTTTTTGGGAATAAAACCTGATGAGGGTGAGTTGATAGATGCTGCGATGTTAGGCTTTATGGTCGGTTTTAAGTATAAGCAATATAATGATGAAAGAAGTAATCAGACTTTCAACATAGGTGTGGGATATGTCGTTGACCCAAAGGAAAAGGTTCTTGCTAACGGTTATGTCGAAGGCAGGCCTTTGCCTGCCGGAGCAACCAATGTCGACACTAAACTGGTTACCAAGACAGGGTGGGGAATGATGGTTTCTTACGGTTTCTGAAGCCTTGTTTGAGATACCGCTGCCGGACGTCCGGCAGCGGTATTTATTTTTATGTCTGTATGGTAGTATTGAAGTGGTCAAGGCTCTCGATGGTTACACTGTGGTTACACCGGAGAAAGCCCCGAAAGGGGCAACGAAAAAAAAGACTGTAAGACAACTGGTGATCCCAGGGGGACTCGAACCCCCGTTTTCGCCGTGAGAGGGCGACGTCCTGGGCCGCTAGACGATGGGACCTCTTGCAACTAGAGAAAAATACTCTACCAATTCCCGCACTTATTGTCAACTTTAATGGTGATAGAGCGCGTAAAAAGCGTATCAAATGCTGCAGTTTTTGCATAAGAGCGGCACGGCATTGCCAAATGTCTTGACAACATGTCGAAATTACTGGTAAATTTAGAGGTGTTTTTGTGGTATAATACGGCTCGTATTGGCAGCGCAGTGCGGCGCCGATTTTGAATTTTTATAATCGTTTTCATCCCGGACCACGCAACCATAAGTTTGAGTGAGGAGACTATCGTGAGTTTTTCCAAGAAACTTCTTGTAAAGCTTCTTGCCATTGTCATAATCGTTACTGCCATAGGCATTACCTTCCTTATCGTACAGGCCGTAAAGAGCGAGGAAAAGGCGCTGATAGATGAGAAGACCCGTGCCAACCAGATGATGGCAGAGCCCATATTGCATGCCATATACAAGGATATGCTCGATATGAGGGCAGAGATGGCGCGCTACCTTGTGGATGGCACAAAAGAGGTGCGCGGCATCGAGCGCGTGCAGCTTATACGCGGCAACGGGCGCGAGGAGGCGTTTAAGGATTTCAAGACCCTTGATGAGGTGAAAAAACGCATAGGCTCGCTTAAGCCCGAATGGACGGCCAATCATCCGGACGTAAAAAGCAACGTTGCAAAGGGCATAGACAATCCGAAGTTCAAGGAGTTCATGTTCACGGCAAAGGACGCCAAGGTCGGCATAAGCTACGTCGAGGAAGAAGGCGGCAAGAAGCTGCTTACAACGCTTGTGCCCGTTCTTCACCGCCCCGAGTGCATGGCCTGCCACGTATCGGACGATGCCAGGGGCGTTTTGATGATAAGCACTTCGCTAGACGATATGTATGACCAGCTTGCCACGAACAGGCTCAAATGGTTCCTGATAGGCCTTCTCACGATAGGTGGCGTGAGCCTCATACTTGGCATAGTCGTAAATACGGTTGTTTCGACCCCGATAAAGCATACCTCAGAGATGTTAAGGACAATTTCCGAGGGTACGGCAAATCTTACCAGAAGACTCCACGTTACCACAGAAGACGAGGTCGGGCAGCTCTCCAGGTGGTTCAATAAGTTCGTGGACGGACTGCAGGGGCTTATAAAGAACGTGGCCTCTGCCGTTGACGAGCTTGTGGGCGCGACCAAGGGCATAAGGGAGGCTGTTGGCGGGTTAAAGATGGCGAGTGAAGGCCAGAACTTGGCAATCGAGGAATCTTTCGACGCAATACAGGAAGTCGATGCCTCTGTTAAGCACGTTGCCGAGAGAAGCGAAAGCATACATGCCTCCGCAGAAGGCGCGTCGGCTTCTACTCTTGAGATGAGCGCGGCGATATCCGAGGTCTCTGAAAACGTCCAGAGGCTTGCCTCGGCTGTTGGCGAGTCGGCTTCTTCTATAATCCAGATAGCCGCGACACTTAGGGAAGTGGCGAACCACGTAGATACTCTTCTTGGCGAAACGGAGCAGGTAGGAACCGCGGCAAACGAAATAGACTTTACCATCAAGGAAGTCGCCGGGCATTCGAGGGAGCAGGCAGTGCTTGCCGAGAGGGTCAAGGAGGACGCCTTTACGCTTGGCATGGATGCCATGGGCAAGACCAGAAAGGGTATCGAGAAAATCAAGGAAGAGGTCTCGAAGGCCGCCGGCGTTGTCGATAAGCTCGGGCAGCGCTCCGTTGAGATAGGCAAGATAGTCAGCGTCATAAACGAGGTCGCGGATACGACCAACCTTCTTGCGCTAAACGCAACCATTCTCGCAGCCCAGGCCGGAGAGCACGGCAAGGGGTTTGCCGTCGTGGCAAACGAGGTTAAGGATCTCTCCGACAGGACAACCGCATCGACAAAGGAAATATCGAGCATGATAAAGCTCGTTCAGGAAGAGGTACATATAGCGGTCAAGTCCATGGAATCGAGCCTCGAGAGGGTCGAGGAGGGAACAAGGATGTCGAGGGAGGGTGAAGACGCGCTAAATAAGATAATAAAGAGCGCCGATAACTCGCTTGCCATGGCAAAGAAGGTCGAGAGGGCAACGGAGGAGCAATCGAGAGGCATAAGCATGGTCGTTGAGTCCATACACAGGATAAACGGCATGGTCGAGGGCATAAAGAAGGCAACGGATGAGCAGTCCAGGGCAGCAGAGGGCATAAGCTCGGCTACAGAGCTGATGAAGGACATTACGCTCCATGTCGAGCAGTCAACGAATGAGCAGTCCAAGGAAATAAAGCACATCTCAGGCGTCATAGCCGAGGTCGCCTCCCACATGGAGAGCATAACCAAGAGCTGCATGGATCAGAAGATATGCTTCGATAAAATAGTTAGACTTGTCGAGACCATAAAGAAGAAAAGTAAGGAACATACTTCGAGCATCGCCAACATCGACACCACCATACAGAAGCTCGACGAGCACACGACAGTGCTTAAAGGTAAAATCGATAATTTCGTCGTGTAATTTTGGCTCGAACTATATGATGTTTTTCCATAAAAGCCGCCTTTTGGGGCGGCTTTTATTTTATCAGGGGGCCCAAAAGCAGCCTGGCGGCCTGAGGCAGCTCGTATGAAGTGGTTTTTAATGATTCCATCCACATACAGTCCGAATTACGCAACTCTTTAAAAACACCATAAAATTCTTGCTTTTAGCAGCCCTGTAAATTATAATTATACAGCTATGTTATAATAAGCAGTGGTGTGCTTACCCTTGGTAAATTAAAGGGTTTTTGATATCGTGTCGCATTCGATGCGTATTCTTGCGTTTGTTACGGCATTTCTCGTTTTATGAAACATCAGAGGGGTTATTTGAATGAAATTGGTCGGTAAAATAGAGGACCTTGGGCTTGGAGAGATACTCCAGATAATAAGCTTTAGCCAGAAGTCCGGCATACTGTGGCTAAACAGCTCAAAGCGCGTTGGCAGCATTGTCTTTAGAAACGGCCTTGTTGTGAAGGCTACGAGTTCGGTCAATACGAGAAGTGTAGGGGATTTTCTCGCTGCCGAGGGCGCTGTCGCAACAGGCACGGTGCTTAGTGCCATGGAAGCCCAGAAAAAGGGCGAGTACGCCGAGAATCTTGGCACCATACTCATAAACAAGCTTAGTGTTAACAAAGAGATTGTTGAAACAGCGGCAAAGGCCCTGATAGAAAAGTTGGTGGTTTCCTTCTTCTTCTGGCACGACGGCACGTTTGTCTTTGAATTGAAGGATTACTTTGAGACACCGGAGGTGCTAAAGACAGACAAGGTGCAGTATATGCTTAGCACGGGTGTTAACCCGCAGTTCATGGCCATGGAAGGCTCGCGCGTGCACGACGAGGCCATGCGCACAGGCGTTATTCCAGACGATATACCCGTTGGCGAGGCCGGAGTGCTTGGCGACGAGACGTCGTCGCACGATATTACCGTCGGTGTCGTGTCTTCCGGCGACAATGATTCCTCCGAGACGCCGGTCATAGAGGAGCCGGAGCATTTTCAGATAATCACGCCGGAGCTCCTGAAGGAACTCGAGGGCGAAAAACTTTTCAGGGATATCGATAGAGACAAGCCCGTGATGATACAGGAAAGCAAGGGCCTAAAGCTTCTAAAGGAAATGCTCGAAGAGCTTGCGAGACCGCTTACCATGAGCGAGGCCGTGCTCCTGATGCTTCGGTTCGCAAGCGAGATAATGAACCGCGCCGTAGTGTTTGCCATAAAGCAGGGCAACATCGTCGGAATGGGGCAGTTCGGCATAGAGCTTACGGACGCGAACGCCGACTTGGTGGTAAGGAAGATGAAGTTCCCGCTCACGGAAAAATCGATAGTGGCCGACGCCATTGCAACGCAGTCGAGGATTGTAAGAAGGCTCGACGACACGACCACGGACAAGTATATAATCGATACGCTTGGCGGAAAGGTCGCGCCGGAGTCCTACGTAAACCCGGTTGTTGTGAGAGGCAAGGTCGCCTTCATACTCTACGCCGACAACGCGCAGACGAATGCGAGGGTCGGCGATATATCGAGCCTCGAGATATTCCTGGCGCAGATGAGGATAGTGCTTGAGAGAATGCTTTTGCAAAAGAAACTTGGCGGGCAGGGGCAGCCCCCTGCCGACGACGAGGGCATGGCCGTATAGGCGCCGTTAAAGGGTAAGAGAGCGTGCGAAAAATTCTTATAGCCGAGGACTCTTCAACCATAAGGTCGATGATCGTGTCTACCCTCGACATGCTCGGGGACTTCGAGTTCGTCGAGACTCCAAACGGCTTCGAAGCCCTTAAGATGCTCCCAAGGGAGCGCTACGACCTTATAATCACCGACATAAACATGCCGGACATAAACGGGCTCGAGCTCGTTAACTTCATAAAGAAGAGCGAAAACTACAAGAATATTCCTTTGTTCATCATAAGCACAGAGGGCAGCGCAAACGACGTGAAAAAAGGTCTTGCGCTCGGCGCAAACGAGTACGTGGTAAAGCCGTTTAAGCCGGAAGAGTTGCAAAAGATTGTCATGAAGTACCTTAAGTAGAGTCGCTTTGTTACGAAAGGGCAGCGGCGTGAGTGACACACAGAACATGGGTAACGAGGGTTCCCTCAATGAGTTTATCTCCGAATCAGAGGAGATAATCGAGCACCTTAACGCGGACCTGATGAAGCTCGATGAGCCGGGAGGAGCGAGCCCGGATCTGCTTAATTCCATATTCCGTTCGGCGCATTCTCTAAAGGGACTCTCCGGGATGTTTGGCTTTACCCTGATGGAGCGCCTCACTCACAACCTTGAGGAGCTTTTGGACGGCGTGCGTCTTGGCCGTGTCGAGATGACCGTCGAGGTAACGGACATGCTTCTCGAGGCGCTCTCTGTAATCCGCGTGCTTCTGGATTCCAAAAGCCGCGGCGTCGAGCCCGGTGTTTCCGTAGACGCGGTGGTCGACAGGATAAAGGCCACGATACAAAAGAACCAGGCAAAGGCCGGCGATACCTCCATTACCGACGGCGTCGATCCGGCAATACTAAACGTTCTTACCGAGTTCGAGGAACACCGCCTGATAACGTGCCTTAAGGAACACATGCACATCTTCAGGGTCACGGCATCGTTTCCGATAGCCACCTTCGACCAGGGCCTTGACGAGCTAACCGCCGTCTTGAAGCAAAACGGCGAGACCATAACCACACTTCCTTCTCCCGGCTCCACTCCCGGAGAGACCATAGACTTCGATATAATACTTGCTACACGCGCAAGAAAAGACGACATCGCGCGCGTAATCGACAATAAGAACGTCAGAATCGAAAGTGCCGTAAAGGGCGGTCACGAGGCGGCTCCCAAGGCGGAGGTCGAGCGCGCGGCAGAACATTTGCCGCAGGAGCAGCCGGTCTCTGACGAAGGGCTAAAGAGCATATCGAGGACGGTAAGGGTCGATATCTCTATGCTCGATGGTCTTATGAACGTAGTCGGAGAGCTTTCGCTCATCAAGGCGTACATGGGCGGCGTCATAGACACAATACGTTATAAGTGGAAGGACGTTGAGCTTGCCGCAGCGTTCTCCAAGGCCCACATGAACCTGGATAAGAAGCTCACGGAGCTTCAGCAGGGCCTGCTCGAAGCAAGGATGGTGCCGCTTAGCCAGGTCTTCGATAAGCTTGCCAGGACCGTTAGAAAGCTCGCCAGAGACCTTGGCAAGGACGTTACCTTCGAGATGAGGGGCGAGGAAACAAGGCTCGATAAGCTTATAGTCGAGGAGCTTGGCGGCCCGCTCATGCATATAATCAGAAACTGCATAGACCACGGCATAGAATTGCCGGCTGACAGGAAAAAGGCCGGTAAGGATCCAAGAGGCACGATACTCGCAAACGCCTTTCAGCGCGGCAACCACGTCGTCATCGAGGTCTCGGACGACGGCAAGGGCATAGACCCGGATAAGATACTTAAGAAGGCCGTTAGCATGGGGCTTGCCGATGCCGGGGCGAAGTACAAGAGAGAAGACATACTTAACTTCATGTTCCTCCCGGGTTTTAGCACTAGCGAAAAGGTAAGCGAGATATCGGGCAGGGGTGTAGGCATGGATGTCGTCAAAAGCAACATCGCTGCGCTCTCGGGAATGGTCAACATAGAGAGCACGCTTGGCAAAGGCACCACCATGTCGCTCGTGCTGCCGATGACGCTTGCCATCATGCGCGCCCTTATAACGGAGACAGGGGGGAGAAGGTTTGCCGTGCCGCTTAACTCCATACTCGAGACATTTATTCTCGAACCTTCGTCGATAGAGACTGTCGAGGAAAAGGAGTACGTGCATCTTAGGGACACCAATATCCCGCTTGTGAGGGTTGGGAATTTTCTCGGCATAACGAAGGAAGGCGGCAGGGCCAAGTACGTCATAGTCGTTGGGCTTGCGGAAAAGAGGCTCGGGCTCGTTGTCGATGATCTTAAGGGGCAGCAGGACATCGTGATAAAGTCAATTGGCAAGAGGCTAAAGAACATAGGCGTAATCGCCGGCGCGACCGACTATAAGCAGGAGACCATACTCGTGCTCGACGTTGGCGGCATAATCGAGGAGTTCATGGGCGGAAGGACATCTTACAGCGGAGACAAGGTGTAGCGCATGTTCGAGGCGTTTTACGGACTATCGAAAAAACCCTTTAGCAAGACGCCGGACCCGGAGTTTCTATATCTTAGCCGGGCGCACAGGGAAGCGCTTGCGAGGTTAAAGTACGGTGTCGAGGAACGAGAGATTGTCGTTCTCACAGGAGAGGTCGGGGCAGGCAAGACGACTCTGTCGAGATGCTTGATGGACTCTCTTGACGAGAGGTTCAAGATAATCAACATCGTTGCGCCGCTTTTTTCCCAGGGCGAGCTTTTAAGGCTCTTTGCGATAAAGCTCGGTGTCGAGAACCCGAGCCAGTACAGAACGGAGCTTATTGACGAAATCGGCACGAAGCTTTTCGAATTCTACCAGGCAGGCGTGTGCCCGGTGCTTATAGTGGATGAGGGGCAGCTTATTCCGGGTAACGAGGGGCTTGACGAGTTGAGGCTTATAACGAATTTGCAGCTCGACGACGCAAACCTTCTCTCTCTTGTGCTTCTAGGGCAGCCGGAATTAAAGACGCGTCTCATGTCCGGGTACTTCGAGCCTTTCAGGCAGAGAATCGGCATACAGTACCATATCCCTGCGCTCGGGTTCGAGGAGACAAAGGAGTACATTGCATTCCGTCTTAAAAGGGCCGGAAGGGAAGAGCCTCTTTTTACGGAGGCAGCGCTCGAGGCCATATACCGTTTCTCGGGCGGCATACCGAGGAAGATAAATAATTTATCGAGTAACTCGATAATAGTCGGGTTTGGCAGGGAGGACTCCATAATAGACAGCGAGGTCGTTGTGGACGTTGCAAGAGACTTCGGCTTCATAAACTGGAAGAGTTAACGTATGGACATAGCCGAGATAAGAAAAAAAGCAAAACAGATGGAGGCTGCGAAAGAAGCGGCTCTAAAGGACTTGGCGCCAAAGGAAGACGCAGTGCCCGAGGTGTTGCCTCGCGCAGTGTCCGTTGACGAGGCATCTCTCGATATCGTTAGTCCGCCGCCAAGGCCTTCGGCGCCTGACGATGATTTCATAATCGACGATACTCCGGAAGCGCTTGAAAAAGTTGCCGAAGCGGCTCCAAAGGTCGAGGCCGTGTCTTTTGATGACAGCGCTGATTTCATCATCGACGACACCGTGCCAGAGGCGCAGCCCGAGGGCAGCGAGGATTATCTTATAGACGATACGCCAGAGGCTGCGTCCACGAAGCCTCTGGCCGCAGCGCCTTCCGAGGTGATGGAGGATTACATAATCGACGATACCCCTGCTGCCGGCGAAGCGGCGGCGGTTACTGCGCCTATGCCGGAGGAAGTGTCTGAGGCTGCGCCAGTTGAGTCAGAGGAAGCTGCAGGCGAGGACCTCGAGGCAATTACCTTCATGATAGGCAGGGAGATATACGCCATCGACATACTCGAGATACGCGAGATAATAAAGACCAAGGATCTAACCGATGTGCCAAGGGCCCCGGACGTTATATTCGGTGTCCTTTCGCTAAGAGGCACTGTCGTGCCGGTGATGGATCTGCCAACGGCCCTTAGCATAAAAGGCTATGTGCAGCCGAGCTTCATGGACGAGGCCGGGATATCTAGGGAGCGTATTATCATAGTCAAGGACGGTGAAGAGCTGATGGGCTTCAAGGTAGATGCTATCGAAGGGGTTGTAAGGGTGCCGAGAAAGACGCTTGAGCCGCCGCCAATGGTGGACTCGCTCGATACCGAGACGATACAGGCTATTGGCAGGTGCGATGGTAGGCCGTTCATACTCATCGCGGTTGATAAAGTACTTTCCAGGGTATAGGGACATATGAGCGTGCAATTTGCGTGTTTCAAGGTCGGCGACGTCATGTACGCAGCCGATATAATGAAGATACGCGAGATAATAAGATTTCAGAAGATAACGGCCGTGCCCAAGGTGCCTGATTTTATCGAAGGCGTGATGAACCTGAGGGGCCAGGCCGTGCCGGTAATCGACATGCGTAAAAGGCTCGGCATTGCCGGCGCTGAGCGCGGTGCGAAGACGCGCGTTGTTATCGTAAAGGTTGGAGGGAAAGATACCGGCATGATAGTGGACTCGGTCGAGAGGGTAATCAACACGGAGAAAAACGAGATTAAGGAAGCCCCGCACGTGGTAAAGGGCGTGGATACCGATTACCTGGAAGGCGTTTTGTGGGACTCGGATGAACTTGTGATGATACTCAACATCGACAAGATACTGACCTCGAAGGAGAAGCTCTCGTTCGACGGATTAGAGGTTATAACCGATAAGGAGGCTCCAACAGCGTGAACATAACATGTCCGGGATGTTCTACCGTTTTCGAGGTCGATGATGCGAAGCTTCCGCCGCCTGGAGCCAAGATGCGCTGCAAGGTCTGTTCGAACGTGTTTGTATGGGACGGCGCGGGGCAAAAGGCTATAGCCGGCAGGACATGGAAGATACTCATAGCAAACGACGACAGCGCCGTGCACATAGCTTTCAAGGACGCATTGGCGGCGACATCTGCCGAGATGCTAAGCGCATACGACGGAGTAGAGGCAATGAAGATAGTCGAGGAGGTGAAGCCCGACGTTGCGGTGCTCGACGTCGCGCTCTCAAAGCTCTACGGCTTCGAGGTCTGTTCTCATATAAAGGAGAACGCGCACCTGTCTTCCAGGATAAAGGTGATACTCATGACCGCTGTCTACGACAAGACCAGGTACAAGAGGAACCCGGCCTCTCTTTACGGCGCAGACGACTACATAGAGCGCCACCACATACACGACATGTTCATATCCAAGTTGGAAAACCTTCTGGGCTCGAGTATCAGCGGCGCGGCCGCACCGGCACCGATGCCGACGTCGTATGAGCCAGATAAGTACGCCGACGCGCTCCAGAACTCGACCCAGCCCATCGACCCTAATGCCGACGACGTTACGGTAAGGGCACGAAAACTCGCGAGGATTATCGTCTCCGACATCGTTTTGTATAATAACGATGCCGTGGAGGAGGGCATCAAGGGCGGCAATCTCTATAATCTTTTGATGGACGATATAAAGGACGGCATAAAGTATTTCAAGAAGAGGCTCTCGACACCGGAGATACGGCCCGAGTCTTATCTAAAAGAGGCCTTCGAAGAATTCATTGCAGCTAAGAAGCGGGAGTACGGCATAAGCTCCTGACGTGTTTTTTTAAGCCGCTTTTCTGTCTGCGCGCCGCCGTCGCCTTGCGTGACGGCCGTTAGGCGCGGGGCAGGTAAGCGTGTTATCGCCGGCATATCAATTCTATGACAGATGATATACGAAAAAAACTTGCTGACCCTGATGAAGAGTCGCGCATAGCCGCTGTCGAGTCTCTGCGCAGCCGTGCCTTCGATGATTCTGCGGCGCTTCTTATGGAGGCCCTTGGCGATTTGAGCTGGCGCGTGAGAAAGACCGCTGCCGACGCCCTGACGCCGCATATCGGAGACGAGTCCCTTATAAGCCGCCTGATAGAGGCGCTAAGGAACCAGGATAACGCAGGGCTGAGGAACTCGGCTGTAGAGCTTCTTACCAAGGCCGGCGGCGCATCGCTAAGGCTCCTTTTGGCGGCGCTCAAGGACAAGGACGAGGCCATAAGGAAGTTCGCCGCCGACATACTCGGCGACATAGGCGACAGGTGCGCTGTAGAGGGGCTGATTGGCGCGTTGAGGGACAATGATTCCAATGTCAAGGCCGCGGCAGGCGAGGCCATCGGAAAAATCGGCGGCGAGGAGGCTGTGACAACGCTTGTAGATCTTCTGGAAAAGGACGAAGATCAGTGGTTGAGGTTTTCCGTGCTCGAGTCCCTTGCAAAGATAGGCAGGGGAGTGCCTGTAGAACCGGTAGCGAAAAGCATACACGAGCCGTTTTTGAGAAAAGCGGCGATGGAGGCCCTTGGCGCCACGTTAAGCGCCTCTGCGCTCGAGCATCTTGTGAAAGGGCTAAAGGACAGGAGCGAGAAGAGCAGGGCCGCATCTGCCGTGAGCATAGTAAAGATACTTAATTCGCTTGGTCGCTCTGATATACGCAAGCACTATCCGATTATCCGTGATAACTCCGACCCCGGGCTTTTGACTCAGTTACTGTCTTCTTCAAATAAGATGGTGGTTATCGCGGCCATCGACCTGATAGGCATATCAGGCTCCGCAGCGAACCTTCCGGCGTTATTTGCGCTTTCCGGCGACGACGATCTGAGCGAGGACTTAAAGGGCGCGATAGAGAGCATTGCCGTCAGGGAGGTTCCTGCCGATATAATAAGATGTTTTAGCGAATCCAGCGACGATAAAACGCGCGCCATGCTTTGCGCGGTGTTTGGGGACGCCGGGGTGCGAGATGCCCTCCCGACGTTAAAGACGGCATTGAAGGATCCTTACGGACACACGCGCTCGGCGGCGCTTAAATCCATTGCGCGTCTTGGCGCTGTTGAGGCCATAGGCGACGTGGCAACGCTTCTTGCCGACAGGTATAGCGATGTTTCCGAGGCCGCGGCAAAGGCCCTTATCGTGCTGGCAAAGCAGCACCCCAAGGATGTCGTTGAGAGCATAATGGAGCTCTCCAAGGGCAAGGAGCCTGCTCTTCGCAAGCACATAGCTGCGGTGCTTGGCACCATAGAGTGCAAGGAGGCCGAAAAGGCGCTGCTTGCTCTGTTGAAGGACGAGGACGCAGAGGTAAGGCGCGTTGCCTCGACGGCGCTTGGCGCTGCCAGGGTGGAGCACGGGGTCGAGCACCTGGCAATAGCCCTTGCTGACGAGAACGTGAAGGTCAGGCTCTCGGCCGCAAAGGCGCTGGAAAAGTTAGGCGGAGAAGAGGTCGAGAAGCTGCTTATTCTCGCATCCAAGGACGACGACGTGTGGGTCAGGGGCGCCGCGCTAAAGGGGCTATCGAGGTTTGAGTCGGACGACGCGTCGAATGCCCTTGAGCATGCGATAGAGCGCGAGACGCCGCTTGTTGCGATAATGACCATGGACGCCGTGTACGAGGCAAAGGGCGGGGCCGCGATAGCGTTTTTGAGGCTCGGGCTTTCGCATGAGGACTCGGAGGTTGTCAGGGCAGCGGAGGATAAACTTATAAAGCTCGGAGCGCGCTAAGCGGCGCGGTTGCCGGCGTTTTATGGAATGCTATGCCTCTTTTTTCCGAAAATATAGCTCTTGCGATGTCCGATGACGAGTTTTGCGATCTGCGCGACGTCATATACGAGTACTGCGGACTGTTTTTCGAGCCGGACAAGAAGTACCTTCTCGAGAAGCGTTTGTCGAGGCGCGTTAGCGAGCTTCAGCTAGAGACGTTTCGAGACTACGCGCTCTACCTTCGCTACGATATAAAGCGCGACGAGGAGATGGCCAAGGTCGCCGACAACCTCACCACCAACGAAACCTACTTTTTCCGCGAGAACTACCAGTTAAAGGCCTTTAGCGAGGAAATAATAACCGAGATAGCCGCGCGCAAGCGCGAGAAGGTGCTTCGCATCTGGAGCGCGGGGTGCTCGACCGGGGAAGAGCCTTATTCCATCGCCATGCTTGTTCTGGAAATGCGAAAGAAGGGGCTCTTAAAGGGATGGCAGGTCGACATACTCGGAAGCGATATAAGCCACCGCGTGCTGGGCGTTGCGAGAAAGGGCGTTTACGGCAAGGCCTCCTTCAGGGGCGTGGACGAGCAGTGGATGAAGTACTTTATCGACGAGGGCGACCGTAAGAGGCTCGCAGACGAGCCGAAGTCCATGGTTACCTTCTCGCACGTCAATCTCCTCGATCCGATGAAGGTCGAGCTCCTTGGGCGCATGGACGTGATATTTTGCAGAAACGTCATCATATACTTCGACACAAAGGCCAAAAAGAGGGTCATGGAGACGTTCTACGGGATGCTCGACGACGAGGGGTATCTGATGCTTGGGCATTCGGAATCGCTGATGAACATCACTACACAGTTCACGCTAAAGCACTTCAAGAACGACATGGTGTACCAGAAACCGCTGCGCCATGCGGTAAAGGAACCGGCGCTTTGAGGCGTACTTATGTATAAAAGACAAAGAGTGCTTGTCGTAGACGATTCGGCCTTCAACAGAAAGGCCATCAAGGAGATGCTAGAAACCTCGCCGCTTATCGAGGTCGTGGGCACTGCCGTGGACGGCGAGGACGCGATGAAGCGCGTAATCGAGTTAAAGCCCGACGTCATCACGCTTGATCTCGAGATGCCAAAGATGGACGGCTTTACCTTCCTTCGTATCCTCATGAGTAATTTCCCGACTCCGGTCATAGTAATAAGCTCGAGAGACGAGGTGAGGTTCGTTTTCAAGGCCATGGAGCTTGGCGCGGTCGACTTTATCGCAAAGCCGACACACCTTGCGTCCACAGACCTTTATAACGTAAAGGACGAGCTCCTGACCAAGATTGCCATGGCCTCGTCCATGAATATAGACGCGGTAAAGCCCTCGAAGGCAATCGAGATGGGCAGGCTCTATACCGCAAAGCCCTTTACCGGGAAAAAGGCGGTTGCCTTTCCGTTTTCCGTTGTGCTAATCGGCTCGTCAACCGGAGGCCCTGCCGCGCTAAACACCATCTGCGCGATGATTGCTGCCGACGTGCCTGCCGCATTTGCCGTGTCGCAGCACATGCCGGCCGGGTTTACGCGCTCGTTTGCCGACAGGCTAAACAGGTTTTCCTATATCAAGGTCGAGGAAGCCTCGCACGGCTCTGTGCTCAGGCAGGGCAGGATGCTCATAGCGCCTGGAGGGTACAACATGACATTTGTGCACGACGGCATAGATATAAAGACACATCTTACCACTGGTGGGACAGATAAGTTTGTGCCCTCTGTGGATAAGATGTTTTTATCCGGGGCCGAGTTGTTCGGGCATCTGGCCGTGGCAGTTGTGCTAACGGGCATGGGCAACGACGGCAAGGAGGGCGTTAAGGCGCTAAAGGCAAAGGGCGCGCATATCATCGCGCAGTCCGAGGAGACCTCCGTCATATTCGGTATGCCAAAGGAGGCCATAGCTACTGGCTCGGTCGACGAGGTGCTGCCGCTTAACTCCATAGCGCCGGCTATAGTCACCGCGTGCAAAAATGAGGCATTAAAGAGGCAGACGGAGAGCCAATAGATTGGAATTGCCATAACTGCTTGTTTTATATATTATATAGGATGGATGGGATTATAGCATGATACAGGAAATGACATTTCACGGTAAGGTGAACGAGACTGTCGAGTACTTTGCCACGATAGCCGGCAAGGCGCTCATGCACCGTCATTTCTACGAGCAGCAGGATAACGGCTCGGACCGTTTTTTCTACGCCGGCAACGAGATTATACTCGATAAAAACGGCGTGAGGCACCGCGGCAACGGCGGCAGCTTCTGTAAATACATGTTCGGTGTTGAGCAGCCAATCAAGGACCTTGTAAGAAAGGACGTTCTAAACCGTCTTGCGATGTACGGCGTCGGGTTCGACAAGGACAAGGCGCATCTTAAGTTCACAAACGAAACGGACGGCTCCATAAACTTCGATAGCATGTTCATGGACGGCAATGCCGTTACGAACTATTACTTCTTCATAAGCGTCGATATCCCCGGCGACATAAAGGCAAAGCAGGAGGAACTCCTAAGGCTAATTGGCAAGACCCTTAAGTACACGCCTTCCATAGGGCGCGAGGACGACATGTCGCTGATATCGGAGCTTACCGCCGATCTCGACGGCTATAACCCGGTGGTGTTTCTCTTTAGGATTGTGAACCGCGTCAATAAGCGGTTTTGCGATTTCTTCAAGGAACTGTATTTCGAAAAGCGCATCATAACAGAGGACGACGACAGGGTGCTTAACTCCTTTGCCGCCGAATTCGGCATCGACCAGTACCAGCAGGAGAGAATAAAGATAGACGTCATGTACAATCACCGCGACAACAAGCGCGTCGTGGACGAGTATAAGGACATACTCATATCCTTCGAAAGCATGGCGGAAATAGCCGCAAAGGACCTTGCCGCGCTAAACAGGCTCCGCGCCCTTGCCATAAAGAACAACATACCGCATTATCTCTTCGATGCGCTAGACGAAATGCTTCTGAAGGACAAGGCCCTTGCCGCGCAGCACGACGAACCAGAGTTCGTGAGGGAGACCAGGGCGCTTCTCGAGGGGCTCTTCATGATGGAGGGCGGTTTGGACGCCGTCATAAGTAAGGACGACGTAGTCAAGCTGCTTGTCAACAAGAAGGCGGCGATGGCGAGCCGCGACCAGAGCTTCGACGGCCTTATGCTCGATGCCGGCAGGATGTGCGATGAGAAGTTCAAGGCCGGAAACGTAACGGCCTTCGAGCGTTTTAGCGAGTTGATTACGTACTTCGACAGGTTCGACACCACGTCATCGATGATAAATCACATGTCCTTTATGGACGACGACGTGTCGGTTGAGAAGCTAAGAAGCCTCCTTGGCAACAAGAAGAGCTTCGAGGAACTTTCTCCAGGGCTCTATAATAAGCTCTTCATAGACGACCTCTTAAGAGACCCGTACCTCCTTGGCGCCGGAAGAAGGAAGATAAACGCGATTACGACGGGGCTAAAAGAGGTCGAGAACGGTTATAAGTCCTTAAACGACGTTGCCACAGAGATAGCCAAGATAAACGAGGAGAACAAGATGGTGCAGGTTCTCTATAAGACCGCAAAGGACCGCCTCGATAAAGTGCCAAGCTTCATGGAGATAGACGTAAAGGAGCAGGACGGGTTCTTGAAGGAGGCGTTAAAGAGCCTTTTGAAGGACGGCCCTATTTCCAAGATACCAAAGAACGTCATGATGAAGGTTTTCACGACGCTAAAGATGGAGATATTTTATTTAAACGAGGTGTTGCCCAAGCTGATAGTTTCCTTCGATACGAAGATACGCGAGGATTTCATTGAAAACAGCGGTTTTGACAGGTTCTTTATTGAAGATATCGAGCGGTCTTACATTGAACGCCACGAACTGCCGGGGGAAAGCGTGCGAAAGTTCAAGGAGCTTATCGGCCAGGCAGAGGCGGTTGAAGCGGGCGAAGGGCTCTAAAGAGGGTATCTGTAATGCCCCGTTTTCGTTCGTTTTTTGATGTTGGGCAGATTAAGCATTTTTTTAATAATACCCCTTGTGCGATAAAGGGTTTTATGTTAAAATTTTCGATATTATTCCGATAAATTCATAACTTGTAGTGGACGCCAGATTAGCGTAGTGATGTTTATCCGTTCACAGCATAATGAGGAGGTTTTTTTATGAGCAAGGATAAGGACCTTGAGCAGGATATTGAAAAAGGATTGCTCTCCGGCGGCAGGGGAGAGGAAATCCTCAATATCCTCAAAAAGGGCACCGAGTTTACCAACGAGATATTGAAGGAAAACGAGAAGCTCAGGTACCGCGTTGCCCAACTCGAGGAAGCGAATACGACAATTGGCATGGCAAGCGGGGATGCGAACTTATCCTCGCAGCTCGATAAGCTGCAAAAACAGCTCGCCGCGCTTTCCGAGGAAAAGGTCAAGTTGCAGGACCGTTACAAGGAGGTCGAGGCCGAGAACCAGGACTTCGCTCAGCGCTACATCGAGATAGAGAACGAGAATAACATCATGGCCAACCTCTATGTCGCGAGCTATCAGCTGCACTCGACACTCGACTTCAACGAAGTGCTTCGCATAATACTTGAGATAATCATAAATCTCGTCGGCGCGGAGAAGTTCGCTCTGATGCTACTTGACGAAAAGACGAGCAGGTTGACGGTCGTTGCTACCGAGGGCATGGAAAAGGAAGAGGTAGCGCCGGTGCCGGCTGGAGAAGGCATAATCGGAAAGACCGCCGAGACCGGAGAAAACTACTTTGCCGAGAACCTGGCCTTCGGCGCCAAGTACGACGTCACCAAGCCAATCGTCTGCATACCCATGAAGATAAAGGAGCGCGTCATAGGCACCATCGTCATCTATTCGCTCCTTGCGCAAAAGGACAAGTTCACAAAGCTCGATTACGAGCTCTTCACGCTTCTTGCCGGTCACACGGCAACGGCGATATTTAGCTCCAAGCTCTATTCCGAGTCCGAGAGAAAGCTCTCGACCATACAGGGCTTCATAGATTTGATGACTAAGTAGCTTTTACTACTGTTTTTGGAGTGTATCGATGAATGCAAACATTATGATGGAAAAGGTCAGAAAAAGCGGCTTTAAGCTCACGCCGCAGCGTATGGCAATATTCGAGTTCCTGGACGGCAGAACCGACCATCCGAGCGCCGAGGTCATATACGCCGGCATAAGAAAGAAGCATCCTGCCATATCGTTTGCCACAGTCTACAACACCGTGCAGGCATTGAAGGAGAGCGGAGCGGTGCTTGAGCTCACGATAGACAACGAAAGACGTCACTATGATCCGAACACAACGCCGCACCATCACGTGATATGCACCAAGTGCGGCAAGATAGGGGACGTGTTCAAGGACTTCGGTCTCGAGACGATGCTTCCTGAGGGTGTAGGGGACATGTACAAGGTTAGCTCGGCGCACGTGAACTTCTACGGCGTTTGCAGGGATTGTCAGTAAAATTTATCAAAGGAGAAAGGTCTTTCTATTATGGCTAAAGTTCTCGTTGTCGAAGATTCGCCGACCATGCGTCAGCTGATAACCTTCACGCTAAAGCGGCTAAAGGATGTCGAGATAGTCGAGGCCAATGACGGCGTTGACGGTTTGAAGAAGATATCGGGCGGCAAGTTCGACTTGATTCTTACCGACATAAACATGCCGATAATGGACGGCATAAAGCTCGTGAGCCTCATACGCAAGGACCCGAACAACAAGGACGTTCCGATAGTGGTGATAACCACCGAAGGCGGGCAGGAGGACAGGGACAGGGCACTGGCGCTTGGCGCCAATTCGTACATAACCAAGCCCATACACGCCACCGGCCTCATCGACACGGCAAAAAAGCTTCTCAATATCGCTTGACGGATAATTGCAGCCTTTTACAGGCTATAGAGGCGCGCGCTGTTGGTGATTCAAGGAAGCGCGCCTTATTCACATCCGGGGGCGCGCCGCAGTTTCGGGTTCTGCCGATAGCAACGCACTAATAAACGGAGGATTGTCAAAGATGTCGGTTAAGAAGTGCATACTCGTGATAGACGACGACACAAGACACGATAAGATGATGAGCTTTCTGCTCATTTCCAAGGGTTTCGATGTGCAGTATGCCGTGTCCGGCGAAGAGGCCATCGAGAAGTTGAAGAGTAAGGAAATAAAGACGCCGAGCCTGATACTTCTCGACATGATGATGCCGCAGATGGACGGGTTTGCAACCTTCGCGGTGCTTAAGGAAATTCCCGAGACCAAGGGCGTGCCGGTAATCATGCTTACGGCCGTATCGGACTCACAAAGGGTGCAAAAGGCCCTGGACATGGGCGCAAAGGATTACATCGTAAAGCCGTTTAGCCCGTCCGATCTTATGGAGAGGATAAACAGGGTGCTAAAGTAGAGCGCCTTGAATAAAGTATGACCTCAGAAATACTCAGGAGCATTAAAATACAGGTGCTTTTGAACTCCGGCCTGCTGCTGGGATTGTTCATAAGCCGTGTTTCCCTGAATAATATCTCCATTGACGTAACGCTAATGATACTGCTTGCGGTTTTCAATGTCCTTGTCTACGTGTCGCGCAGGACCGAGGACAAGAAGGCCGTCGATACCGCCGTTGTTTCCGTAGGGATGGGCAGATACGCCGACCGTCTTACGCAGGGCGATGAACCGGTAGACATAGCGCTTGCCTCTGTCCTCTCCGAGCTTGTCGACGCGGTAAAGGGATTAAAGGGGCCGCTCGAGGACGTTACGGCCTATATCAAGGGCGTTGCCGTGAAGGCCGACCAGATTTCCCTTGGCACGGACGCGCAGTCGTTCTCTCTTAAGGAAACCGCGCATTCCATAGAAGGCATATCGGCCTCCATAATGAAGCTCGTTGGCATGGTCGAGCGCCTTTATCCGAATGCCGAGAAGGCCACGAACTCGATTCTCGACATGGTCGAGTCGAACAAGATGATAAGCAGGTCGACGCAGGACCTCTTAAATAATGTCAAAGAGGTCTCTGCCAATATCGAGGGCATGGTCAATTCCGTTCGCGAGATAAGGAAGCGGTTTACAGGGCTCTCCGAATCGTCGGACGATACGTCGAAGGCGGTTGCCAGGATAGACGCGGCCATAAAGGAGATTGAACGCAGCGCCAAGGAGTCGTACGCTTTGTCGGAGGCCGTAAAAAGAGACGCCGAGCTCGGAAGCGCTTCGGCAACAAAGACCATCGACGGCATGACGAGAATAAAGGAAATCGTCATCGAGAGCGCGAACGTCGTCCATAAACTCGGCGAGAAGTCGGGCGAGGTAGGCGATATCGTAAACGTCATAAACGAGATAACCGACAGAACGAACCTTCTTGCTTTGAACGCGTCTATAATCGCTGCGCAGGCAGGCGAGCACGGCAAGGGTTTTGCCGTTGTTGCAGACGAGATAAAGCGCCTTGCAGAGCAGACCGCGCAGTCGACCGTTGAGATTTCAGGCATCATCGGCGGCATTCAGAACATGGTTAGCGACGTCATACAGGCAAACGAGATGGGCAAGTGGAGCGCAGAGGACGGCGTTAAGCTCGCGCACGAGGCAGGAGCTGCGCTAAAGAAGATACATTCGAGCACGGTGAAGGCCTCCGAGATGGCGCGCCTGATAGCCGAGAGCACGGTGCAGCAGTCGAACGAGGCTAAGCAGGTGAAAAAGTCCATCCAGGACGAAGTCGGCTATATACGCGAGGTCGCCGCGGCCATGGAAGAGCATTCCGAAAGAAGCGACAAGATAAAGGTCTCGGCAGCGAGGATGGTCACCATCACCCAGGACGTTGCCGCGGCAAACCTCGAGCAGGAAAAGGCCAATGCCTATGTTACCAAGGTCATAGAAGAGGTCAAGGGCATGGTCAAGGAGATGTTCGATATAACCAGGGGCCAGAAAAACGATTCCGACCAGATACTTCAGGCAATCGAGATAATAGAGTACATTTCATCGGAGAACATTAAGGCCATCAAGGAGCTTGCGTCGAGTTCCGACGACCTTAAGCGCCGTATCGAGACTTTTAACGTCGAGTTCAAGCGTATCGGCATCTGAGTATAATCGTATTTGCGGGAGTGACACTTGCGGGAGGAAAATTCCATGGGACTTAGAGCTGTCATCGAGAAACTTTCGAATCACGATGAATTCGTAAGAAGGGATGCGTGCCGGTATCTTGGCGAAAGCGGCGCCAACGAGGCGGTTAGGCCGCTGATAAAGGCCTTCAGGGACGAATCGTGGCTCGTAAGGGAGGCAGCGGTCGAGGCCTTGATCAAAATAGGCAGCGACATGGGCATGCCGCTTCTTCTTTCTGTTTTGAAGGACGAGGACGCGAGGGTTAGAAGTTCGGCCATAGAGATACTAACGGGCCTTGGCGACAAGGCCATAAACGTCGTGCTCGACGCGCTAAACGACAAGGACCCCAACATAGTCCGCTACGCTGCAGACGTCATCGGCGATATAAAGGATAAGCGCGGCACCAAGAAGCTTTTAAAGACCCTCGATAATTCCGTTGTTGACGTCCAGTACTACATCATACAGGCGCTTGGAAAAATAGGCGATAAGGAAGCAACAGAACACCTTCTTAAGTTCCTTGATAAGGACATGTGGCTCCAGAGCGCTGCCGTCGAAGCCCTTTCCATGATAGGCGATGAGAGGGCCATACCGAAGCTTAAGAGCATGCTCTCGACCGACACGTTCATAAAGGCGCAGGTCGTCGAGGCGCTAAGCAATATCGCGGACATATCCATAATGCCCGATATCGCCGCTGCCATTGATGCGGAGAACGACGAACTAAATAACGCAATACTCAAGGCGTTGATGGTCTTAAAGCAGAGGGCAACCCCTCCGTACAATATTCCCGGGAACGCGAAGATAAACTCCGAACTTCTCATAAAGTCAGGATTGAAGGCGCTTGGCTCGGAAAAGCCCGAGGTCTGCAAGGCCGCGACCGTAATACTCGGGTGGCTGAAAATCGAGCCCGCGTTAAAGCCCATTGCCTCGAAGCTTAGCGCGAAAGACGAGGACTTAAGCGTCTCTGCGTACGAGGCCATGATAGGGTTTGGAAATGCCTCGGTTCCGACACTTCTAGACCTTCTCTCCATACCGGAGAAAAGGGCGAGGCTTCTTGCCATAGAGGCGCTTGGAGAAATCGGCATACGCGAGGGCGAGGGCGCGCTCATACCGCTTCTTACCGACGAGGACGACGATATAAGAAGGGCCGCGGCCATAGCGGTCGGAAGGCTTGCGCCGGCCGGCGGCCTTACCACGATGATAAAGCTTCTTAAAGACGATTCGGAAAAGGTGCGGCACGCGGCTGTTGAGGGCGTTAGCGCGTATCCGATGACAGACGAGCTGTTCTCGAACCTGAAGGGCGCGCTTGCCAGCGACGATTCGTCGCTAAAGCGCTCTGCCATACAGATATTCGGCAAAAAAGGGGATAAGCGGGCGGTAGAGTTGATAGAGCCGCTTTTGAAGGACCACGACCCGCTTGTAAAGAACGCGGCAGTGGTGGCCCTTGCCAAAATAGAGGATATAAAGATAGGTTCGCTGCCTATCATGCTTCTTGGAAGCGACGATGCTGTGCTAAGGAAATCCGCCGCAACGGTAATCGGCGAGCTCAAGGATAAAAGGGGCGTTGAGCCGCTTTGTCTGCTTGTTGCAAACGATGACGACATGTGGGTGAGGTACCATGCCGCCGTGTCGCTTGGGCAGGTGGGCGATAAGCGTGGCGTTGTTGCTCTGCACAAGGGGCTAAAGGACCCTGTCGGGCTCGTGAGGATAGCGAGTGTCAAGTCCATCGGGGCGCTTAAAGACGAGAGTTCGCTAAAGGAACTCATATCCATGCTAAAGGACGATGACGAGGACGTTAGAAAGACGATTGCCGAGGTGCTCTCGACCTTTGCCTCCGACGAGAGCTGCACGGCCCTTGTCTCTCTTCTCGAGGACAGTTCCTGGCAGGTGCGAGAGGCAGCTGTGTGCTCCATAGGGTTTTGCACCAACAAGAAGTACATCTCTGCCGTCAGGAAGGTGGCTGACGACGAGAACCAGTTTGTGAGAGAGGCTGCTCAGGAACTTATGGCAAGGCACGGGTAAATGACACAACAACCGGCAAAGCGGATACCGAGCAAAGACTTCGTTATCATACGCGACCTTATAAGGGAGCGTACGGGCATACATATAAGGGATACAAGAGTGGACTATCTTGAATACAGGCTCTTGGACAGGATGGCTGCGGTAAGCATCTCGACATTCGAGGAGTACTATTACTTTTTAAAGTACAGTCCGACCAATTCCGGAGAGTTTCAGCAGCTCGTGAACCTC
The DNA here is from genome assembly GCA_029858205.1 of Deltaproteobacteria bacterium. Classification (NCBI taxonomy): domain Bacteria; kingdom Pseudomonadati; phylum Myxococcota; class Myxococcia; species Deltaproteobacteria bacterium. Next base: position 3,512 of record JAOUFM010000001.1, on the reverse strand, counting down.
ATAACCGTGCAGGAGACGTCGTTTTTCAGGAACCACGATCAGCTTAAAAGTTTCAGGGACGTGCTTTTAAAGGAGACATTCGAGAGAAAGAAGCAGACAAACGACAAGACGCTAAAGATATGGAGCGCTGCATGCTCTACAGGCGAGGAGCCGGTCACGCTTGGCATAATACTTCACGAGGCCATGCCGCTTCTCTCGACGTGGACAGCGCAGATAATGGCAACGGACATCTCGACGCGCGCCCTCTCGCTTGCGAGAAAAGGGATTTTCCCGGGGTTCAGGTTCACGGACATGCAAAAGGAAATCGTCGATAAGTATTTTTACAAGAGGGGAGAGGAGTACGCGGCAAAGGAATCCGTGATGAACATGATAAACTTCGCGCACCTGAACCTTCTAACCGAGATAGACATGCACGCGTCGCGCCTGGCGCCGCTGGATTTCGTGTTTTGCAGGAACGTGTTCATATATTTTCCGGACGATGTGCAGGAGAAGATAGCGGCGAAATTCCTAAGGCTGCTCGCGCCCGGAGGTTTTCTCCTTCTTGGCAACGCCGAGTCGGTTGACGTAAGAAAGGTGCCCTTTGCCATGCGTTTTCATCCGGGAGGCATGGTGTACCAGAAGCCGGCGGCATCCGGGGAGTTCGAAAATTCGCTTAAGGCCGGACTAAGTGTATAGCTGCGTTCGATAACGGCAGAGAAAGTATTGTCCTGAAATATTTTTTGTACCAACCAAGGAGGTAATGATGGCAAAGAAGATACTAAGCGCCGAAGACTCACCGGCCACGCAGAAGTTCATAAGCTTCACGCTTAAGTATAAGGGCTACGACGTCGTGACCGCAAACGACGGCATCGAGGCGCTAGAGAAGCTTGGAACGGAATCGTTTGACCTTATCATTCTCGACATTATGATGCCGAGGATGAACGGGCTCGAGGTCTTAAAGGAAATCAAGACCAAGACCCCGTATAAGGACATTCCGATACTGATGCTCACGAGCGAAAAGGGCGACGCAGACAGGCAAAAGGCTATGTCCCTTGGCGCAACGAGCTTTCTTACCAAGCCCTTTCAGCCGCCTGAGCTTATCGAGGCGGTATCCAAGGCGTTAGGCGTGTAGGCGTTTGTCAAAGTACGTTATATTCGCGAAAGGCGGTAGTCGTGGCAGAGGATAATATAAGCATAAAAGAACTCTACGGCGAGTTCATCGACGAGAGTAAAGAGCTCATCGAAGCGGTCGGCAAGGATCTTGTTGAGCTCGAGAAGGACTCGTCCAACTCGGAGCTCATTAACAAGATATTTCGCGCGTTCCACACGCTAAAGGGCAATGCCGGATTTATAGGTCTCATGGACATGTCCGACCTGGCCCACAGGATGGAGAACGTGCTTGGAAAGCTCAGGGACAAGGCCTTTCCGTTCTTTTCGGGCATAAACGACGCTCTTTTCGAAGGTCTCGATATTTCAAGACACATGCTGATTGAGTTTATTGAGGGCAGGGAAGTAGACCACGACCTCGTTGCCATATTCAAGAGGCTCGAAGCGCTTCTTGAGGGCCCGGGCTCTCTTGAGGCTGCCAAGGCGGCGAAGGACGTAAAAAACAGCGCAAAGACAGCGGCTGCCAAAAAGGCCGACAGCAATAGGCGACATAAGGAGAGAAGGGCTCAGGAGAGACGCGATATACCGGAGGCCGAGGCAGCGTACATGAGGGTCTCCACAGGCAGGCTCGATAAGCTCGTAAACCTCGTCGGAGAGCTTGCGGCAGGGCGTTCGCGCATGCTTCAGCTAAAGGGCGAGATGAGAAACAGGGCCTTCGACGACGTTGCCTCGTTTATTGCCTCCATATCGTCGCAGCTGCAGGACGAAGTGCTATCCATCAGGATGGTGCCGATAAAACAGCTTTTTAATAAGTTCTACCGCCTTGTAAGGGATATCTCCAAGCCCCTTGGCAAGGAAGTCGATTTGAAGATATTTGGAGAGGATACAGAGCTCGATAAGACCATCATAGAAGTCCTGCACGACCCGATTCTCCATATGGTACGTAACTCTATAGGGCACGGCATAGAACTTCCCGAAGACAGGAAAAAGGCCGGGAAGCCTGCTATCGGCACGCTCACGCTTAGGGCCTCGCACGAGCATAACTCGGTTGTCGTGGAAATCGAGGACGATGGCAAGGGGCTCGACCCCGAGCGCATAAAGCGGGAAGCGATAGTGCGTGGTATACTTAATGAAGAAGAGGCAAAGGAAATCCACGACGACGATGCAGTGAAGATTATCTTCATGTCCGGGTTCTCTACATCCGAGAAGGTAGACGACCTCTCGGGCAGGGGTGTTGGCATGGATGTTGTCAAGACCAACATCGAGAAGCTTGGTGGGAGCGTGGATGTTAGCTTCAAGAAGGGGCTTGGCACGAAGTTCACGATGAAGATGCCGCTAACCCTCGCCATAGTGCAGCTATTCCTTCTTAAAGAGGGCAGCCTTAACTACGGTATCCCGTTAAATTACGTGGATGAGACTATAATGGTGGATATCACAAAAATCGAGTCCATAAAAGGGCAGATGATGTACATGCTTCGTCATCATGCCGTGCCGCTCGTGTTCCTTAGCGACGTGCTTGATATGAAGATGGTGGATAGAAGCAAGCTACAGAGGTACTCGGTGCTGATAGTGAATATCATGCGCAAACGCGTGGGCTTTATCGTGGACGGTTTTCTCGGCAAGGTCGAGACGGTGATTAAGCCGCTTGGAAAGTTCATCGAGAGGCTTCCGGAGCCTGTGGAAGGTGTAGCGGGTGCGAGCATCCTCGGCACAGGCGAAATCGTGATGGTTCTGGACGTCCCCGGTGTCTTTAAGCTCATCGAGGACAAGATGGATATGGAGATAGTGAAGGAGTAGTTTTTTTAATAACAAAGAAAAGGAGAGACTGTATGACATTTCTTTCAAACATGAAGGTAAGAAATAAGCTGATTCTCATGATTATTCTGCCGATAATCGCGGCGCTGTATTTTTCCATATCGGAGATAGTCAGCAAGGCGGCGTATCTTAGCAGTATGAACAAGCTCGACGAGGTGACAGATGTCGTTGTGCTTACAAGCTCCATGGTACATGAGCTGCAAAAGGAGAGGGGGCAGACGGCCCTTTTCCTCGGCAGCGGCGGCAAGGAGAATGCATCGGAACTCCTTACCCAGCGTTCTGATACGGATAAAAAAATCGCCGAGTTCCGGGCCGACCTGAAGGCAATGGATATCGACGAGTACGGCTCGGACTTTAAGTCGCTTATCAATGACGCCGTCAGCAGGCTTGACCAGCTTCAGGACAAGAGAAGCGCGGTAAGCGCCATGACCATTTCCGCGGCCGATGCCATCGCTTACTATACCGCAATGAACAATTCTTTTCTCACGATGGTCGATATGTCGTCGTTCCTTAGCCGCGATTCCGACGTAACCACTGCCATTATCGGACAGGCCAACTTCCTTTTTGCCAAGGAAAGGGCCGGCATAGAGAGAGCGATACTGTCGAATACC